>JAIFMG010000006.1:36958-42629 GCA_020048645.1 Bacteroidota bacterium | reverse complement strand
GAGCATATCCAAGGCACAGAAACACATTCGAAACCTACAAGAATTACAACACATTACAGCCAAATCACATCTTTAAGGAATAGAACAATTATTTTTATTAACAATTAGTATTTTTATTCTGTCTTGTGGTGGTGGTGGAATTAAAGAAGTAAAAATCGGCGACCAAACTTGGATGTCAGAAAATCTAAACGTAGAAACATTCAACAATGGAGACCCTATTCCACAAGCAACGAATGTTGATGCATGGTATAAAGCATCATATCAAGACAAAACACCAGTTTGGTGTTACTATTCATTTGATGAAGGTAAGGGTAAAATTTATGGAAAATTATATAATTGGTATGCTATAAACGATCCTCGTGGTATTGCACCTGATGGATGGAGAATTCCTACTCAAAGTGATTTTGAAAAATTACTAAATTACACAACTACAAACTTTGAAGAATATGCTGTTGCACTAAAAAGCAAAGAATTATGGGAAAAATCAAATTTACATTCTGGAACAAATGAAACAGGATTTAATGCAATTGGAGGTGGATTTACTAATATAACAGGAACTTGTGAAAATATTCTGGAACAAACAAAATTTTGGACTTCAACAGAGTATGAAAGTTTAGAAAATGATCAAGCATATGGATTAACATTATATTTGGATTTACCACCTTCTTTGTATAGTAATCTAAAAGCGTATGGATGCTATGTAAGATGCGTAAAAGAATAAAAAGCATAACATACAATTGACCGGCCATTTTTTATTTTTTGGGCTTGCCGCAGGCGCAACACAAGCCCAAAAAATAAAAAACGGCAGCAATTTTTTTTCGTTATGTGCAATTAAAACTAATTCAGCAATGAAGTATTAAGAACTGCAGTGAAGATGAATATTATTTCGAAGAACACTAAAACTATAACATTTATACAAAGAAATATTTATATTTGATTACAAGTAAGTATCTTTGCAACAGATAGAATTTAATTTCAGTACATATGAAAAAATTTAACACATCAGGACCAAATATTCCGAAAAAGCATTATACAATAATAAGAACCGATTTAATAGGAAAAGGTATTGAATTGGTAAAAGATGAAAGATATTTTACGATTTGGGCACCACGCCAAACTGGGAAAAGTACATATTTCATACAACTTGCAGAAGAATTAAAAAAGTTAGATTATAAAATTGCTCATATTAATTTTGAGAATTATAAAAACACATCAATCAAAAACTTTTTATATGCTTTAACAGCGGATATTAAAAAGTTCTGGAATTTGGATTTTACATCTGAGAACGAAATTTCTCAAATATTTAGATTAATATCCGAGATTAAAGACCGAAAGTGCGTTTTAATAATTGACGAAGTCGAAGGTGTAAACAAAGAATATTTTGGAGACTTTCTACATTCAATAAGAAATGCTTATCATTCAAGAGAAACACATTGTTTAAAAAGTGTAATTTTGATAGGTGTTTCAAACATTGTAGGTGTGGTTAGCGATAATGCAAGTCCGTTTAATGTTGCTGATAATTTAAATGTGCCATATTTTACTGATAACGAGGTTTTTGAACTTTTGCAACAGCACGAAACCGAAACAAAACAATTATTCGATAAAAAAGTAAAATTAAAAATATCTGAAATCACTGCTAATCAACCTGGACTTGTAAATGGTTTTGCCAAGAAACTGGTTGAGGATAATCAAGAAAAAAAAAGAATTGATTATATAGATTATTTAAAAGTGGAAGATTGGTATTTAACAGAAGCCATTGATAAGAATTTTTCAAATATCCTTAACAAAGCAAAAGAACAACGTAATTTTGTTGAACGACTTCTTTTTACAGAAGATGAAATCCCATTTGAAATTGACAGAGAAAGTATAAAATCATTACATACTAACGGATTAATCAAAAAGGATGAGAATGGATTTGTAACATTTTGGGTTCCGTTTTACAAAAAGCGATTATATAAAGCTTTCTACCCTTACACAAATGGTGAAAAAGCGAATATTCTTAGAAGTTTTATAGTGAAAGAATATTTTGACAACAACAATAATTTAAAATTAGATAAGCTAATTAGCGGATATCGAGAATATACCAAGAGACGTGGATTTAATGTTTTTAGAACAAAAGATGAAAATGGAGACTATAAATCAATAAAAGAAAGTGCATTGATTTACAGTTTTGAAACTTACATCCAAGCATTTTTACAGGTTGTAGGAGGGAAAAGTTACAGAGAAGCGGATACCGGATTAGGGAAAAGTGATTTGATAATTAATGTAAATTCGGAGGAATATCTAATTGAAACAAAAATATATTACTATGAAAAACAATTTTTAACAGGAAAAAATCAATTAGCCTATTATTGTGATAGTTTAGGATTAAAACAGGGGGTTTATCTTGTTTTTTGTCCCAAGGAAGCAAATTATTCCGAAATAGTAAAAGAAGGAAAAGAAACAATTCAAATTAAAAATAAGACCTTTGAAATATCAACATATCTAATTGGATATGATGAAACTAAATGGCAGAATAAATAAAAACAAGCACATCAGGCTGGTCGTCAGTGGCTTGGGGTGCGTTTTTGCTTCGCTACGCTTCGCAAAAAGCACACCCCAAACCACCGCCGCCAGCCTGTTTTCGTTATCGCGAGTGTGCCACCCACAGCAGGATTCCACAGGTCGTCGAGGTGGCTAGGGCCATCAGAGGGCATTGGGCTTGCGTCGTCAACTGGGCGGAAAACCGTATCACCAACGGGATACTCGAGGGCTTCAACTCGCTCTTCCAGGCCGCCAAAGCCAGGGGCTAAAGGAAAACAGATACCATCAAGGCGGTCATCTGCATCTTGACCGGAAGACTTCGTTGTGCCCGGATCAATGCTTTTTGCCTTGCCCACACTCGTTTAGAGAAGCCAAAAAAAGAGGCTGCCCCAGTCGGGACAGCCTCGCGGTCATGGTTTTGGCTGATGGGAATCAGTAGCCCATGCACTCGAGCAGCTCGTCGTTGTTGATGTTCCAGGTGACTTTGGAGTCGAGCCAAATCTCGAACATGATGCACTCGTCGCCGTCCTCGTCGATGAGCTTGATGTTGCCGCTGCCCAGGCGGTCGTCGCCCCAAGAAGAGTCGGTGGACGAGCTGACGTAGATGTACTCGATGTCGTAAGAACTGCCGTTCTTGATTTTCAGTTGTTGCGCGTCGGCGTTGGTGAACGAGCCGAGCAGGAAGGCCAAGAGGGCCGCGAATGAGAAGAGTGCTTTGAATTTCATGGTGCTGGAGGTTTGGTTGGGTTATGGATGAAAATGTTTGGCTTGAATGATGGGACAAAGATAGCGGGCTGAAATTCACCCGCAATAGCGCCCTGGCGAACTTAACAAAGCTTGTGCCGCCATTGGGATTTCATAAACAAATGGTGCCTCGCGGGCGCTTCCGCGTTCAATTTCAGGACCTTTTGAAGGCCGCGAATTATGCTTTGTTAACTCAGCCCACCTCTCCGGCCCGCCGCTTGGCCTTGAAGCGGGTGTGCCAGATGAAGTCCACCAGCGGAAAGACGCCGAAGTTCTGCTGTCGGGTGGGGTAGGTCCCGTAGGAGACCTTGTACCCCAGGGCGATGGTGGAGCTCAGGCCGATGGGCCAGACCAGCAGGGCCTTGTGCTCGATGGCCCAGAATCCGGGCTTCCAGCCCACCGAGAGGAACTCGAGGTCGATGGCGTAGTTGAGGTAGGTGTTGAGGTTGCCGTCGAGGTCGAGGCCGACGTACCAGAGGGGCTGGCCCTGGTTGATGGCCGTGCGGGGGAAGAGGAAAGGGCGCTCGAGCAGCGGGGACATCGTGTCCTTGGGCGTGCCCAATTGTAGGCCGAGCTTGAGGGTGAGCAGGTGGTTGGGCGGGGCGCAGTTGGTGCCCTTGCGCAGCCAGGTGCTGGCCAGGAACTCGTTGGTGATGCCCAGGACGGCGGGCACGTCGGCTTGGGTGAAGGAGGTGTCGGGCATCAGGTCGGGGAAGCCGTCGTTCAGGGCCATGCGCAGGGCCAGGGTGGGGAAGAAGAGGGCGTGGCGCGAGGCCAGGAAGATGTCCTTGTTGCGCCAGTTCTTCTTGAGGCTGGCGTGGGGCAGCACGGGAAAGGCCAGCGGATGCGCGGCCAGCTCGATGCCGTGGCCCAGAGCGTAGGCGCTGGGCTGGAAGGCCGAGACGCGCAGGGTGCGCTCGGGCATGGGCAGGGCGGTGCCGATGGTCCAGATGGGATGCTGGGCCAGCGCGGGGCCGCCGAGCAGGCCCAGCCAAAGGGCCAGGCTCAGGAGAAGTTCTCGTTTCATGTTCGGAAGGGTTTGGGATGCGATGCTGTCGCCCAAGGCGCAAAAGGCAGGCCAGCGGCATCCGCCCAAAGAAAAAGCCGCCCCCCGGGCGCGCGGCTCGGGGGGCGGATGGATGGGCAAGGACGGCACGGAGCCGGAAATCAGCCCTTGGCGTCGGGGTTGTAGAAGGGGTCGTCCTCGGGTTGCGGGCGCTGGGGCTGTTCGGGCTGCACCGGTTCGGGCTCCGGCTCCTGGTAATAAGGCGTGCGCTGGGTGCCGAAGGGGTAGAACTGCTGGAGGTCGGGGTGCTTGACCTTGATGTTGAAGATCACCAGGGTCTTGCCGTCGAGGTCGAGCTGGCGGTCGGCGCTGACCACGGCCTGCTGGTACTTGGCCTTGAAGCCGGGCGCCTGGTCGATGGGCACGTCGAGATTGCCGACCTGGCCGTTGATGCGGACCACGAAGCTCTGGCGGTCGGGGTCGTAGCGGCCGATGGAATCGACCCGGAGGCCGGGCACCTGGGCGCGTGTGACCTTGGTGAGCGAGACGCGGATCTTGTCGATGGCGGCCAGGCTGTCCTGGCGGCGCTGCTGGCGGTGCTTCTCCTCGTATTCGGCGTAGATCTGCTGGATGCGCAGGTCGGTCTCGGCCATGCGGCGGTTGTAGGCCTCGGTAGTCTCGAACTCGCCTTGCGGGGCGCCGAGGCGGCTGACGGCGGTGGCGATTTCCTTGGAGTAGCGCAGGCGGGCCTCCAGTCCGCCGATTTTCCAGAGCTTGAGGGTGGCGTCGTCGCTGGCCGTGAGGATGTTCTGGCCGTCGGGGGTGAAGGCCAGGGCGTTGATGGCCCGGCTGTGTCCGCGGAAGGTGGCAACGGCGGTGTCGGAGGGCGAGTCGAGGTCCCAGAGGCGGAGGAGGCCGTCGGTGCCGCCGGTGGCCAGGTACTTGCCATCGGGCGAGAAGGCCAGGGCGCGGACCTGGGTGCGGGGGCGGTAGGTGCGCAGCGGCTCGCCGCTCTGCTTCCAGACCTTCACGGTGCTGTCGAGCGAGGCGGAGGCCACGCGGGAGGCGTCGCGGTCGAAGGCGGCGGCTTCGACTCCGGCCCAGTGGCCCTCGAACGAGCGGATGAGCGTGCCGGTGCTGGCGCTCCAGATCTTGAAGGTCTTGTCGCCGCTGGCGGTGAGCAGGTAGAGGCCGTCGTTGCTGGTTTCCAGGCAGTTGATGACCCACTGGTGGGCTTCGATGGTCCGGCTGTTGCTGGAGTCGGCCCGGGTCCACTCGCGCAGGCTGTTGTCGAACTGCGACGAGTAGAGGCGGCGCCCGTCGTTCGAGAAGCGCAGGCCGGTGACGCGGGTGGGCACGTCGGCCAGGTACTGGGCGGGCGGCGTGGCTCCTCGGCGG
>JAIFMG010000006.1:0-36928 GCA_020048645.1 Bacteroidota bacterium | reverse complement strand
GGGGGCCTTGTTGCTCTTGGCCAGGTCCCAGACCACCAGGGCCTTGTTGTCGCCGCCGGTGGCCAGGAGGCCCGGCTGGCTGGGATGGAAATCGACCGCACGGAGGGTCCCGCCCGGGCAGGGCAGTTGCTCGACAACGCGTCCGGTCTGGAAGTTCCATACCCACACCACGGAATCCGAGACGCTGGCGAACTTGCCTCCGCCGGCCTCGAAGTCGAAGTCGTGTACGGGGCCCAGGTGGCCGCGGAAGGTTCGGATGGCTTCGTCCGTCTGGGCCTGCGCCCCAAAGGGCAGGGCCAGGGCCAGGGCCAGCAGGGCCGTGGAAGCGCGGAAGGGGCGTTGTGGGTTCTTTTTCATGCGGATGTAAAGTTTTCAGGTGGCCAAAGATACGATTTTTGCGCGACGGCCCTTGCCTTTTGGCCGCCTTGTCGCGCCTTGGCGCCTGGCCCGCCTCCCCTGGCCGGCCCGGTCAGTTCACCGGAAAGATCCGCCCCGAGCCGGTCAGGCTGCTGCTGATGGTCGGGTAGCCCTTGTAATAGAGGTTGCCCGAGCCGGAGATGCCCACCTCCAGCTCGTCGTAGGTGTAAACTTCGGCATTGCCCGAGCCGCTGATGTCCACCCGCGCGTAGTGGCAGGTGCTCGCGAAGGCGGCCACGCGGCCCGAGCCGCTGATGTCGATGAAATGCGAGACCTGCTGGCTGCGCAGCAGCTCGTCGTCGGGCCGCGAGAAGAAGATCTCGCCCGAGCCCGGCACGATGGCGCTGACCACCGGGGCGAAAAGCCCGCTCAGGTTGATGTCGCCCGAGCCGCTGACGATCAGCTCGATCTGGCCGGACTCGATGGCCGTCAGGTTGCTGATGCTGCCACTGCCCGAGACCTTGAGCCCGGCCACCTCGGGCAGGGTGATGTAGATGTTGATCGGGTCCGAGCCTGGCGGGATGTTCGCGTTCGAGCTCAGCATCAGCACGTCGCCCACAACGTAGGTCTCGATGTGCGGCAGAACCTTGTCGCCGCCTTGCAGCACCACTTCGCGGTTCGGGCCTTGGCTCAGGAAGACCGTCGCGGCAAGCCCGTGGTCGAGGCGGCTGAAGGCGGGCAGTTCGCGGCTCTCGCTCGCGAAATTGCCATCGTCGAGCAGGAGTACGCTGTCCATTGCGCAGCCCGTGGACAAAAGGAGCAGGATCAAAAGCGGTCGAAGGGTTTTCATGGCGGATTGGGAATCAGGGGGTTGAGGATGGGCTTGGAAGTGAAGGGCAAAGGGGTTTCTGGCAAAGACAAGTTCGGATCGCCCAAGTTGCACCCGTTGGCCGCCGGCGCGAGCCCAAGGCCGAAATTCGCTTACCTTTGCCCTCGCGAGGCCCGGGCGAGTCGTCGGGGCTCCACCCCATCAAAACGAAAAACAATGCCAGCCGTATCAAAAGCCTTCCGCTTTCTCTTGATCCTCAACTTCTGGACGCTCTTGGCGGCGGCTGGCGCGCAGGGCCAGGTCCGGATTTCGGGCCAGTTGGACAGGCTCGAGGCTTCGCAGGCCATCGTCCGCTACTTCACCTCCGAGCTCGACGCCGAGCCCACCATCTGGCGCGCCAACGTCGATGGGCATGGCCGGTTCGAGATGGAGTTCCCGCTCGATCGGCCCGTCGAGGCCTACTTCGAGGCCGGAAACCAGCAGACCCGCCTCTTCCTCGAACCGGGTGACCAACTGGAGCTCCGCGCCGACCTCGAGCGATTCGACGAGTCGCTCCGCTACCGCGGCAAGCGCTCCAGCCGGGGCAACAACAGCTTCCTGGCCGCATGGATCCTCGCCTTCGAGGATACCGACAGCCCCGCCCACTTCACCCTCGAAAGCCGCATGGCCCAGCTCCAGCCCCACGAGTTCAGCCTGCTGGCCGACTCGCTCCTTGCCCGCCAGCTCGACTTCCTCGACCGCCAGGCCCGCCGCTCCAAGCCCAGCCGCGGATTCCTGGCCTACCAGCGCGAGCAGATCCTCTTCCAGGACGCCATTGCCCGCTACGCCTACGCCGGCAAATACACCTACCACGGCAACGAGCTCGAAGACAGCTACTTCCAGTTCCTCTACCGCCTCAATCCGCAGACGGCGCTGCCCTTCTTGAGCGAGAGCTACCTCGAGTTCCTGTTCTACTACCTGCCCTACGAGCTTTCCCGCGGCAACGACACCCGCGCCATGCCCCAGGAGCAGTACCTGGTCGAGCTCTACAACTTCACCCGAGGCAACCTCCAGGGGCTGCCCGCCTACAGCGTCTGCACCTCCATCCTCCGGGCCGGCCTCGAGGACTACTCGCCCCGCTACGCCTCGCTGGTCGAGGATTTCCTGGCCACCTGCCCCTACCCGCGGCACCGCGAGCTCATCGAGTGGCTCAGCCAGGAGGCCCTGCGGGTGCAGCCCGGCCGCCCGGCCCCCGACTTCAGCCTGCCCGACGCCCGCGGCCAGATGCAGCGCTTTTCGGAGCTCGCCCGCGGCAAGCGCGTTTACCTCTACTTCTGGTCCATCTGGTGCGTCCCGTGCCAAAACCAGTTGCAAAGGCTCGAGGCCTTCCTGCGCGAGAACCCCGCGCAGGACCTGCTGGTGGTGAGCGTCTGCCTCGACAACAACATCCGCGGGTGGGAAGCCTGGAGCCGCGGCCTCAACCCGCCTGGCGCGCACCTCTACGACGGCGCCGAGACCGCCAACACCGGCGAGCTTTGGGGCGTCAAGCAGATGCCGCACGCCTACTGGATAGCCCCCGACGGCACCATCCTGCTCAACCCCGCCCCGACGCCCGAGCAGACCGAGGAGTTCTCGCGCATGGTGCTGGGCCACTGAGCCTTAGACCAAGTCGCTTTCAAACGTGATGGATTGCCTTGAAGCCTCGCCCAACCCCGAAGGGGTGCAATGATTGTAGGAAGCGGATCCATGCCCAAGAAGAGAACCCCGAAGGGGTGAAATTATTCCCATCGGGAGGATGGGCGAGACAATGCCACCCCTTCGGGATTCGCCCGGAATCTTCCAAATTTCGCAGGATGCTGACGATTTGTATTTGTCACTCTTGACAGCAACTTGGCCTTAGCCCCTCAAGGCGCCAGGCGCTGCCAGGTCCAGCCCGTTGGGCCGGGCAGGCAGAGGAAGCGGTCGTGCAGGCGGCTGTGGCGCCCCTGCCAGAACTCGATGCTGCTCGGCTCGACGCGGTAGCCGCCCCAATATTCGGGGCGAGGAACCGCCTGGCCCTCGAAGCGTTCCACCTGTTCCTGGTAGAGCCGCTCCAGCACGGCGCGGCCCTCGATCGGCTGGCTCTGGGGCGAGGCCCAGGCGCCGATCTGGCTCGTCCGCGGCCGCGAGGCGAAGTAGGCGTCCGAGGCCGCGGCGTCCAGGCGCACGGCCCTGCCCAGCAGGCAGAACTGCCTTTCCTGACGCTGCCACAGGAAATGCGCCGAGACCCTGTCGTTCTGGCCGATCTGCGAGCCTTTGCGGCCGTTGTAGTTCGTGTAGAACACCAGGCCCGACGGGTCGTAGCCCCGCATGAGCACCACCCGCGCGTGCGGCTGGCCCTGGGCGTCCACCGTCCCGAGCGTGAAGGCGTTCGAGAACTCATCGCCGCTCTGGTAGGCCTCCTGGAACCAGCGCTCGAACAGGGTCCAGGGCGATTCGGGCAACTGGCCTTCGTCGATCTGGCCTTTTTCGTATTCGGTGCGGTAGGCGCGGGCGATGTCGGAGGGCGGCTTTTGGGGGCTCATGTCGGGCTTTTGGAGGTGTTGGTTGGATTTCAGAAGACGGCCTGGGCGATCTGCCGCACGTTGTCGGCCTTGCCCATGGTGTAGAAGTGGATGACGGGCGCGCCGAACTGGACCAGCTCGCGCGATTGCTGGATGGCCCACTCGACGCCCACCTGCATGACCTCGGCGCTGTTCTTGCAGGCCATGACGGCCCGGGCCAGCTCCTGCGGGATGTCGATGTTGAAGACCTGCGGCAAGAGGCTGAGGTGCCCCTGCGTGGCGATGGGCTTGAGGCCGGGGATGATGGGCACCTCGATGCCCGCCTCGCGGCAGCGCCGCACGAAGTCGAAGTACTTCGCGTTGTCGAAGAAGAGCTGAGTGACGATGTAGTCGGCCCCGGCGTCCACCTTTTCCTTGAGGTAGGCCAGGTCCTGCTCGGGGTTGGGCGCCTCGATGTGCTTTTCGGGGTAGCCCGCCACGCCCACCGAGAAGCGCGTCGGGTGGGTGTTGACCAGCTCGGGGTCGAGGTACTTGCCCCGGTTCAGGTCCATGATCTGGCGCACCAGCTCCACCGCGTAGCGGTTGCCTCCCGGGTCGGGCACGAATCCGCGCTCCGACTTGGCCGGGTCGCCCCGCAGGGCCAGCACGTTGTCGATGCCCAGGAAGTGCAGGTCCAGCAGGGCGTTCTCGGTCTCCTCGCGGCTGAAGCCCCCGCAGATCATGTGCGGCACCACGGGGATGTCGTACTTGTAGCGGATGGCCGCCGCGATGGCCACCGTGCCCGGCCGCTTCCGCACGGTCTTCTTCTGCATCAGCCCGTTCTTGAGCGGCTGGTAAACCACTTCCTCGCGGTGGTAGGTGATGTTGATGAACGGCGGCTTGAACTCCACGAGCCGGTCGATGGTCGCGTAGAGGCCGTCGATGTCCTTGCCCTTGAGCGGCGGAAGCAGCTCGAACGAAAAAAGCGTCTTGGGCGTCTGGCGGATGGTGTCAATCACTTTCTGGGGCATGGCGCGGGTCTTTCTGGTTGGTTTCGAGGCCGCCAATTTAGCAAAAAGAGCAAGCCGCGCCCAATGTTTCTACCGGCGCCCAAGCCTGCGGCCCCGAGGCGAGCCCCATTCGGCCGCCTATTTCAGTGGCCCTCGTGCAACCATTGGATCGCCAGGTCTTTGTCCGAAAAGTTCATGATGGGGAACTGGTCTTTCAAATTCATTTGGAAGAATTCATCAAACAATTGTTCGACAGACAGTTCGGTGATCATTTCCCCAGGGACCATGTGGGCATATTTTTTCAAGCCCAGGGCTATCCATTCCGCGTTCAGCAGATTGGCCATCCAGCTTTGCTCCTCGGGCACGATGGGGTAGCTGAAGGCCACGCAATTGTCGTACAAGTGCCAAGGCCTGCACTTTCGGAAAACGTGCAGCCATTCGCGCATTTCGCTCTTGAAATCTTCGGCCGTCATGCTGGCCGTTTCCTTGTACCAGTCGGAATACAAGGTTTTCGTCGCCCTGTCGTAGGCGTGCTTCGCGAATTGGGATTGATAGATGGTTTCCATTTCGGTCTTGGGTTGGGGGTGCCTACTTCTTCGACGGCATCGGCTTTCCGTTTTCGCTTGTGTGCTTGCGGCGTGAAAATAGAAGATTAGCGTATGTCCTCGCATCCATTGTTTTTCGAGCCCCGCGAAAATAGGCCAGCTCATCGAATTTTTCATCCATTTTACGTTGCAAGTTCATGGGGCAAAATAGGGAAATAAGGTTGTTTTGATTCCGACAATTGTCTCCCTACTAAGGTTTTACCCAGAAATAAGGTCTTGTCGGTCTATCTCCGATAAAACCTTAGTAGAAATTCTAACAAGTGTTGAATACAACCTTGAGCGCGGTCTAAAAAGATCACTTCTAAAATTCGCTTTCAAAAATTATCTTTGATTATCAATTGGTTATAAATAGAAAAATGCAAATAAAGGTTTTTATACTGGACCCAGTCTTGCTTATCGCATATGGTTTTTCCTTGCAAATCGCTGTCCCACTCATCCTCTCTATTTTTGATTTCAAAAAAAATTCGTGCCCTTCGTGCCTTTCGTGGACAAATCCCCTCCAAGGACAAAAATGGGCGCGCTCTAAAAAGGTCATTTCAAAATTCGCTTTCAAAAATTTTCTTTGATTATCAATTGGTTACAGATAGAAAAATACAAATAATGGTTTTTATACTGGACTCAACCTTATTTCCTTATTGTCCCAGGAATCCTAGGGTTGGCGATGTTTTTTTGATGTTATGCTGGGGTGGGGGCGGGGATTTCACCGC
This sequence comes from Bacteroidota bacterium, assembly GCA_020048645.1. Taxonomy (GTDB): domain Bacteria; phylum Bacteroidota; class Bacteroidia; order Bacteroidales; family UBA6013; genus UBA6013. Next base: position 30,919 of record JAIFMG010000006.1, on the reverse strand, counting down.
CCATGCCCAGCCCGGGACCGGGCCGGCGCCGCGCCAGGGATGCAAGTTTTGTCATGCCCCGCGATTTTCCACTTCCCGGATTCGGTGCTTTTCGAGAGCTTTTGTAAATTGGCCGCCCAATTCAACAAAAGGAAAGCCGATGGACCAATCTACCGAGAACGTCACCCTGCTGGTGGCCTTCTACCTCGACGTGCTGCGCGAGGCCGAGCCTTTTCCGCAGGCCAAGGCCGAGATGCTGAAGATCTGCCAGGGAATTGACCTGGCGAACCCCTACGGGCTGGCCCCGATAGAGCACTACAACGCGATGTGCCAGTACATGGAAGACCAGCTCGGCCGCGACCTGATCGTCAAGATCGGGCGAAACGTGGGCGACACGGTCCACGGCTCGCTGGTCGAGAACGGCATCATCAGCGCCGAGGCCGAGCCCCTGGAGATCCTGGACGGCCTGGTCTTGGCGGCCAGCTCGCTCATCCACGACGACAAGGGCCGCGGCTGGGAGATGCTCGACTCGCCCGAGCCCAACAGCCAGGTGATGCGCCGCACCCAGACCTTCAACCGCAGCCTGCAGTTCGGCCTGCTCGAGGGCCTGGTGCGCAAGGCTCCCGGCGTCGAGCGGGTGGAGGTGCGCTACCTGCGCGAGCTGGCGCGGGGGGCCGAGTTCGACGACTACCTCGTGCGCTGGTTCTGACCAGGCCCAAAAAAAGAGGCCGCGCCCCGGTGGGGGGCGCGGCCCGATCCGCTGTGGGAACTTGGCCAAACCGCCTCCTGAAGAAAAAGCGGCACTTGTTGAGAACTGTCCCCCTCGCGAACGGCCGGGCTCCCGGTTCCAGGGAACAAGGTACGATGGCCAGCCTCGGCCGCTAGGCTTGGCGACGCCCGCCCAAAAAAAAGACCCGGTATGGAGCCTTTTGGCGGGGAATCGCTTAAATTTGGAATCCACCGCGAACTTACGCTTTTCTGGCCGGAAAGCCAAGGCCGCGGCGCCAACGCCTCAACCCGCCGCGCCATGCACGACCCCCTGAAGTGGAACCGCTCCAAGACGCTGTTCATCCGACAAGCCAGCCTGCTCGAGGACTTCGACCCCAGCCCCTTCCTTTCGGCCATCCGGCTGAACCTCAGCCACCTGGGCCTGCACCGCGTGCCCGACTGGGTCGCCCAGTTGCGCAAGCTGCGCGTGCTCGTGCTTTCGCACAACGACCTGGTGGCCCTGCCCGACTGGCTGCACGAGCTTGCCGAGCTCCAGGTGCTCATCCTGGGCCAGAACAGCCTGACCGAACTGCCCGCCTCCCTCGGCCGCCTCAAGCAGTTGCGCGAGCTGCACCTGAGCGGCAACCTCTTCACGCAATTCCCCGAGCCGCTGCTGCGCCTGCCCAGCCTGCGCCAGCTCTGGCTCGCGAAGAACTACATCGACGAGCTGCCCGAGGCCCTGGCCTGGGCCATGCCCCAGCTCAAGAGCCTGCACCTTCAGTCCAACCCGCTGCGACACCCGCAGATGGACGTGGCCGCCGCCGGCCTCGACGCCATCCGGGCCTACTTCCGGAGCTGGACCCACGGCCGGGCCAACTTCCACATCAACTTCCCCCGAGGCCAGGTGGAGCGACAGCGCCAGCTCCTGCGCCAGAAATGCCAGGAATGGAACCTGCCCGAGCCCATGTTCCTGACCCACACCGAGCAGCTCCGGCAGCTTGCCGAAGGAAGCCAGGTCCTGCTCGTCTGCGGCACCATCGACGACCAGAACCGCCCGGCCCTCGAGCACTGGACCCGCGCCCTGGCCGGTAGCCCCTCCGTGCTCTTCCACCGCGGCGCCCTCGGCCCGCACCGGCCCTGGGTCGAGTCGCTCGGGCAGCGGGCCGAGTACTACCACACCGTGGAAGAGCTCGAGGCCAAGCTCAAGAAACAGCTTTCCCCCGAAAAGGCCAAGGTCGTCCTCGAAAGCCTCGAGCTCGAGAACATCGGCCACTACAAGCACCTCGAAGTCCAGCTCCACCCCCAGCTCACCTGCCTGGTCGGCCTCAACGGAACCGGGAAGACCACCCTCATCCGCGCCATCGCCCTGGCCCTGGTCGGCCACGACCACCAGAACATCCGCCTGGAGCAGGTCGAGGACCTCCTGCGCATCGAGGGGCTGCAAGAGAACTTCATCCGCCGCGAAAAGGGCCGCATCACCCTGCGCTACCGCCTCCAGGGCCAGGCCCTGAGCAGCACCCTGCTGCTCCTGCCCGAGGGCATCGAGGATACCCAAGTGGTGGCCCTCAACCATTTCCCCGTGCTCAGCGGCCACGACACCCGCTCGCTGCTCATCGGCTTCACCCAGAACCGCTCGGCCCAGAAGCCCGACCGCTACCTCCAGGAGAACCTCGAGCGGGCCAACGTCAACGACCTGGCCCCGCTCATCAACAACACCGGACAGGCGGGCCTGGGCAAGGTCAGCGAGTGGATCATCTACCTCTACAAGAGGGCCCTGGAGCAGGGACCCTTCGGAAACGGCGCCTCGCGCGAGGAGCGCGTCATCCGCCGATCCTTCGAGGTGTTCTCCGAAATCCTTGGCGAGAAGACCGTCTTCCAGAAGGTCCTCTTCCGCAAGAAGCGCAACCAGGACCAGGTCTGGATCAGCACCCAGTACAACCCCGAGGGCATCTCGCTCGACCTGGCCAGCCAGGGCTTCCAGTCCATCATCGGCTGGGTCGGGCACTTCCTCCAGCGGCTCTCCGAGGCTTACCCCGACTCGGACGACTTCACCCGCGAGCCGGCCGTCTGCATGGTGGACGAGATGGACATCTTCATGCACCCCCGCTGGCAGCGCGGCATCCTCGAGGCCCTCTGCAAGGTCTTCAGCCAGACGCAGTTCATCATCAGCACCCACAGCCCCTTCATCGCCCAGTCGGCCGCCGACGCGGGCATCGTGCTGCTGCGCAAGACCCCCGAGGGCGTCGTGGCCGAGCGCGACCCCGTGGACATCCGCGGCTGGCGCGTGGACCAGATCCTCATCAGCCACCTCTTCGGCCTCGACAGCGTCCGGCCCGTCGAGGTCGAGCGCCTGCTCAAGCGCAAGGCCGAGCTCGAGCTCGACTTCGCCCGCGACCCCGAGCTCAAGCGCCAGGAGGCCCATGACCTCGACCAGCGCCTCGACAGCCTGCCCATGGGCCAAAGCCCCGAGGACATCGAGGCCATGAGGCTCATCCGCGAGGCCGCCCTGCACCTGAACCGACCCAAAGCCTGAAGCCGATGGTCTCGGTGGACAAAGCGGGCCGCGCTCCCGACCTTAGCGAAAACACGGGCAAAGACCCCCTCGAGCTGGCCTCCCGCGAGCTCAAGCGCCTCTACCTGGCCGCCCCCCACGACTACCAGTCGGGCAAGCGCAAGTTCCAGTTCCAGAACAAGCTCTATGGCCACCCGCTCATCAAGCAGGCCCTCATCGAAGCCCAACACGGAAAATGCTGCTTCTGCGAGGCCAAGGTCAAGCACGTGGCCCACGGCGACATCGAGCACTTCCGCCCCAAGGGAGCCGTCCGCCAAAGCCCCGATGGGCACACCATCCGCCCCGGCTACTACTGGCTGGCCTACCGCTGGGAAAACCTCTTCTTTTCCTGCCAGATCTGCAACCAGCATTTCAAAAAGGACCTCTTCCCCCTGGAGGACCCCGCCCGCCGGGCCCTCGACCACCGCCAGAGCATCGACCCCGAGCGCCCCCTGCTGCTGCGCCCCGACGAGCCCTGCATCGAGGACCACATCCGCTTCCAGGCCGCCACCGCCACGCCCGCACGGCGCTCGCCCCGCGGCACGGCCAGCATCCAGCTCTACGGCCTTAACCGCCCCGACCTGCTCGACAGCCGCCTCAACAAACTGCAACTGGTCCGCAATCTCATCTCTCTGTGGAACAGCGACTTGCCCGATACCCTGCGCCAACCCATCGGCGACAACCTGCGCCTGCACTTCGCCCCCGGCGCCGAATACCTGGCCATGCTCCGCGACAATTTCCCCGATTTCAACCCCTAGGCGCGGACTGCTTCACAATCCAAAGGATGGATTTTCATGAATGGAAAATTCAAAAACAAATTCCGCATCGCCTCCGCCCGTGCCCAATGGTGGGACTACGGCTGGAACGGAGCCTATTTCATCACCTTCTGCACCCAAGGGATGGAGCACTTCTTTGGCGAAATCGTCCACGACCGCCTGGCCGCGACCCCGCTCGGCACGCTGGCCGAGGCCCTCTGGCATGAAATCCCCACGCGGTTCCCTTACGCCGAACTCGGCGATTTCGTGGTCATGCCCAACCACGTGCATGGAATTTTGATCCTGGACAAACCCGCCGCGGGGGCCGCGCATGATCCGTTGGCCGCGCATGATCCGTTGGCCGCGCATGACGCGGGGGACGCGGATGACCCGGGGGACGCGGATGTAGAGACGCGATTAATCGCGTCTCTACATCCGCGTCCCGGCGACGGTCCGCGTCCCGGCGACGGTTCGCGTCCCGGCGACGGTCCGCGTCCCGGCGACGGGACGCGTCCTGGCGACGGCCCGCGTCCTGGCGACGGCCCGCGTCCCGGCGACGGCCCGCGTCCTGGCGACGGCCCGCGTCCCGGCGACGTTGCGCGTCCTGGCGACGATCGGCATTCGCCGGATTCTTCTCGGTTGGTAGAACCGGGCGGATTTGCCGGAAACAAAAACCCGATGCTGAACGAAAACGTTTCCCGCATCATCCGATGGTACAAAGGGCGCTGCTCGTTCGAAATGCGGAAAATCCGTGCCGATTTCGCCTGGCAATCCCGTTTCCACGACCGCATCATCCGCAATGATGCCGAATACCAACGCATTTCGGATTACATCGTCAGCAATCCGTCGAATTGGCCAGCCGACAGGTTCCACGGGAAATAAACGCTGATCGGGAAAACGCGGGGGGCCGCGAAAACCGCGGATGTAGAGACGCGATTAATCGCGTCTCTACATCCGCGGCCCCATACATGCGCGGCCCCTGCGGTTACTCGATGAACACCGTCTTGCTGAACACGCCGTCCTGGGTTTGCAGGCGGACCAGGTACAGGCCCGAGACCACGCCCAGGTCCACGCGGACCATGTCGCGGCCCTGGAGCTGCTCGGTGTGCAGGGTCTGGCCCAGCAGGCTGTGGATGCTGATGCTGCCTTGCTTGCTGGCCGTTGCGGGCACCGAGACGTAAACCGAGCGCTCGTTCGAGAAGATGCTGGGTTCGGCGCCTTGGGCCTCGGGCAGGTCCGTCACCACGCCGCGCAGGAAGTGCAGCAGGAAGCGGTCGGGGCTGTTGCCGGCGTTGGCGGCGAAGGCGTAGCTGGGCTGCTGGCGCAGGTCCACGAAGTTGCCCGTGTGCAGGTCTTCGAGGAAGATCTGGTCCGCGCCGAAGTTGCGCAGCTCGCTGGCCTCGACCAGGAACTGGCCTGCCGAGCCCACGATGAAGCCCATGGGCACGGTGAGCTCCTCGTCGTAGCGAGGCATCGCGTCAATGGCCGCCAACATGCCGCCCCCCAGGGGGAAGTACAGTTGCGGAAATTGCGCGTGGGGCGAGAAGAACTTCTCGGAATCGTACATCTCGAAGCCTGGTCCGGCCTGGTCGATGAAGCAGAGCACGGCCTCGTCGTAGAAGGCGCCGTTGCTGGCCCGCAGGCGCAGCAGGGGTTTCTCCGTGGCCTTGTAGAGCCCGGCGGGGCTGGCCTCGTGCGTGCGCGCGGCGGCGGGGATGGTCAGCACCGTGTTCTGGTTGCCCGTCCAGCTCCAGTTCTTGTACCGGATCCAGAAGGCCTGGCCAGCGGGCACGAAGGGCGAGCCGTTGTTGGTGCCCACGCCGCTGTTGCCGTTCCAGGTGGCCCAGGCGTGCGCCCCGGCGATGGAGCTGCCATACCAGATGGTGTTGCTGTTGTTGACGACCACTTCCGAGGGCTTGCTCCAGGCGGCGTGGTCCCAGTCGAGCGACGACGGGTAGGGATTGCCGATCAGGTTGTAGCCGTCCTTGTAAACGCCCTTGGTGAAGCTCAGGTTGACGCTGTGGTCGGACGCCAGCAGCTCGCCCGTGTAGGCGGGGGTGTTGCCGGCGGTGCTGTACTTGACGATGAAGCCCTTGTCCTGCCCGACGGCGTTGGTCGAGCTGGCGTCGAGGTTGAGCCAGTTGCCGGCCTGCTCGTTCCAGTTGTAGAGGGCGAAGGCCCCGGCGAACTCCTGGTTGGCCACCACTTGGTCAGTGGGCGGGAACAGGTAGTAGTAGCGGTCGGCGTCGGGCAGGTGGCGCTGTACGCTGGCCTGGCCGCTGGCCGTGCCGCTGACGATGAGCGAGGCCGTGCCGGTGGCGTCCGAAAGCAGCTCGAGGCTGCCCTGGTTGGCCAGTCCGGCCGCGAGGGTCATGGCGTGGTTGGGCAGGAGCTGGAAGCTGGCCCCGCTGGACACCTCCAGGCGCTGGGCCGTGGTGGGGCTGGCCAGGCTGCTGGCCGAGACCTTGGTGCCGCTTCCTTCGATGCCCAGGATGCCGTAGGGCATGTTGGCCACGGTCTGGCCGCTGCCCGAATAGACGTAGGAGCTGGCGCCCGAGAGCGAGTGCGCCGCGACGGAGTAGCTGCCCACGTCGCCCCGCCGGAAGCTGCCGCCGTCGGCCACGATGAGGCTGCCGCCCACGGCCAGCGACTCGGTGGTGCCGGTCCCTTGGCGGGTGTCGGCCGTGCCGGAGCTGATGGTCAGGTTGTTGAGGGCCTGCACGCCCGAGCCGCCGTTCAGCGGCGTCAGGAAGACCGTCTCGCCGCCCGTGGCCAGCTCGATGTCGTAGGCCTTGGCCGCCAGGCCGCTCGCGCCGCCGTGCAGTTCGTTGGCCGAGCTGCCGGCCCCGGTCATGCGCAGGGTGCCGCCCGTTACGGTCCAGTCGCTGCCATCGGCCACGAAGCGGGCGCCGACGTTGAAGAGCAGGCCCGCGCCCATGCTTCCGCTGAAGCCCGTGGCCGCGAAGCGCGCGCCTTCGGCCAGGCTGAAGGTCCCGCCCGAGAGCGAGGCCGTGCCCAGGGCTTCGGGCGAGCTGATGCCCGCCTTCCACTCGGTGGCCGAGAACTGGCCGCCGCTGAAGCTGAAGCTGGAGTTCGCCGCCGTGTGCAGGTCGCCGTCAACGGCCGCCTGTCCGGCGGTCATGGCGAACGAGCCGGAGGCGCCTTGGCCTACCTGGAGGTCTCCCCAGACGGCCAGTTGGGCGCCGGTGCCGACGCTGACGCTGCCGCCGTCCTGGATGTTCAGGTCGAGGCAGGCGGCCGCTTCGTCCACCGCCGGGTAGTTGGGCCGCCCTGCGGGGATGGTCGCGTCCATCTCGGCGTCCGGAATGGCCAGGTAGCCCCAGTTGCGGCTGGTGCGCCAGTCGGTCGAGATGTTGCCGTACCAGAGGCCCAGCTCCTCGGGCTCGCCAATGCGGACATCGTCCACGGTGGTGCCGTTGCCGCCCTTGGTGAAGCCCTCGAAGGCCAGGTAGAGGCGGCTGGTGCTGAAAGTGAGCGGGTAGCGGTGCATCTCCCAGCCGGAGGTGGCCTCGGTGTAGCCGTCGAGCAAGGCCCAGTCGTCCATGCCCGGGTACATGTAGTAGATCTTCAGCTCGTCTTGTGCCGTGAAGTTGGGCACTTGCGCGTGGAAGAAGCTCAGCTCGGGATCAGCCAGGGCCGTGATGTCCACGCAGGTGCTGATGAGGCGGGTCTGGTCGGTGGTGCCGTCGGTGTCGATCATCACGTAGTTCCAGTCGCCGCCGTGGGCCTGGGCGGGGTTGAGGCCGCCGTTGCCCTGGTCGATGGCCCAGGCCACGTCGCCCACCAGCTTGTTCTGGCCCCAGCAGGCCGGCTCGGCGCCCGCGTGCTCGAAGTCCTCGATCCAGGGGTTGGCCGAGGTCGCCACATAGACCGTCCCGGCGCAGGAGGCCGGGCGCACGTTCAGCGTGTAGTCCTCGGTCTCGCCGTAAACGTATTCCTGGCAAGGCCCTACCGGGTCATCCTCGTTCGAATCAAATACGACGATCCGCATCCGCGCCAGCCCGATGAAGGCCGAGGCGGGCGGGGTAACGGCAACGGTGCGGCTGGTGGCCGCGCCCAGGGCCGTCGATTGCAGCACGGTCTCGCTGGCGTCCTCGAAATCCCCGTCGTGGTTCCAGTCCACCCAGACGTTCACCTTGTCAACGGTGTATTTGTTGCCCACGCTCACGGTGAGGTTGGTGGCCGTCCCGATTTCTACCTCGGTGCTCAGGTTGCTGTAATCGGTGTAGAAGGAGTTGAGCGACGAGTTGTTGATGCTGCCCATGCTCACGTTGGAGATGTACTCGACTCCAGGTCCGGTAGAGTAGGCGCTGGAGTTGCAGAAGCGGTCGTCCTCGATGACGATGTTGTCGATGCCGATTCCCCGTCCGCGCTTGGCATCGCCAACAAAGCGGAACTGGTACTCGTCGGAGGCCAGCGGGAGCGTCACGGAGACGTAGAGCCAGGTGGCTTGGCTGGCCGGTCCTGAGAAGAGACGGTACCAAGGCCCTGCGGCAGAGGCGCGCACCTCCAGCACCACGGTGTCTTGGCGCGCGGCGGTTGTCCCGACTTCTTGAATGAACCAGAAGCCGATGCGGGGCTGCGCCAGGCCGGTGAGGTCGAAAACCGGAGAAATCAACTCAGACCAGTTCGAGGTCACGGTGCCGTCCTTCAGTTGCGCGAAGCGTGTACCTTCTTGTGCGGTGGTGGTAACGGTGCCCGCATAGGCTGATTGGACGTTCCATGTCGGGGTTCCTGTCTTCGTCCAGCAGTTGGGAATCGCTCCGCCCTCAAATCCTTCCCGCCAGGGGAAGGTGTTGATGGTGGCGCAGCCGATTTCGCGGTTGCCGGCAGGAGCCGTAACGCTCGGGGCGCGGTTGCCGTCCGAGAGGCTGATCTGGGTGCAGGTCGCGTCCACCAGGTTTCCGCTGGTGGCCCCGGCGGCGATGTCGTAGGCCAGCCAGAAGTAGTTGGTGCCCTCGGCCAGCTCCTGGCTCAGGCCCGCGAAGCTGAAGGTGCCGTTGGGGTTGGCCACGGCCGTGCCCACCTGGGTCGCCGTGCCAAACGAAGTGCTCGTGCCCGTGTAGAAGAGCTTGGCCGAGGTCAGGTCGGCCGCGCTGCTGGTACCCGTGGTGGTGAAGGTGAAGCCGTTGGCCACCAAGGGGTTGTTGGCCTTGTTGGTGAGGATTTCCACGCCCAGGATTTCAGCGTTGGCCTGCCCGGCGCCCACCAAGGCGGTGTTGGCCTGGGTAGAGGTGGCGCTGACGAACTCCATGCTGGCATCGTCGATGGGGCGGCTTCCCGCCGGATCCGTAACGCTGGGCGTGAACAGGCTGCCATCCGCCGTCAGGCGCAGGCATTGGGCATCGAGCAGGTTGCCTCCGGTGGCGTCGGTGGCCACGTCGTAGGTCAGCCAGAAGTGGTTTGTGCCCTTGCCCAGCACCACGTTCATGCCCGAGAAGGCGAAGTTGCCGTTGGGGTTGCTGAAGGTGCCCAGCAGGTTCGTGAAGTCGAAGGTCCCCGAGAGGCCCGTGAAGTAGAGCTTGGCGTTGAGGATGTCCCCTGCCGCGTCGGTCGTGCCCAGGGTGCTGAAGTTCAGCTCGCTCAGGGCGATGGGGTTGAAAGAGCCATCGGTTACGACCTGCACATCCAGGATCTGGGCGCGGGTGGCGCTGGGGAAGACGTTGTCCACCGAGGCCTGCACCGTGGTGGCCGAGAGCACGTACATGTCGTCGTTGAAGACCGGGCGGTTTCCGGCGGGAGCCGTTACCGTGGGGGCGGAGCTGGCTCCGCCGACGGTGAGCTGCACGCACTGCGCGTCGAGCAGGTTGCCCGAAGGCGCGTCGGCATCGACATCATAAGCCAGCCAGAAGTAGTTGGTGCCTTCCACCAGGGTCTGGCTGAAGCCGAAGCTGAAGGTCCCGCTGGGGTTGAGCACCGGCGAGCCGAGCGGCGCGGCCGTCGAGAAGACCCCGCTGGCCCCGGTGTAGAACAGGCGTGCGGCGTCCAGGTCGGCCGCGGCCGTGGTGCCCGTGGTGTTGAAGCGGAGCTGCGTGGCGGCCAGGGCCGAGGTGCTGCCCGTGGTAACGATCTGCACGGCCATGATCTGCTGGTTGGTCGAGCCGTTGAGCACGTCCGAGGTCTCGTCCTGGGTGCTGGTGGCCGAGACGAAGACCATGTCGGTGTTCTCGACGGGGCGATTCCCGGCGGGAGCCGTCGGGCTGGGGGTGCGGTCGATGCCGCCCACGGTCAGGCTGGCGCACTCGGCGTCCACCAGGTTGGCGTCGGTGGCGTCGGCGGCGATGTCGTAGGCCAGCCAGAAGTGGTTGTCGCCCGTGGCCAGGACCTGGCCGAGGCCGCTGAAGCTGAAGGCGCCGTTGGGCGAGGCCACGGCCGTGCCCAGGAGCGTGCCCGTGGCGAAGCTGGCGCTGCCTCCGGTGAAGTAGAGCCGCGCGGCCGTCAGGTCGCCCAGGGCGTCGGTGCTGCCGTTGGTGCTGAACTGCAAGGCCGTGGCCGACAGCGGGTTCTGGTTGCCCGTGGTCGTTACCACGACGCCCATGATCTGCTGCTCGGTGGCGCCGTTGAAGACGGGCGTGGTGAGCGACTGCGTGGCCGTGGCCGAGACGAACTGCATGTCGATGTTGCCGCTCTTGGTGGCCTGCGGCGTGTTGCCGTAGCAGCCTTGGTTGACGCGGCCGCCGTTGCCGTCGGGCTCCAGCGCGAAGGCGTCGGCAGGGTCGCCGGCGTCAACCGCCGGGGAGGTGCTGGCGTCGAGGGTCCAGGTGCCGCCCGCGAGCACCGACGGCGGCCAGGCGCCCCCGTGGTACGAGCCTGTGATGGAGCGCGGGTGGAAGTCCGTCCCGGCGCTGACGAACAGCGGGTCGGCGTCCAGGTCGTCGTTGCCGCTGGCCGTCGCGTTCCAGGTCGCCAGGTCGCCGTAGAGCGTGCCGTTGTGCGAGATGAAGTTGGCGTTGCCGCTGTCGTAGTAGGTGTTGAAGCCCGATGTGCTGGCCAGGCTGGTGCCGCTGGCCAGGAGCGCGTACTGCGCGCTGCCGGCCTTGGCCACCAGGATGTTGTTCTTGACCACCACGCCCGTGCTGCCGCCCGCGACCTCGAGGGCATGGCCGCCGGAGCCGTTGCCGTTGCCCCAGACCGTGTTGTTCCAGAGGTTCGCGTTGGCGCTGCCCGTCAGGTTGATGCCGTCGTAGGCGTTCGAGTGGACCAGGTTGTGGTGCAGCTCGGCGTTCGTGCCTCCCGAGATGAGCACGCCCGAGTTGGCCGTGGCCCCGCGGACGAGGTTGTAGCTCAGCACCGGGCTTGCCCCGTTGATGTAAACCAGGTTGGAGCCGCCATTGCGGATGATGTTGTTGTGCAGGATGGCCCCGTCGCCGTCGATGTAAACCCCGCTGTTGAAGGAGTTGGCCACCTCAAGCCCTTCGAGGCTGACGTGGTTGAGCTTCGCGGCGGCGTCGATGTTGAAGCCGTAGGTCTTGCCCGTGGCGTCCACCAGCGGCCGTCCGCTGGCGGCCTTGAAGACCAGCCGGTTGGTGGCCGTGGGTGCGAAGGCCTGCGTTACGTTCACCTGCTCGGCGTAGGTTCCCGGATGGACCAGAATGACCTTCGAGGCGTCGAAGGCTGTCGCGCCCCACCAGGCCCAGAGGCCGTTGACGGCGCTCTGGAGGGTCGCGTGCGAGTCGGTGCCGCCGCCCACGGGGATCGTGTCGCGGGTGAGCACCTGCACGGTGGCCGTCGCGTTGGGCAGTGTGCCCGTGCTGATGGTCAAGGTGTTGTTGGAGTAGCTGCCCGCGGGGAAGGTCGCCACCAGCGTGCTGCCGTTGTTGCTGTCCACGGTGCCGGCGACGCCGCCCAGGCTGACCGTTGCTCCCGAAAGGTTGTTGCCCAGTACCGTCAGTTGCTTGCCTTTGTCGGCGAAGAAGCTGGCCGGGCTAACCGTGTTGACCACGGGCGAGGCCAGGAGCGTGCCGTTGACCCCGATGTCGTCGATGCAGACGCCGTAGCCGTAGCGGGCGTCGCCCTCGAAGGCGATCTGGTAGGTGGCCGAAGGGTTGGGCAGGGCCAGGGTGCGCTGCGTCCAGGTGGTAACGTCGCTCACGTAGAGCTGGATCAGGTTCCAAGGCTCGGTCTCGGCGGTCCGGTAATAGACCCGGAGCTCGTCCTGGTCGCCCGACCAGGCGTCCTGCGTGTGCCAGAAGGTCAGGGTGGGCGAGCCCAGCAGGCTCAGGTTGAGCTTCTTGGTGATGAGTTTGTTGCGGTGCGAAGTGGCGCTGGCGTCCTTGAGCACGGCGTTGTAGCTGCCCGTGTGGGGCACCGTGGGGTTGCTGGCGCCGTTGCCGTAGAGGTAGGTCCAGTTGGGCGCTCCCGTTGCCGGGGCCTGGCTCCAGCACTGGGGCAGGCTGGCGCCCTCGAATCCTTCGGTCCAGGGGAAGGCCGTTACGGCCGCGCAAGGGTCGTCGATGGGGCGGTTGCCCGTGGGGGCGGTGGGCACGGGCGCGACGGGGCTTCCGCCGATGGTGACGCTGGCGCACTCGGCGTCCAGGACGTTGCCCAGGCTGGCGCCCGCCGCCACGTCATAGACCAGCCAAAAGTTGTTGATGCCCGTGGCCAGGTTCTGCGCGCCGCTGAAGCTGAACGTGCCGTTGGGGTTGGCCACGGCCGCGCCGAAGGGCTGCGCGGTCGAGAAGCTGGCGCTGGTGCCCGTGTAGAACAGCTTGGCGCTGGCGATGTCGGCGGCCGGCGCGGTGCTACCGTTGGTGCTGAAGCTGAACTGCGTGGCCGACAGCGTGGTGCCGCAGCCGCTGGTCTCGACCTGGAGCCGCATCATCTGGGCGTTGGCCGTGCCTGGCGAAACCACGGCCGTGCTCGGGTGCGAGGCCGTGGTCGAGGCCAGCGTCATGGTGCCCGTGGCGCCGTAGAGGTCCGATTCCCAGACGCTCCGCCCGTAGGTGGCCGCACGCAGGCGGTTCTGGCAGGCGTCGGTCGGGTGGTAGAAGATTTCCAGCTCCTTCACGATGACGTTCGGCAGGCCCGTGTCGAAGGCCGCCCACTGCGTCATGCTGTTGTCGGTGTAGTAAACGCCCAGGTCGGTGCCGAGGTAGCGGGCGTCCACGGCGCTGTTCTTCTCATAGACCACTGTGTTGACAGGCAGGTTGGGCAGGTTCAGCGAGAGGTTGGTCCAGGTCGCGCCGCCGTCGGTCGAGCGATAGACCTTCTTGCCGTTGACGAAGCCCGAGAAGGTAACGGTCAGGTCGTTGGCGTCGTTGGGGTTGGCGCCGATGTAGGTGATGTAGGCCTCGCTCACGGGCAGTGTGCCGATGATGCCCGTCCAGGAGGTGGCCCCGTTGGTCGATTTCCAGATCTGCTGGTTGTTGGCCGCGTAGATGACGCTCGAGTTGGCCGCGCTCATGGCCATGGTAACCGGGTACGAGCTGGCCAGCGTCGGGCTGGCGAAGGCCCCCGCGTTGGCCCAGCTCACGCCGTTGTTCGTGGACTTCTGGACCGTCGAGTTGCCCTTGTACATAATGTTCGGGTTGTTGGGGTCCATGACGTAGGGCGTTATCCAGCCCCCGGTGGTCGTGCTCACCGTGGTCCAGCTCGCCCCGCCGTTGGTCGAGCGGTAGATGCGGCCCTGAACGTAGGAGGCGAACATGATGCTTTCGTTGGTGGGGTGGATGATGGCCTCGCAGCCGTCTCCGCCGCTGACGATGTTCCACGCGCCGTTTCGGAGCAGGTTGGTGCCGTTGTCCTGCATCCCCGTGAGGATCAGGCCCGGGTTGCTGGCCGAGGTGCCGAAGGCCGCCACCTGCGCGATGGCCATGTTCGAGTTGATTTCGGTCCAGCTTACTCCGTCGTTGTTCGACACCGCGATGCCGCCGTCGTTGCCGCTGAAAACCTGGGTGGACGAGCCGGGCGCGTACACCAGGTAGTGGTGGTCGGCGTGGAGGTAGCTGTACCCGGCCCCGCTCAGCCAGTAGCCGTTGCAGGTCCAGGTGCTGCCGCCGTCGGTGCTCTTGTTGAGGTTGACCCCGCCCACGTAGATGACGTTGGCGTTGGCCGGGTTCACTTGCAGGGTCAGGTCGTACCAGGCCTGTCCGCCGTCGTCGTTGAAAGTCGGAGACCAGCCCAGCAGGTTGCCCCCGTTGTTGGTTGGCAGGTTCACCGAAGCGAAGCTCGTTCCGCCGTTGGTGCTGCGGTAGAGGCCCAGGTAGCCCTGGTCGTCGTCCTTGCCCAGCAGCGCCCAGACGTAGTTGGGCTGCGCCGCGCTCACGGCCAGCTCCATCCGCGAGACGTTCGTGGTCGGCAGGCCCGTGCCCGACACCGTGAAGCTCTGCCCGCCGTCCGTAGAGACCAGGAAAAGCGCCGCCGTGCCGTCCGTGCCCGCGGCGTAAACCGTCTCATCCGACGTGCCCGGCTTGAACTCCAGGTCGTCGATGATCTTGCCGTTCATGTTGCCGGCCACGCTCATGCTCGTCCAGCCGTCGGAGGTGTAGTACGTGACCCCGTTGCACGCCGCGATCTGCTGGCTGGGCGAGTCCCCGTCCATCAGCAGCGTGGTGATGCGGTAGCTGTTGGCCTGGTTCACCGCGAAGGCCGTCGGCAGCCAACTGGCTCCGCCGTCCGTGCTCTTCATGATGCCCACCGAGTAGGTGTCGGACACCTCGCAGTCGCCCGTGGCGATCCACATGTTGCTCGGGTTCGTCGGGTCGATCGTAACGCCCGAGACGCCGATAGAGCCGAGCTGGTCGGTGCTCGTGGTCCATGCGCCGCCGCCGTCCGTGCTCTTCCACAGGCCGCCCGAGGGCGTGCCCGCCCAGATCGTCCGGTTGGTCGTGCCGTTGTAGCCCGGGTCGAAGCCGATGAAGTTCACCCGCCCGCTGCCCCCTGGCGACTGGAACGATCCGTTCGGCACCGAGCCTCCCGGGGCCGTCGGGCCCATGGGCGTCCAGTTGCCGGTCAGCGACTTGTCCGTGGGGTAGCTGGCCTTGAACCGCTCGTACTCCCGCAAGGCCAGGCTCGGGTCGATGCGCTCGCCCGAGGGCCCCACCCGCGGCTCCATGAACTCTAGCCAGCGCATGAAGGGCTTCCAGCCCTTGCCCTTGCGCTCGCTCTCGGGGATGTTCGACCAGTACGCCTCGAAAGAAGCCTTGATTTCGTGGAAGTTCGTCTTCGGGTCTTCCATCATCGCCGCCCAGTGGCGGCTCTGTCCCATGGCGGGTAGGCTGGCCAATGCCAACAGGGCCACCAGAAGCCTTTTGTGGAAATGTTTCATGCGCTTTCTAAGGTTGATGGGGTGAAAATTCCGTGTGTCGCCGCAGGCTCTCGTGCCTGCCTTTGTGTTTACGTGCGAAAATGAAATCCGACGCGAACCAATCTTGCAAAGAAAGTTAAATTTTTTAAATTTTTTCAAAATTTACCTTGAACTGTCGGATTGTTCAAGCGAATCAACGCTTGGCGTACCTGAAATCAAACAAGGATCCGCTGCCGGCGACCCCCATGCCCAAAGGGAGGGTAATCTTGTGGATGTTCATTTTCGGGAGGTATCCCCAGCATGTCCTGGGGCGGGCAAGGCTTTACCGAGCCTTTTTCGCGCAAAGCCGAGCTTCGCATCGTTCACTGTCCCGAGCTGGGCTGTAAAAGAATTGCAAAACCACAAGCCGAAGCCGCAGAGCTTCGCACAACCCTGCATCGGCCCCATTGGGACGGCGCGCCCCCGCCGCGAGGGCGGCGACCGACCGCGGACATTTGCAAAGAAAACGCCCTGCCTCTTGGGTATTCGAGCTTTAGTTTGTACTTTGGTTTAGTCAAACGCAGCCACCGGACGCCAGATGGGCAAGCCGGGCTTCCCCGATGCGGATTTCCAGGACCAAGGCCTCCGGATGCCCGCCTCCGCCCGCGGCCGGGGTTCTGGGCTTGTCGCTCCGCTGGCTGGGCAGCAAGAGGCAGATTTCGGAGCGCGCCCGTTTTTTGCAGGCCCGGTTGCGCATTGGCCCCCGCATCGGACGCGGCGGAAGGAATGGTGTACCTATACAGACAAAAGCATGAAGGAAAGATTGCAAAATACATTGTCAGACAAGCGTGTGATCGCGATGGTCTATGTGCTGTTCGCCTTGGCGGCCAGCCTTCTTTCCTTGAGAGGGACAAAGACCTTTGTAGAAGGCGGCCTCGTCTATAACAACTATAACAATTACACCATTTTCGAGAAGTCTTTCGAGCATCTTCAAAACGGTCAAGACCTGTATGCTTCGTATCCGCTGGAGCATTGGGACTTGTTCAAATACACACCTTCTTTCTCGGTGTTTTTTGGCGTCTTCCATATTCTTCCAGACTGGCTAGGGCTAAGCCTCTGGAATCTATTGAACGCGATGGTCTTGCTGTCCGCTGTCTATTTTTTGCCAAAATTGAGTCCCTACCAGAAGGGATTGGTTTTGGCGATCATCGTGATCGAACTGATGACCTCGATGCAAAACGCGCAGTCCAACGGACTCATCGCTGGTTTGATGGTCTTTTCGTTGGGTTTTCTCGAAAGAGGCAAAACTTTTTGGGCGACACTCTGCATCGTTGCCTCGATGTTCGTGAAGCTGTTTGGAATTGTCGGCTTCGCTCTTTTCCTTTTTTATCCAAAGAAATGGAAATCGGCCTTGTATGCCTTGTTCTGGTCAGGTGTTTTGCTGGCTATCCCATTTCTTTTCGTTGATTTTGAGCAGTATGCAAAACTCTACGGTAGCTATTGGCACATGTTGGCCAACGACCACGAGGCATCTTATGGCTATTCGGTCATGGGCTGGCTAAATTCTTGGTTTTCAATTGAAATTGACAAAAATACAATCGTTGCCTTCGGCATAGTCGTTTTTTTGCTGCCATTTTACAAGATAAAAATGTATGGTGAATTTGATTTCAAATATCTTGTTTTGATTTCCATACTGATCTGGATTGTGATTTTCAACCACAAGGCGGAGTCTCCGACCTTCATCATCGCGATGACCGGGGTGGCGCTATGGTTTGTCCGAGGCGAGAAAAGCAGGTTGAATATCATTCTCTTTGTCGGCGCGTTCGTGTTGACGGTCTTGTCGCCAACCGATCTTTTCCCGAAATATGTGAGAGATGAGTTTGTCAGACCCTACGTCTTGAAGGCATTTCCCTGCATTCTGATATGGTTGAAAGTCATTTACGATTTGGTGATGCTGAAAAAGGAGGACTCTCCCACGCGGCAAGCTGCCTAGCGCGCGTTCGCCAGCGTCCGAGGCTCGCGTGGGCGAACGCAACCACTTTCGATCCTGTGTCATGAAACGCTTGGACCAATGAGAATGAAGATTTGGAAATGATTTGAATGTCAATGTTTTGTGCCCAATTGCTTTCGAGGGTGATGCCAAGTTGCCATCATCCTGCGAAATTCGGATGAAAAGGCAGGCTTACGGCACGGATTGGGCAAATCCCGAAGGGATGAAATGGTTGTAGCCAGCCAAGCGTGCGATGCAGGGTTCACTTCTTTGGCTTGGCTCCGCTTCCTACAATCCTGGCGGATTGGCGGAACAGTCCAAATTTTGCCGGGCGCTGTCGGTTTGTGCGCCGAACGCAGCTTGGAATGCGATGCCCCGAAAAAACAAACCCAAGGCAAAAGCCTTGGGTTTGTTTTTGGGGTGGGGTGGAAGATGCGGCGGCTAAGGCCGGGTCAACTCGCGGAAGACCTGCTCCACGCTCTTCTCCTTCTTCTGCATGGCCAGCACCGTCAGGCCCTTGTCGATGGCCATTTGGAAGATCTTCGGGCGTATGTCCTCTTTCGAGAAGGCTTCGACGAGCCACTGGCCGCCCTCCAGGGGCAGGGCCTTGGCGCCCAGGCCCGACTGCTCCCAGAGTTGGGCGTCGATGGTCTGGGCGAACTCCACCAGCACGGTCTGCCGGTCGTGGTCCTGTCCGTGGCGCAGGTCGCTGGTCTGCTCGCTGGCCACGATGCGGCCCTGGTTGATGATGATGGTCCGCTGGCAAATGGCCTCGACTTCCTGCATGATGTGCGTGGAAAGCAGGATGGTCTTCTCTTGGCCCAGCTCGGCGATCAGGGCGCGGATCTCGAGGATCTGGTTGGGGTCGAGGCCCGTGGTGGGCTCGTCGAGGATGAGCACCTTGGGGTCGTGTATCATGGCCGAGGCCAGGCCGACGCGCTGGCGGTAGCCCTTGGAGAGCTGCCCGACGCGCTTGTGCTGCTCGCGCGCCAGCCCCGTGCGCTCCACCATGTGGGCCACCCTCCGCGGGCGGGTCTTGGCGGGCAGTCCGTAGAGCGAATCGACGAAGGCCAGGTACTCCTTGACGTACATCTCGAGGTAGAGCGGGTTGTGCTCGGGCAGGTAGCCGATGCGCTTGCGCACCTCGAGCGAGTCGCGGCGCACGTCCAGGCCCTCGACCAGGACCTGCCCCTGGCTCTGGGGGATGAAGCAGGTGATGATCTTCATCATGGTGGACTTTCCGGCGCCGTTGGGGCCCAGGAAGCCGACCACCTGGCCCGAGGCCACCTCGAAGCTGACCTGGTCGAGGGCCTTCTGCTGGCCGTAGAGCTTGCTGACGTTTTCGACGACTATCGACATGGGCGGGCTTTTGGTGGGGTGGGGTGGGGCGGTCAGACTCCGACGTGGGCCTTGGCGCGGGCGTGCCGGGGGGCCATCATCTGCTTGACGGTGGCGCGGATGGCCTCGGTGTCGTAGCCGCACTCGGCGTAGAGCTCTTCCTGGGTGCCGTGGTGGACGAAGCGGTCGGGCACGCCCAGGCGGCGGACTTGGGCGGAGTAGCCGTTGTCGGCCATGAACTCGAGGATGGCGCTGCCGAAGCCGCCCTGGATGGAGCCGTCCTCGAGGGTTACGATCTTGCTGAAGCGCTGGAAGACCTGGTGGAGCAGCTCCTGGTCGAGCGGCTTGGCGTAGCGCATGTCGAAGTGCGCGGGGTGCAGGCCGTCTTCGAGGTCGAGCTGGTTGCAGGCGTCGATGGCCAGGTTGCCGATGGCGCCCAGGCTCAGGATGGCCAGCTCCTGCCCGTCGCGGAGCATCTGCCCCTTGCCGATGGGCACTTCCTCGAAGGGCAGTTGCCAGACCGGGTGGACGCCGTTGCCGCGGGGGAAGCGGATGCTGAACGGCCCGCGGGGGGCGCTCTGGGCCGTGAACATCATGTTGCGCAGCTCGATCTCGTTGAGCGGCGACGCGACGATCATGTTGGGCAGGCAGCGGAAGTAGGCGATGTCGAACACGCCGTGGTGGGTGGCCCCGTCGGCCCCGACAAGGCCGCCGCGGTCGAGGCAGAAGACCACGT
Source organism: Bacteroidota bacterium (assembly GCA_020048645.1). Classification (GTDB taxonomy): domain Bacteria; phylum Bacteroidota; class Bacteroidia; order Bacteroidales; family UBA6013; genus UBA6013. The sequence goes on along the minus strand of JAIFMG010000006.1, from coordinate 11,617 downwards.
TGAGGTTCTGGATGCACACGTCGTGGATGACCTGGTCGTAGGCCCGCTGCATGAAGGTGGAGTAGATGTTGCAGAAAGGGATCAGCCCCTGCGTGGCCAGGCCGGCCGAGAAGGTCACGGCGTGCTGCTCGGCGATGCCCACGTCGAAGGCGCGCTCGGGCATGGCCTTCATCATGATGTTGAGCGAGCTGCCGCTGGGCATGGCCGGGGTGATGCCCATGATCTTGTCGTTCTGCTCGGCCAGCTCCAGCAGGGTCTTGCCGAAGACGTCCTGGTACTTGGGCGCCTGGGGCTCGTTGGTCTTGGCCTTGAAGATCTCGCCGGTCTCCTTGTTGAACAGGCCGGGGGCGTGCCATTTGGTCTGGTCCAGCTCGGCGTGCGAGTAGCCTTTCCCCTTCTTGGTGACGCAGTGCAGCAGCTTGGGCCCGGGGATGTCCTTGAGGTCTTTGAGGACCTTGGCCACATGGACCACGTCGTGCCCGTCGATGGGGCCGAAGTAGCGGAAGCCCAGCGACTCGAACAGGTTGCTCTGCCGGAGCAGGGTGTGCTTGATGGCGTTCTCGAGCTTCTGGATGAGCACCTGCGTGCCCTTGAGGCGGCCCAGGGCTTTCCAGACGTCGTCCTTGAGGCGGTTCCAGGTCTTGGAAGTGGTGATGTCCACCAGGTACTCGTTCAGGGCCCCGACGTTGGCGTCGATGGACATGTTGTTGTCGTTGAGGACCACCAGCAGGTTCGACTTCTGGATGCCGGCGTTGTTCAGGCCCTCGAAGGCCAGCCCTCCGGTCATGGCGCCGTCGCCGATGACGGCCACCACCTGGCGCTTTTCCTGGCCCAGGTGCCCGGCGGCCACGGCCATGCCCAGGGCGGCCGAGATGGACGTGGACGAGTGCCCCACCCCGAAGGTGTCGTACTCGCTCTCGGAGCGCTTGGGGAAGCCCGAGATGCCGCCATACTTGCGGTTGGTGTGGAACACGTCCTTGCGGCCCGTCAGGATCTTGTGCCCGTAGGCCTGGTGCCCCACGTCCCAGACCAGTTGGTCGTAGGGGGTGTTGAAGACGTAGTGGAGGGCCACCGTCAGCTCCACCACGCCCAGGCTGGCCCCGAAGTGCCCGGGGTTGGCCGAGACCGAGTCGATGATGAAGTCCCGTAGCTCTTTGCTCACCTGCACCAGGTCTTCCTCGCCCAGCTTCCTCAGGTCCGACGGATGTTGGATTCCGTCCAGTAGTCTTGCCGCTTTGTGTGTCATCTTGTTCTCTTTTGAAAGGATTCTGGCAAATTTACGAAGATAATGCGCACAGCGAATTTTTTCTGCTGGGCGTCGTCTCCCTGCCACAACGCAAATCAGGGCGCGCAGGTGCGCCCGCGGCCTGGGGACCTGCGCGAAGATAGGCTTTTTGCCCGCCAGCCTTTGGGGAAAGTCTGCCCAAAACGCGCCCTGGCGCGAAAAATCAGACGCGAAAGTCTTATTTTGTGCCGCGGGGGAGGCCCGACACATCCCCCCAAAAAAACAAAACCCCGCCATGAACGAAGCCCTGCGCGTGGCCGCCAAGCTCACCCCCGAGAAGGTCGCCAACTACCTCAAGGTCTGGAGCAGCTACCACTTGTCCCGCCTCACCGGCCGCGAGCGGCTCTGGGGAGACCCGGCCAGCCTGGCCATCGAGCCCACCACGCAGTGCAACCTGCACTGCCCCGAGTGCCCCAGCGGCCTGCGCCTGTTTTCCCGCCATACCGGCAAGATCGACTTCGAGCTCTACAAGTCCATCATCGACCAGACCCACCGCAAGCTCATCTACCTGATCCTCTACTTCCAGGGCGAGCCCTACCTGCACCCCCGCTTCCTCGACCTGGTCGGGTACGCCAGCCAGAAGGGAGTTTACACGGCCACCTCCACCAACGCCCACTTCCTGACCAACAAGGCCGCCCGCCGCACCGTCGAGTCCGGCCTCGACCGCCTGATCATCTCCATCGACGGCACCACCCAGGAGAGCTACCAGGCCTACCGCGTCGGCGGCCAGCTCGACAAGGTCCTCGAAGGCGCCCGCAACGTCGTCCGCTGGCGCCAGGAGCTCAAGTCCAAGACGCCCTACCTGATCTTCCAGTTCCTGGTGGTCCGCCAGAACGAGCACCAACTGCCCGAGGTCCGCCGCCTGGCCCGCGAGATCGGCATCGACAAGGTGCTGGTCAAGACCGCCCAGATCTACGACTTCGAGGACGGCAGCCCGCTCATGCCCGAAAACCCCAAGTACAGCCGCTACGAGCGCGGCCCCGACGGCAAGTTCCGCATCAAGAACAAGATGCCCAACCACTGCTGGCGGATGTGGCACTCGGCCGTCGTGACCTGGGATGGCGGCGTGGTGCCCTGCTGCTTCGACAAGGACGCCCAGCACAAGATGGGCCAGCTCGGGACCAGCACCCTGGCCCAAGTCTGGGACGACCAGGCCTACCACCGCTTCCGCCAGCAGATTCTCCAATCGCGCCAGCAGGTGGACATGTGCCGCAACTGCACCGAGGGCATGAAGGTCAGCTTCGAGCTCTGAGCGGCCGCGGCGCCTCAGTGCTTGCGCAGCCAGAGCTCGGCCTGGGTCGGGCTCTCGAAGAACTGGATGGTGAAGCGCTCGGCGGGGCCGTCGAGGCTGGCGGCCATTTGCGCGGCGGCCACGCCGAGCATCTGCCGGGACACCACGACGGCGATGCTGCGGGCGCCCAGGCGCAGGTAGGGCCCGTAGAGCTGCTGCCCGGCCCACTCGGCCCCGGCGGCCTCCAGCAGCAGCGGCGAGTCGAGGTACGAGAGCAGCAGCCGCCTGGGGCGGAGCTTCTCGACATAGCGCAGCACCAGCCGCTCCTCGTTCGGGTGCCGCGAGAGCACGGGGTCGGCCAGCCGGTCGTTCCAGAGCAGGCGCAGGATGCGGTTGTCGGTGCAGAAAGAGAGGGTGAGCAGTTCGGTAACGCTGAGCGTCATGGCCTCGGGGCTGGGTTTCGGTGGGGCGGACTTGCCCCGCCGCGAAGGTAGCGACTTTTCGGGGCTTGCCCGCGCCCGGGCGCGCGAAGGCCTCCCCCGGGCCGATGCCCAGGGAAGGCCTTCCGGTGGCGGACAGCGAAGGCATCCTCCCCCAAAAAAAGAAAAAGGAGAAGGCGCGGGGAATCAGAAGTCGAAGCGGAAGCCGAGGCTGGCCCGGAGCAGGTACTGGGGCATCCCTCCGGCGAACTCGGCGGCGGCGGAGCTTCCGCCCAGGCCCAGCGGGGCGGCGCCGAGGTTGACGTTGTGGTACTTCTGGTTGAGCAGGTTGGTGACCCGGACGAAGGCCTGGCCGCCCTTGCCGATGTCGTAGCCGGCGAAGAGGTTGACCAGCGCGTAGCCGTCGAGCTGCTGGTAGCGGGTGGGGTCGTCGGGCAGAACGGCCAGGGCGTTGATGGCCCGCTGGCCGCTCATCCAGATGACGCGGGGCGAGAGGCTGGCCTTGCCGACGCGCCAGGTGGCGCCGGCCTTGAGGGTCAGGGTGGAGGTGCCGGGCAGGTCGCGCGCGGGCAGGGGGCCGCCCTCGTCGATGTCGATGCTGCCGCCGATGAAGCTGGCCGCGAGGTAGGCGCTCAGGCTCTGCCTTGCCGAAAGGGTTGCCGCGTACTGCGCGCGGAGGGTCAGGCCGTAGATTTGCGCCTCGCCGAGGTTGTCGTAGATCTGGATGGTGAAGACGGGGAAGCCCTCGTAGGTGTGGTCGGGGTAGAGCTCCTGCACGCGGTCGCTTTCGACCACCGAGCTGATCAGCCCGCGGACGTCCGAGAAGTAGCCCTGGAGGGCCACGCTGAGCTTCGGGTTGAGCAGCAGGCTGCCGTCGAGCTCGAGGGTGTTGACGGTCTGCGGGGCCAGCTCGGGGTTGGGCATCTGGAAGAAGGCCGAGGCCAGGGTCCCCTCGAAGGGGAAGAAGGTGCCGTAGCGGTCGTACATGTACTGGGGTGCCGGCGCGAGGAAGGCCCTGCCGTAGAGGGCCTTGAGCGAGAGCCTGTCGTTGGGGGTGACGACCACGCCCAGCCGCGGGTTGAGGGTGGCCCCGAAGCGGGTGTCGGAGTCGAGCCGCGTGCCCAGGGTCAGCGACACCCGCTCGGAGGGCGAGAAGCGGGCCTGCGCGAGGCCCCCGAAGTTGGAGTAGTTGACCCGGATCAGGTCGGCGTCGATGCCCTCGGGCGTCAGCGGGGTGATGGTGTTGACGATGATGGCCGGGTCGTCGGGCGACATGACGGGCTGCTCGATGTCGTTGGTGCGGGGCATGGACTCGAAGGTCTCGTAGGTCAGGCCGGCCGTCAGCTCCCAGCGCGGGCTGGGAGTGTAGCTCACCAGCTCCTCGGCCTTGGCCATCCAGCCGTAGGCGAAGAGGTAGGCGGGCTCCATGTCGGTCCAGACGTTCCAGAAGACGGAGCGGGGGTCGAGGTCGTAGCGGCTGAAGGTGAGGATGGCCTTGTGCGCGAGGCGGTCGGAGCTCCTCTGGTGCGCGAGGCTGCCCATGTTGATGGCGTGGCCGAAGAAGGCCGCCTGGTTGTAAACGGCGTTGTTGGGATCGACGGCCTGGGTGGAGGGGGTGCGGCTGGAGTTGCCGAAGTAGGACAGGCTGAAGTCTCCCAGCTCGAGGGCGGCGTGGAGGGCGTGGGCGCTGATGGCCCTGCCGACGAAGGGCTCGACCTTGGCCCGCGAGCTCTGCGGGCCGAGCACGGTGCTGAACTGGTTGAGCAGCAGGGTCTGCTCCAGGCCGTCGAACTCGGGGTAGTGCTCTTCGAGCGGGGGCTGGTCGTCGCGGAAGAACTGCCCGGACAGGCGCAGGCTGGCGCGGGGGGCCAGCCGGTGCTGCAGCCAGAAGTTGCCGGTGGCGCTGGCGTTGTCGCCGCCCAGGGCCATGGCCCCGCCGCGGCTCTGCTCCGAGTCGTCGCGCCGCGAGATGATGTTGACCACCCCCGAGAAGGCGTCGGCGCCATAGAGGGCAGAGGCCGGGCCGAAGACCACTTCGACCTGCTTGGCCATGTGGACGGGGTAGTTCTCCATGACGGCCACGGCGTCGTTGGTGGGCGAGGAGATGCGCACGCCGTCGAGCAGGATGACGAACTTCTCCATGCCCCGGATGCCCCGGATGGTCACGTCGTTCATCCAGCGGGGGTCCACGCCGAAGTCCACCTTCACCTCGGGCAGGTCCTGGAAGATGTCGAGCAGGGAGGTGTAGCCGCGCTCGCGGATCTGCTCCTGCGTGATGACCACGATGGTGGCAGGCGCCTTCGACGACTGGGTCGAGCCGGTCCGCGACGCGCTGAAGACCTCCACGCGCATGAGCTCGTCGAGGCTCATCTCGAAGAGGTCCTCGTCCTGGGCCTGGGCGCTGCCTCCCAGGCAAAGGGCGAGGAGGAAGGGAGTGATGGTTTTTTTCATGGTTCGGTGGGGTATGGGTGAAAATGCCATCCAAAGATATTTGCCCTCGCCAGAGGGAGAAGGGCAATCATGGCGATTTAACGAAATCACAATGCCAATTTCACTTTGAGACCCTCAAAGCGAAGGGTCGTCGTGGTAGGTCAAAGGCTTTTTTGCTATCTTTAGAGGCCCTATTGGCTCTTCCGTCCTGAAGATTTCGACGGCCAGGGGGGCCAAAGTCTTGGCAAAGTCTTATTTTTGGAACAGACCGGCCCAGGCTCGCCTCCCAGGCGCCCGCGGCCGGCGTCCCACCCCGCTCACGATACCCGATTCCCGATGTTCAAACGACTCAACATCCAAAGCAAGCTCCTGACCGGTTTCATCGTCGTGGTGCTGATCCTGCTGCTCTTGGGCATCCGGCAGTACGTGCTGCTGAACTCCTTGCGGCATGGCGAAGTGGTAGCCGAGCAGACCCACCGCGTTCTGGAGGACCTCGAAAAGGCCAGGCTGTACCTGGCCAAGGACGAGCTGCTGGTGGCTCGCCTTTACATGGCCGAGTCCACCGCGGAGCTCGACCTGCTCTGGGAGCAGCGGGTCCAGAACTCCGCCTTGCTGCACACCAGCCTCGACCAGTGCGAGATCGACGGCCAGGATCCCACCTGGGCCGAGGAGAGCCCGCAGTTGCAGCGCTCCCTTTCCGAGCTGGTGGGCAAGCTGCGCTCCTCGCACACCAACACGCTGAGCGACCTTTCCTTCCGCCTGAGCGAGGACGTGCGCCGGGCCTTGGAGGGCCAGTCGGCGCCCGCGCCCGCCGCCCCGGAGCAGCAGGCGGCCGACAGCCTGTCCGCGGCGCCCGCCGCCACCGACAGCCTCACGAGCGACTTCTTCGACCTTTTCGACGACCCCTTCTTCGCCCCAGACCCGCAGGCGCCTCCCGCCGAGGTTCCCAGCGGGGCCGTCCTGCCGCTGCTGCGGCAGCATGGCCAGGAGGCCGCCATGCTGCACGACGCCATCGCCTTGGTGCAGGCCATGCTGGAGGCCAAGGCCCGGGAGGCCTCCCGCGGCCTGGCCCTGCTCAGCCAGGGAGCCCTGCTGCTGACGGTGGTGCTGGTCGCCCTGGGCTTCTTCTTCTCGGTCTTCATCGCGGTGGTCCTGGCCAAGAGCATCGTGGACCCCATCAAGCGGGTGCAGCTCCACATGGAGGAGCTGGCCCTGGGCAACCTGCCCGAGCCGCTCTCCTACGGCTCGCACGACGAGATCAGCCACATCGCCACCCTGGTCAACCAGCTCACCGAGCAGCTCCGCAAGACCCGCGACTTCGCCCGCGACGTCGGCAAGGGCGACTTCGAGACCACCATCACCGCCTTCGACAGCCAGGGAGCCCTGGGCAAGGCCCTCGACGAGATGCGCGACGGCCTCTACCAGGTGGCCAAGGAGCGCGAGCAGCAGCAGTTCGAGGAAGACCAGCGCAACTGGGCCACCCGCGGCCTGGCCATGTTCGCCGAGATCCTCCGCAAGAACGACGACGACCTGGTCGAGCTTTCCTACGTGGTGGTCAAGAACATGGTCGAGTACCTGGGCGCCAACCAGGGAGGCCTCTTCCTGATCAACGACAACGACCCCGAGGACAGGCACGTGGAGCTCATGGCCAGCTACGCCTACGGCCGCCGCAAGGCCAGCCAGAAGCGCATCGAGCTCGACGAGGGAGTCGTCGGGCGCTGCATCGGCGAGAGCGAGACCATCTTCATGAAGGAGCTGCCCGAGGGATACATCAGCATCACCTCCGGCCTTGGCGAGGCCCCGCCCAAGTTCCTGCTGGTGGTCCCCCTGAAGATCAACCAGGACGTCTTCGGCGTCATCGAGCTGGCCTCGTTCGCCGAGATGCTCCCCTTCCAGATCCAGTTCGTCGAGAAGGTCGGCGAGAGCATCGCCTCGACCCTGTCGGCCGTCAAGATCAACAAGCGCACGGCCCGCCTGCTCTCCCAGGCCCAGGACAGCGCCGAGGAAATGGCCGCCCAGGAGGAGGAGATGCGCCAGAACCTGGAGATGCTCCAGGCCACCCAAGACGAGGCCGCCCGCAAGGAGGCCGAGGCTTCCTCCTTCGTCAACTCGGTCAACCATACGATGATACGGGCCGACTTCGACCGCGAAGGCCGGCTGCTCTACGCCAACTCGCGCTTCCTGGAGGCCCTGGGCTACACCTCCCGCGAGGTGGAGGGCCAGCCCATCTTCATGTTCATCCGCGACGACGACCAGCTCTGGTTCTCGCAGGTCTGGGAGCGCCTGTCCAACGGCGGGCGGCACTACGAGGGCGAGATCCTCTGCCAGGGCAAGTCCGAAACCTCCTGGCTGCTCTCCACCTTCACCGTGGTCCGGAAACCCGACGGAAGCGCCTCCAAGATCCTCTACCTGGCCTTCAGCGTCCACAAGTCCAAGGCCTCCACGACCCTCCAGATCGAGCAGATGCGGCAGTCGCGCCAGCTCTACCAGGACGAGGTCGAGCGCATGCACCTGGCCTGGGAGCAACGGGTCAGCCACCTGGAGCAGGCCGCGGAGAAGGCCCGCCCCGCCCTCGAAGTCCACTTGCCGCCAAGGCCCCCCGTTGAAAGGGAGGACACGCTCGGAGGAATGCCCAACATCTGACCCACGCCCCACCATGCGACCCGACTTCTTCTTCATCAAGCACCAGTTGCGAGAGGCCCTGCTGGCCCTCCGCGCCGAGCTCATGGAGCTTCCCGCCCCAGACCCGCACCCCGTCTTCCTGTCCCCGATGCTCGAGCAGTGGCTCAACACCCAGGGCCTCAAGAACTGGGGACACCTGCCCGGCATCCACGACCTGGCCCGCGCCCATGAGGAGTTCGGCCTCAGGCTCGACCAGGCCCATCGTTTGCTCCGGGCCAGCCAGTCCGAATCCGCCAAGAGGCTTTGCCAAAAGGCCCAGATCGACATCAAGAGGCTCAGCATGATGCTTGAAAAGCTCGAACACAACCTTCAGGCCGAAATCGAAAACCTTTAGGCCGGGCTCCGCAAGGCTCGGGAATCGCCACCCAACGAAACCGCCTCATGAAAAGCTACTCGATCGGCAAGACCAACCTCTTCGTCAACCTGGCAGGGGCCGCCATGCTCTGCCTGCTGCTGCTGCTGGTCTATCTCCTCTACCACGCCTCCGAAGGCTCGCGCAAGCATGCCAGCCAGGCGGCACAGCGCCAGGCCATCGTCGCCGAGATGGAGTTCACCAACGAGGCCCTGGTCCACAACGCCCGCCAGTTCTGCCACACCGCCGACACCCTCTACGAAAACCGGTACCGGCAGCTCTACGACGTCTTCACCGGAAAGAAGTCCCGCCCCGACGGAACCTTCGTCCCCCTGGCCGACATGGCCAAGTCCGCCGGCTTCACCCCCGAAGCCCTCCAGCTCCTCCGCGAGGCCGAGTTCCAGTCGCGCGACCTGCGCAACCTCGAGCAGAGCGCCATCAGCACCGTCAAGCGCGACGCCTCCTTCACCCTGGCCACCGAGCTGCTCTCCAGCGCCCAGTTCAACCTGAAGCACGGGCTGGTCCGGCAAAGGATCGACCAGTTGCGCCAGATCCTCGACGAGTCCGACCACCTGGCCTGGCAGGAACTCGCCCGGAGCTCCACCCGGTTCTGGTGGGCCGTGCTCGTGCTCGTCTCACTCTCCTGGGTGGCCATCCTCGTGGCCCAGCGCCTGGTCAGCCAGCGCATCGTCAGGCCCATGACCCAGATCCGAGACAGCCTCGAGGCCATGGCCCTGGGCAAGTTCGACCACCTTTTCGCGGACCCCGCCGACGATGAGATCGGAAGGCTCGCCAGCGCCCTCAACACCATCGGCCGGCAAGTCAGCCAGAAGGCCGAGGCCCTGGAGCTGCTCGCCCAAGGGCAGTTGCAGATCCCGATCACCCCAATCAGCAAGCACGACGAGCTCGGACGCTTCATCGTCGAGCTCAAGGAGAGCCTGCGCGCCGCCCGCGAGCAGGAGCAGAAGCGAATCCAGGAGGACATCGCCCGAAACTGGACCACCGAAGGACTCGCCAAGTTCGGCGAGATCCTCCGGAAAGACAACGACAACATCCGGCGCCTGGCCGACAACATCAACGTCAACATGGTCAAGTACCTCCAGGCCAACCAAGGTGGCCTGTTCATCATCAACAACGACGCCGAGCTCGAAGAGCCCACCCTCGAGCTGGTCTCCGCATTCGCCTACGACAGGCGCCGGAGCGAGAAGCGCGTCTTGCGCATCGACGAGGGCCTCATCGGCCGGTGCCTGCGCGAGAACCAGACCATCCACATGACCGAGATCCCCCAAGGGTACCTGTCCATCACATCCGGCCTCGGCGAAAGCTCGCCCACCAACCTGCTCATCGTCCCCCTGGCCGTCAACAAGGAGGCCTTCGGAGTCATCGAGATAGCCTCATTCAACCCCTTCCTGCCCTACCAGGTCGCCTTCGTCGAAAAAATCGGCGAAAGCATCGCCTCAACCCTCGCGACAGTCCGAATCAACGCCCAGACCGCGCAACTTCTGGCCCAGGCACAGGACAACGCCGAGGAAATGGCCGCCCAGGAAGAGGAGATGCGCCAGAACCTCGAGGAGCTCCAGGCCACCCAGGAAGCCCTCGACAAGAAGGACCGCCAGCAGCAGAAGATCATCCAGCGCCTCAACAAGCAGAACGAGGCAAAGCTCAAGGAAATCCTCAACGCACAGATCGAGATGGAGGAAAAGGAGTACGAGATGCAAGGCGTCCTCAAGGCCATGCAATCCAGCGCCCTGGTCCTCGAGTTCGACCTCCAAGGAAAAATCCTCGACATCAACGCCTACTTCCTCGACTTCCTCCGACTCGAGCGCAACGAGGTCATCGGCATGACCCACAAGCAGCTCTACGAGAAAGTCGGCGCCAACACCCAGAACGCGAACTACGACCGCTTCTGGCAAAACCTCATGGCCGGAATCAGCCGCAAGGAGATGACCGCCTTTCAAATCGACGGCAAAGAGTGCTGGCTCTCCGAGACCTACTCGCCCATCCTCAACAAGGATTCCGAGCCCTACAAGATCATCAACATCGCCACCGACATCACCGAAATCAAGCGGCAGGAAACCGAAATGCACGAACTGCTCAGCGACTCCCGCTTCAAGACCAAGCAGATGCAGGTCCAGGAAGGACGCCTCAAAGAGCAGATCGCCGAAATCGAGAAGACCCGAAAGGCATTGGCCAGCAAAGACATAGAGCAAAAGGAAATCATCAAGGGGCTCGAGGAGCAATACCAAGAGAAGCTCGCCGAAATCGAGCAGCTCAAGACAGCCGAGACCGAGAAGATCAAAAAGATCCAGCAGCAGCAGCTGGCCATCATCACCAAGTACAAGGAAAAGTCAACCGAAAAGCTCGAAAAGCTCAACGCCAGGATCCTCGAGCTCGAGGAAGAACTGCGCCGCCTGAAGCCCCAAGGTTGACCTTGTCGAAAGCCACGCCCCACAGCAAGCCTCTATCCACCAGTGCCCCGGCCGCCCAAGCGGCAGGCCCTTTCCACGCCCCCCCGCGCGGCTCAAGCCCATAGCCCTTGGTTCAAGCAAGCCGCGCCGGATCCGTCCGGCCATCCGGCAAGGCTGCCGCTCCAGCCACCCGCGAGGATTCCTCCCCCAACCGGATCGCCCCAACAGCACTATCCGATCCAACCCGCGCGATACTTCCACTTTGCCAGCAAGCAACGGACCGCCAGCATGTGGCTTTTCCTTTCCCCGAAAGGCGACGGCGCAAATCCCATGACCAAGGGACGTCCACAACCAACAGGACCTTCTATTGGCGAGGCCCTATGGCAAGGCCTCCTTTCTGCAAGGAGGGATTCCCATCGCAAGCCAGCCGTGCGCATTTCTCCCGCATCAAACTGCCCCCTGGGCGCCTTGCAAAGGCATCCAGCCGAATCCTTCCGCCAACGTGGACCAACGCAGCCCCCTCGCGCCCCGGTCTTACAGCCCGACTCTCTTTCTTTCCCCCAAAGCAACCGAGCCCGGCCTTGCCAAATCCCTTCTCTACTCTCTTTGCGCAAGGACAGCCTCGCGGGATAAGACTCCCACCAGGCCCTAGAGTGCCCGGACGTGCCCGTCCGGCTGGCGCGGGGGCTTGATTGTGCCCCATCCTTCCCGCATTCGGAATTTTTTCCGGGCCCTCCGGGCCCATTTCGGGCGTCCTCCGGGCCGCCCTGGGCCGCCTTGGGGCGGCGC
>JAIFMG010000104.1 GCA_020048645.1 Bacteroidota bacterium | reverse complement strand
CCCAGCGCAAGGAAATCAATTGCGGCGGGCTTCAGCCCGCCGCGGCGAATCATGCCACCCCTTCGGGGTTAGCCCGGCATCCCCAGCGCAAGGAAAATCAATTGCGGCGGGCTTCAGCCCGCCGCGGCGTCATTTACAATTCACCATTAACAATTATTTCAGATTTGCCTATATTCGCCAGACGAAAACAGATGCTTCAACATCTCGCATTTTATCATGGTTTGTTTCCTTGGCATTGACCATTTCGAACGGGTTTCTTTCCTAATCTTGATGTGACCGATGGACCTCACCTCCCTTCCTCCGACGACGAGGCTCGAAAAGCCTATTTTGGTCCACAAGACCCAGCTCAAGGAGCATTGCGACGCGAGCGGGCGCAGGGCGTTGAAGGACGATGTTTCCAGGGTTTTCTGGACGCACAAGCTCAGCCAGGCCACCATCGGCATGGCGCCGGGCAAGTTCGAGGAACTGCAGATCTTCGAGCTGCGGCTCAAGCGCAAGGCGGCGATCTCGGAGCTGCTTCTGCAAATCCAGCGGAGCGTCCCCTACTACCTGCTCGTGCTGGTCCGCTACAAGGAAGAGGGCTTCCTCGCGACGGCCATCAAGGACCCGAAGGTGGGCGACAGGGACGCGGCCGTGGTGCGGGCGAGCTTGCAGGGGCCTTGGCGGACCTGGGGCAAGGAGCTGCCACCCTTCAACCTCAAGGCTTCGAGCCTCGACGACTTCCACACCCATGTCTGCCAGGAGCTGGGCGGCATGGGCCAGCTACCCCAGATGAGCCAGGAGGAGCTGCGGAGCGCCCTGGGGCAGCGCGATGCCTGCAAGCGCCAGATCCAGAAGCTCGAGGCCGCCTACAACAAGACCTCGAACCGGAGCCGCAAGGTGGAGCTGCACCATCAGATTCTCGGCGTGCAGGCCGAGCTCCGCGCGCTCGAAGACCGTTTGCAGAACCAGATTCCCTGAGCGGCCCACGGCGATCGCCGGATCCTCCCTTGGGCTTTTCGGCGCCTGCCCGCGGTGGCTGCTTGGGAAATGCCTATCTTCGCCAGGAGTACGAAAAATGGCTCAACATCATGGAAAAGAAAGAGAACCCCTCCACAACCCCCAGCCAGGGCCCCAAAAAGCTCGAACCGATCGAAACCCCCGACCTCACCCAGGAGAAGATCGCGATGCTGCGCGAAATCTTCCCGAACTGCGTTACCGAGGGCGAGGATGGCCTGGCCGTGGAGTGGGAGACCCTCCGGCAGGAGCTTTCGCCCAACCTCATCGAGGGGCATGCCGAGCGCTACCTCATGACCTGGCCCGGAAGGCGCAAGGCCATCCTCGGTTCGGCCTTGCCCGCCAAGCTGTTCCTGCGGCCCATCGAGGCGCAGTCCGTCGATTTTGAGAACACCGCGAACCTCTACATCGAGGGCGACAACCTCGACGCCCTGAAGATGCTCGGCCTGGCCTACTTCGAGTGCGTCAAGATGATCTACATCGACCCGCCCTACAACACGGGCAACGACTTCATCTACAAGGACGACTTCAAGGCCTCCGCCAAGGAGCACAAGCTGAAAAGCCAGCAGATCGACGAGAAGGGCGGAAGGCTCGTCTCCAACCCCCAATCCAACGGGCGCTTCCATTCCAACTGGCTCAGCATGATGTATCCCCGCCTCAAGCTCGCCAAAAGGCTGCTCAGCAAGGACGGCGTCATCTTAGTAAATATCGATGAGCATGAGTTTGCCAATTTATCGAAAATTATGGATGATATTTTCGGGGAGAATAATTCTCTAGGTGTTATTGTTTGGGACAAGCGAAATCCGAAAGGTGATTCGAGGAAAATCGCTTCTCAGCACGAGTATATTTTTTCATACGCAAGAAATATTGATGAGCTTGTAAAAAAGCATAATGTTCAGAGGCCAAAAAAAAACGCAACGCAGATAATTGCAAAAGCAGTACGGCTATTTGGGGATATTAAAAAAGGAAAGTCACTAGAAGAAATCAATAAAGATTTTAGAAGTTGGTTATCGAAGCAAGATAAATTCAGTGGTGGTGAAAAATCATATTCAAAAATTGATGAAAATGGACGTGTATATAGAGGTGTTTCGATGGCCTGGCCAAACGACAATTCGGCTCCCTCTGATTATCGCATTCCGATATTACATCCAGTTACTAAAAAGCAGTGTAACATTCCATCAAAAGGCTGGCGCTATCCTTCAGCAACAATACAATCACTTATTAGTCAAGGATTGATATTATTCGGTGAAGATGAAAATACACAACCTCAGCGGAAATATTTTCTTGATGAAAATATGTATGAAAATGTACCATCTGTCTTGTATTATGGTGGTAGCGATTCTGATCTTTTGAAGGAATTAGGAATACAATTCAATAATCCTAAAGTAACTGAAATTTGTAAAGAGCATATTTCAATTTTCACGGACAAAGACTCCCTTATCCTCGACTTTTTCTCGGGATCAGCGACGATGGCGCAGGCGGTGATGGAGCTGAACGCGGAGGATGGCGGGAATCGGCGCTACATCCTGGTGCAGTTGCCGGAGGCGACCGCCGCGGAGAGCGAGGCGCGCAAGGCGGGCTACGCGACCATAGCGGAGATCGGGAAGGAGCGGATCCGGCGGGCGGCCCAGAAGATCCAGAAGGAGACGGGGGCCGAGATCGACTACGGCTTCCGGGTGATGCGGCTGGAGGAGAGAGAAAAGCCGGGGCACGACCTGTTCAGCTACGAGGAAGGCATCCCAATCGACGAGCTGACGCGGCTTTTCCAGTTGATGCTCTCGAAGGGCATTCCCTTGCATGGCAAGGTGAAGGAGACGCGGGTTCGGGGCAAGAAGGTTTACGACGTGGACAACCGCTACCTGCTGGCCAGCTTCGAGGACAAGATCGACCTGGCCTTCGCGCACGAGCTGGCGGCCTTGGGGCCTCGGGCGATCTCCCTGCTCGAGTCGAGCCTGGGCGACCAGGACAAGGTGAACATCAAGCTGTCGTTCGGCCGGGGCAGCAGCCGGGGCCTGCGGCCCGATGGGATCCCCATCGAGCTTTGGCTGCTCTGATACCCACTTCCCAAACTTGAGCCATGAAACTGAAATTCGTCAAGCAGCAGTTCCAACTGGACGCCGTGGAGGCCGTGGCCGGATGCTTCGAAAACTCTCGGCACGACCGCTCGCCCATGCCTTTCACCTACGAGTTTCAACACGCGCGGGCGGTGGGGCAGGCGCCGATGGGGAAGGACATGGATGCCGAGCAGCTCGACGCGTTCGGAAACCGGGCGCCTCGGCTTTCGGAATCGGAGCTGCTGGACCGCGTGCGTTCGCGGCAGCAGGCCAACGGGCTTCCGGCCTCGCTCAGCCTGGAGCGGCCGAGGGGATTCAAGAACCGGGACACGACCTTCCTGACCGTGGAGATGGAGACGGGCACGGGCAAGACCTACACCTACATCCGGACGATGCTGGAGCTGCACAGGCGCTACGGCTGGCTGAAGTTCATGGTGGTGGTGCCGAGCGTGGCGATCCGCGAGGGCGTGCGGGGCTCGTTCGAGGCGATGGCGGACCACTTTTTCGAGGAGTACGGCCACCATCCGCATGTCGAGATCTACGACTCGTCGAACCCGGCGCAGGTGAAGGACTTCTGCACGACCCCGGACCTTTCGGTGCTGGTGGTGAACACGCAGGCCTTCAACGCGCGGGGGGAGAACGCCCGACGGATGCAGGGGGTGGGGGGGGGGGGCGGGGCGGCCCGGGGGGGGGGGGGAGCCGCAGTCGGTGGAAGGCGAGAAGACGATGGAGGCGCTGGCGGAGTTCGATCCGCTGCTGGTGCTGCGCTACTCGGCCACGCCGCGGCAGAACTACAACCTGGTTTACCGCCTCGATCCGGTCAGCGCCTATTCGATGCGCCTGGTCAAGAAGATCGGGGTGAAGGGCTTCGAGCTGAGCGGCTACGCGGCGGGCACGGGCTACCTGCGGGTGGTGGGGATCGAGACGGCGGTGGGCGAGGATCCGGTGGTGGTGCTGGAGTTCGAGAAGCGCCAGGCCAAGAAGGTGGAACGGGTGGCGCAGAAGATCGCCCGGGGCGAGAACCTGCACGTGCTTTCGGGCGAGATCCCGGCCTACCAAGGGATGATGGTCGGCGAGATCGACGCCGTGGCGGGCACGGTCGAGGTCGGGATGGAGCTCTTTGAGGTGGGTACGGTGGTGAACGACCTGACGGAGCGGGTGTTGCGCCGAAATCAGATTCGGGAGACGATCGCCTCGCACTTGCAGAAGGAGCGCGAGCTCCACGCCCGGGGCATCAAGGTGCTGTCGCTGTTTTTCATCGACGAGGTAGCGAAATACCGGGCTTTCGACGACGACGGGCACGAAAAGCCGGGCCTGTACGCGGAGATCTTCGAGCAGGAATACGAGCGGGCGCGGGCCCTGGCCCTGGCCCCGCGGCTTTTCGCCAGCGACCAGGACAGTGCCTACCGGGAGTACCTGCTGCGCGATGGGGCGGGCGAGGTCCACAAGGGCTATTTTTCCATCGACAAGAAGGGCCGTTTCACGGAATCGAAGCTGAAGCGGGGCCAGGACGCGGCGGACGACCCGTCGGCCTACGAGCTGATCATGAAGGACAAGGAGCGCCTGCTGAGCCTGGAGGAGCCGACGCGGTTCATCTTCTCGCACTCGGCCCTGCGCGAAGGCTGGGACAACCCGAACGTGTTCCAGATCGGCCTGCTGAAAAACCCCGACCTGGGCAGCGAGATACGCCGCCGCCAGGAGGTGGGCCGCGGCCTGCGCCTGAGCGTTGACAAGTTCGGCCAACGGCAAGACCAGCAATTCCTGGGCGACGAATCGGAGGTCCACAAGCTCAACCTCCTGACGATCGTCTGCTCGGAAACCTACCAGGATTTCGTGAACGGCTTCCAGAAGGAGCTGAGCGCCGACATTCCGCGGGAAAGCCTCATGCTCAAGCCGGAAGACACATCGGGCTTGTCCGTGCGCGTGCCCGTGCGCGTGACGGCCGCCGAGCTGCTGGCCACCGACACCACGCTGGCGCTGGAAACGCCATCGTCGGAGCTGGCACCGGAGCAAAGGGAGCTCGTGGCTCGGAAGCTGGAAGAGCAAGGCCTCGCGCCCGAGCAGCTTGAGGAGCTCATGGGCGAGATGGCCTCGGCCACCCCGGATCGGAGCGTGCGCGAGGTCTTGGAGCAAACGACTGTCGAGATGGTGGAACAGCGCCCGTACAGCCTTGAGGAGAGCCAGGTGCTCCAGTCCATGCTGGTGGCCGAAGACTACATCGACGCGCAGGGCTACATCGGCGCCCAGGGCATCGAGTTCATGGAGGCCGATGGAAAGTCGAAGGAGGAAGCGGTCGAGCTGCTGGCCAGCAAGTTCGGGCTTGGAGATGGAATGCAGAAGGTGGCCGAAAGGGTGTACGACCAGCTCAAGCGCTCGCATGCAGGCAAGCTGCTGATGCCTCAGGATGAGGCCAAGAAGCAGGATCGGCCCGCGGATCCGGACAAGCTGCAAAGCCAAGGTTTCCAGGAGCTGTGGAAGCGCATCAGCCGGAAGAGCACCTACCAGATCCGGCTCGACTCGGAAAAGCTGATCGCGGACTGCGTGGAGCGGCTGAACCGGGAACTTCGTGTGGATCGGGTGCGGGTGGTCGTTACGGAAGGCGAATCCAGAAGGAACATTTCCAAGGACAGCCTGGACAAGCGAAGCGCCTTCGAGCTGCGGCGCACCGCGAGCGATTTCACTGACGATGAGGGACTTGCCCCTTGGGAGGATTACGACCTGGTGGCGGAGCTGGACCGTCGGACGGACCTCACGCGCCGGACGCTCCGGCGGATCCTGGAGGGCATCCCTACGAAGATGCCGCTGTTCAAGCGCAATCCCGAGCAGTTCATCCTCAACGCGGGCAAGATCATCCGCCAGGAGATGAACAAGATGCTGGTCCAGCGGATCGAGTACCATCCCTCGCCCGATGGCGACTCGTACCGGATGGATACGATCTTCGGCAACATGACCGGGACGAAAGAGCACGTGCTGCGCGAGGCCAAGAAGCACGTCTATCCGGAGGTGCAGTGCGACTCGAAGGTGGAGCTGGATTTCGCCCGGGCGCTGGAGAAGGCCGATGAGGTGGACGTTTACGCGAAACTGCCGCTGGATTTCAAGATACCGACTCCGCTGGGCGACTACACCCCCGACTGGGCGATCGTGCTCAAGGAGAAGAAGGGCTGGAGCATCTACTTCGTCGCGGAGACCAAGGGCAGCATCGAGTCCGAGCAGCTCCGCGAGATCGAAAACAAGAAGACCCAGTGCGCCCGCAAGCACTTCGAGGCGATCGCGCAAGACCTTCGCTTCGAGCTGGTGAGCTCATACGAGGACCTTTCGAGGCGCTTTCGTCCATGAATATCTTGTGCTTGGCCCAGTCTTGAGCGCTTTGTGGGTTGGTGGATTATTCGTAAGTTTGTTTGCGGAAGAGGAACAGTCAAGAAAATCAAGCTAACCCGACAAACCCAAAGCGAGAAATGCTACTGGCCGACAAGGAAACGAACCTGCGGTACTCGGTCCTGAACGTCTCGGGCGGAATTTTGAAGTTTCTGCTGGCGAACGAAATCGTCAAGTACGACGACTTGCTGCAATACCTGTCGCAAAAGCTCGGGGGCGCAGTCAAGGAGGTTTTCATCCCGTCGTTGTCGTTCTTGTATCTTCTGGGCAAAATCGAATATGTGCTCGAACTGGACGCGATAAAATTGGTACGCGATGAAGATCAGTAAGATATATTCGAACAAGCAATTCAAGAACGTCGAGTTTTCTTTTGGGCTCAACGTCGTGATAGGCAAAATTTCGGAGGACGAGATATGCCTGAAGCTTTCCGACAAGTCCGACGATGAGAAACTGTTCACGATTGGATTTTGAGAGCCCGCATATCGCTCCACGGCTTTTGGGCTCTTCCGCTGGCCGTCTGGCTGGGTCGGGGGCTTTCGCTTTAGGCCACTTCCTTTGAATATCAAGCATTTTTCATTCTTCCAAACCCTTCCGCGCCATGTCCGCAAACCAACCGCGACGCCTGATCGAAGAACTGCTCCCGCTCTTGGGCCCCGGTAGCCGGGTGCGCTGCGTGGGCAACTTCTTCTCGCTGTACGCCTTCGACGCGCTGTCGAGCGAGCTTGGGCAGGTGGAATCGTTCCAATTCCTGTTCACCCGGCCGATGTACCTGAAAGATCCGTTCGAGGCGTCGAAGGAGCCTTCGTTCGCGCTGTCGGAGCAGGAGCGCATGCTGGCCGGGACGACGCAGGAAGAGAGCCTGCGCAACGGGCTTCGGCAGAAGGGCATCGCGCAGGCCTTCGCCCGTTGGGTGGACGGCAAGAAAGTGGTGTTTCGCTCGGTTCCGCAAGAGGCGGCCGCGGGCAACTTCTTGCTGGTGGAGACGGCCTCGGGCGAAAAGGCGCTGTTCAACAACTTCTACGGCTTCAGCACCAGCGAGCTGGGCCTTAGCCCGCTTCCGCCGATGAACCTTCCCGTGATGCGCATGGATGGCTACTTCGAGGCCTTCTCGGTCCAGTTCGAGAACATCTGGCGGCAGTCGCTCAAGCTGCAAACGGTCTCGGCGCAGCTTCGGAGCCATTTGTACATGGCCTACCAGGACAACAGCCCGGAGCTGTTCTACGCGGCGACGCTGGCGCGGGTGATGGGCGAGTCGGAGAGGGAGCACGAGGCGGCCGAGATGCCGTCGAGCAAGCTGGGCCTTTACAGCACGGTGCTGTGGAACAAGCTCTTCGACTTCCAGCGCGACGGCGTGGTGGCGGCCATCGCGAAGCTGGAAAAGTACAACGGCTGCATCCTCGCCGACAGCGTGGGCCTTGGCAAGACCTTCACGGCCTTGGCGGTGGTGGCCTACTACCTCAAGCGCAACCGCGACGTGCTGGTGCTTTGCCCGAAGAAGCTGGAGAACAACTGGCGCACCTACCTCTCGAACGACAAGGACAACCCGCTGGCCCAGGACCGCCTTCATTTCGACCTGCTGTTCCACACCGACCTGGCGCGCAAGCGCGGCCATAGCGGCGGCCGGGACCTGGCCAAGGTGAACTGGGGCAACTACGGCCTGGTGGTCATTGACGAGTCGCACAACTTCCGCAACCGTCCGAGCAAACGCGGAAAGACCGTCAACCGATACCAGTTCCTCATGGACGAGGTCATGCGCTGCGGCATCGAGACCAAGGTGCTGATGCTTTCGGCCACGCCCGTCAACAACCGCTTCTGGGATTTGCGCAACCAGATCGCGCTGGCCTACCAGGACGACGAGACGAAGATCAACTCCCTGCTCGCCTTGGAGAGCGAAAAGGGCATTGACGCGATTTTCAACCAGGCGCAAAAGCAGTTCAACCGCTGGAGCAAGAAGCCCATGGAGCAACGAACCACGGAAAGCCTGCTCGAAGCCCTGGATTTCGACTTTTTCGCCGTGTTGGATTCGTTGACCATCGCCCGCTCTCGGCGCCAGGTTGCCCGCTACTACGACGTAGAGGCCATTGGTCGCTTCCCAACCCGCAACGCCCCGGTCAATGTGGTCAGCAAACTTGGCCTCTACGCCAAAGAGGACGAGTTCACCTTCCTTTCCGAGAGTCTGCTCCACCTTAGCTTGGCCGCCTACAAGCCCTTGAGCTACGTGCTTCCGAGCCGCTTGGAGGCTTACATGAAAAAATATACGCAGAAGACCAAGAAGGGCGAGTTCACGCAGCGGCAGCGCGAAGACAGCCTGGTCAAGCTCATGCAGATCAACCTGCTCAAGCGCCTGGAGAGCTCTTCGGATTCTTTCCGCCAGACTCTCGAAACGCTCTTGGCGCAAGTCAACGGCGCGCTGGCGTTTCTTGCGTCGGGCGAGAAGGAGCAAGCCGCGGGCGAAAAAGCCTATGAGACCGATGGGGTTGACTTTTCGAACGACGAGAGCGTAGAGCTGGAAGCCGAACTCGAACAGGCGAACTTGCTGGAAGAAGGCGACGAGGACGCCATGAAAGGCCCCACCTTCGGCAAGTCCGTCAAAGTGGCCTGGGGCGACTTGGACCGTCGAAAATGGGCGGACGACCTGGAGGAAGACCGCAAAATCCTGGAAGGCTTCCTCGACAGCTTTCGCAAGCGGAGCAAGGGCAAGGACCCGAAGCTTCAAACCCTGATCGAGCAAATCGAGAAGAAATTGGCCAACCCCATCAATCCCGGCAACCGAAAGGTTATCATTTTCAGCGCGTTCGCTGACACAGCCACCTACATCTACGATAAAATACAGGCGCACTTCAAAGAGAAGCACGGCCTGCTTGCGGCCTTGGTAACCGGCTCGAAAACTCGCCACAACGCCACCAAGATTCCGAACCAGCTCAACTCCATCCTGACCTGTTTCTCGCCGATTTCCAAGAGCAAGGACCTTGTCCTGCCCCAGGTTGTCGAGGAAATCGACCTGCTGGTCGGCACCGACTGCATTTCCGAAGGCCAGAACCTTCAAGATTGCGACTACTTGATCAATTACGACATTCACTGGAATCCCGTCCGCATCGTCCAACGCTTTGGCCGTGTCGATCGCATCGGCTCGCGCAACCAGAGCATCACGATGGTGAATTTCTGGCCCGATGGCAAGCTGGACGATTACATCAAGCTGCGCCAGCGCGTCGAGTCGCGCATGATCAGCACCGAAATGACGGGAGCGGGCGAAAACCCGCTCAAAGCCATCGAACAGGACCTGGAGTATCGGCGCGCCCAGCTCGAAAAGCTCCGCGAGCAGGCCGTCGATCTGGAGGATTTGAAGGAAGGAGTGAGCATCACCGACCTGGGGCTGACCGATTTTCGCATCGACCTCAGCCACCTAGCCCAGAAGCATCCTGTCGCCCGCTTTCTGCCCCAGGGCTTCATGGGCGTGGTTGAGGCCTCCGAACGCCAGCCGGGCGTGATCTTTGTGCTGAAAAACACCGATCCCGAGCTGAAGACCAGCAAGCAAAATCGGCTCAGCCCGTATTTCTTGACCTATGTCGGCCTCGATGGCGAGATCCTGGCTGATTTTTCGCAACCGAAGAAAATCTTGGACATCTTGCGCCACTTGTGCAAAGACCAGCAGCAGGCGAATGTCAAACTTTACGAACAGGTCGCCAAAAGCACCAGACAGTTTCGCAAAATGGATACCTTCGCACAACTGCTCCGCAAGGCCTTGCAATCCATTTTGCAAGTCCAGGAAGAAAAGGATGTCAAATCCCTTTTCAAGTCAGGGGGCACCACCGCCCTATCCGACAAGCTCAAAGGCACTGAAAACTTCGAACTGGTTTCCTTCCTAATCTTGATGTGAACGATGGACTTTTCCCCTTTTCCTTCTGCGACTGTGCTGGCGGAGCCCAAGCGGCTTTACAAGCTCGACTTCATGGAACAGTGCGACGCCCGGCTGCGCAAGATGATGGTGCGCGAAGTCGCCAAAACCGTTTGGACGCACCAGCTCAACGAGTCCACCTGCGGCATGAAGCCCGGAAAGTTTGATGAATTGCTTGTCTATGAAGTATGGATCAAGCGGAAGGCCAACATCTTCGACATTCTCCGGCATTTCCAGCGCAGGGTTCCCCACCATCTGCTGCTGCTGGTGCGCTACAAGGACGAGTGCCACCTGACCACGGCCGTGAAGGACCCGATGGTGGAAGGCAAGGATGTTGCCGTGGTGCGCGACACCGTGCATGGCGAGTGGATGCCCTTCGGCAAGCAGCCCGTGCCCTTCGCCCCGAAGGCCGCGAACCTCGACGAGCTGCACGCGCACATCTTCGACGTGCTTTCGGACACGCCCGAAGTGGTGCGCCTGAGCCCGGAAAGGCTGAGCGAGATCAAGGTCGAAATCGACGAAATCAAGGTCGAGCTGAGCCGGCTCCAGAACCTGTTCCGCAACACCTTCAACCGCAGCCGGCGGCTGGAGCTGCGGCACCGCATCCTCCAGCTCAACCAGCAGTGCGAGGCGCTGTATGACACGCTGGAAGAGAACGAGCAGTGATGCGTTTTTCGTCTTGGTTTTCGCATTGAACCCCTACGGGGTTCTGGTTTGCGGCGGTTCTCTCCCCCCGGATTTCATCCGGGGCTATTCATGTTCAATCCCTTCGGGATTGGAAAGCAGCCTGCGTTTGTCGGAAGCTGATGTTTCGGATGTTCGACCCACGGACGCGATTCGGCATAAGGGCGCGAGGGCGGGTTTCCTTGCACCCTTGGCTTTCGTCCATACCCTGAACTTTGGCCCAAATCGAGAAGAGTTTAGGTTATAGTCGGAACTTTTGGTATTTTTGCGATACATTCAGACTATAGCATGGAACTTTTCAAGAGAGAAAACTACCTCCGGCAGATTTGGCCCTTCGTGGACAAGCCGCTGATCAAGGTGCTGACCGGGCAGCGGCGCACGGGCAAGAGCTACCTGCTGTTGCAGATGATGGACCGGATCCGCCAGGAGAACCCGATGGCCCGGCTGATCTACGTGAACAAGGAAGAGATGGAGTTCGATGCGATAAAGAACTACCAAGATCTTTACGAGTACGTCGTCGGCAAGGCGCAGCAGCGGCACAACTACCTGTTTGTCGATGAGATACAGGAAATCGAGGGCTTCGAGAAGGCCCTGCGCAGCCTCTTGCTCAAGGGGAATTTCGACCTCTACTGCACCGGCAGCAACGCCCAGATGCTCTCGGGCGAGCTGGCCACGCTGCTCAGCGGGCGCTATGTCGAGTTTCCGGTCCACAGCCTTTCGTATGGCGAGTTCTTGCAGTTCCACGGCCTGGCCAACGGCCGCGCCGCCCTCTGGCGCTTCCTCAAGCATGGGGGGATGCCTTTCCTGATCCACCTGCCCGACAACGACAAAGTGGTTTTCGAGTATTTGAAGAGCATATACAACACCATATTTTTCAAGGACATCATCAGCCGCTACAACATCCGAAACATGGCTTTCCTGACCGACCTGGTCAAGTTTCTGGCCAGCCATTGCGGCAGCGTCTTTTCGACCAACTCCATCGCCAAGTACTTGAAAGCACAACAAATCAAGGTATCTTATGACTTGATTGTCAGCTACCTGGCTTTTCTGGAGACGGCCTACGTCGTGCAGCGGGTCAAGCGCACGGACTTGGTGGGCAAAAAGCTGTTCGAGATTGGCGAGAAGGTTTTTTTCGAGGACGTGGGCCTGCGCAACGCCTTGGCGGGATTCCGGCCGGACGACATGGGCCAGATCATGGAGAATGTCGTCCACTCTCATCTGCGCTTTTGTGGCTACAACGTGTTGGTGGGGGTATTCAAAAATGCCGAGGTGGATTTCGTGGCCGAAAAGAACAACGAGAAAATCTACGTCCAGGTGGCTTACCTCTTGCAAGATGCACAGACCATCGAGCGAGAGTTCGGCAACTTGCTCCAGATTGATGACAACTATCCCAAGTACGTGGTTTCAATGGATGAGATGGAATCCATAAACACGCACAGGGGAATCGAGCATGTTCGTTTGGATGATTTTCTGCTGAGGGAGTTGTGATGCCACGAAAGGGTTTTGTCCACGAAAATTATTTTTGTCAACGAAAGGGTTTTTGCCACGAAAATTGTTTTTGTCCACGAAAGGCACGAATAGCACGAAAATTATTTTTTCACGAAAGAGTTTTGTCCACGAAATTTCTTTTTGTCCACGAAAGGCACGAATAGCACGAAAATTTCTTTTTTTTCCACGAAAGGGTTTTGTGTACGAAAATTTCTTTTTGTCCACGAAAGACACGAAGAACACGAAATTTTTTCACGAAAATTAATTTTGTTTATCTCACTTACACATCAAAATTTGCGGACTGTTTCGCATATGGTTCTTCCTTGTGCAGTATCGTCTCACTTATGCCGTCAAATTTTGATTCCATAAAACTTTCGTGCCCTTCGTGCCTTTCGTGGACCCATTGAGGTGGCTTGGGCTAAGGGAGCGAGTCGTGGGTCGTGGGCTCGGGAGCTAGGGGCCGAGCGGGTTTGGGCTTGGGTACGAACTCGCTGAAGGCCAGTTCGATGACTTCGTCGCGGTGGGTGATGAAGTAGGTGTTGACGCGGTTGGAGAGAATGACCAGGACGGTTTCGCTGCTCTCGGAGCGGACCAGCAGGGACGTGAAGCCCCGCCACCAGCCGCTGTGCCAGAGGAATCGGTTGCCGGCGGCGTCGTGCGCGACACGCCAGCCCAGGGCGTAGGGGTCGTTGGGGTCGCCCGACTGCTCGCGGAACAGCTCGGCGGTGCTGCTGGGGCTGAGGATGCGCCCGTCGAGCAAGGCGCGGTGCCAGCGGAGCAGGTCGCGGGGGGTGGCGTAGGCGCTTTTGTCGCCCCAGGTGCCGTCGAGGTAGAGCGGCAGGGCTTCGAGCCAGCGGTAGTGGTAGCCGGTGGCGGCGTGGCTTTCGGCTGGGTGGTGTTTGAGGCTGAAAATGAAGCTGCGCTCCATGCCCGAAGGCTCGAAAAGCTCGGTTTGGATGAACTGGTCGAAGCGCTGTCCGCTGACGCGCTCGACAATGAGGGCCAACAGCATGTAGCCGGTGTTGCTGTACTCGAAAAGCTGGTCGGGCGGGTAGTAGGGCGCGGGTCGGTGCTGGGCCAGCAGCGCCATGACTTCGGCGTTGTCGATGGGCCTGGTGCTGTCGTTGAGGACTTTGTCGCAGAAATAGAGGTAGTTGCTCAATCCGGAGCGGTGGGTGAGGAGCTGCCGGATCGTCACTTCGGGGTAGGGGAACTCGGGCAGATAGGCGCTGACCTTGTGGTTGATGTGCAAGCGGTGACGCTGTTGCAGCAGAAGAATCGCGGCGGCGGTGAACTGTTTCGAGACCGAGGCCAACTGGAAGGCGACCGTGTCGGAAAGCGGGACGCGCCGCTGGTAGTCGGCCCAGCCGATGTAGGACTCGAAGAGGATGCTGTCGCCCTTGGCCACCAGAATGGCGCCGTTGAAGTCTGTTTTGAGCCGGAGCGAGTCGGTCCAGCGAGCCAGGGCCTGCGCGCGCGGGTGCTCGGTGGCGAGGACGGGCACCGTGCGCAAGGTGTAGTGCGGGAGCGTCTGGCGCGGGTCGCGGACCATTTTTCCGCTCCGTTGGGGTAGCTCGGAACAGGCGGCCCCAAGCAGCAGGGACGCGGCCAGCGGCAGGAGGAAACGTGGAAAAGCGAACATTCGTAGGGATTTAGAGAAATGAAGGCGAGAATTGGGGGCGCCAAAGTAGCTTTTTTCGTTCCTTTGGGAAAATCTTCAAAAACCCCAAGCCCATGCCACGCCTTGTTTTGTTGTTGTTTTTCCTTTCGCTGGTTGTTCCAAGCCTGTTTTCGCAAAGTTCGCATCGCCTCGATTGGAACGCCGCCGGACCCGGCCCGGGGCCTTGGTTCGCGGGGGCGACGCCCGACGAGCAGGGGCGTCCCATCTGGGAGACCGCTTGGCCGCAGGCGCAGGATTTGCGCTTGGAAGTGCTGGCTGTCAGCAAGTTGCCCCAGGCGCCGAGCGGTTGGGCCTTGCCCGAGCGCTTTGGGGTGGAGAGCCAGAGCCAGTGGAGCAGGGGCGAGGCGCGGCACTGGGCGCGGGTCCTGCCGCTGCGCCGCGACCCCGCCAGCGGCCAGGTGGAGCGGCTCGACTCGTTTCGGCTGGTGCCTGTTGGGCCGCGGGCCGTTGTGGTGCCCAAAAGCACCCGCGCCTGGTCCGAGCAGTCGCGCCTGGCCAGTGGCAGGTGGCTGAAAATCAGCGTCGAGGAAGTCGGCGTCTGCCAAATCGGTCCCGATGAGCTGCGCCAGATGGGCTTCGAGGATCCGGCGCGGGTGCTGGTTTTCGGGTTCGCGGGGATGCTGCCGCACATGGTCAGCGACCCTTTCGCCGACGACCTGCCGCAGTTGCCGAGCGAGTACGACGAGCAGGGCCTGCGCTTTTTCAACGCCGGGCACACGAGTTGGCAGTGGGATTTCTTCGAGCAGCGGCTCAAGCCCCGCGGGCACCTTTGGGCCACCGAGGCCAGCTACTTCCTCAGCGAGGAATCGGGCGAGCAGCGCCTGCCCATTGCCGAGGCCGACGCGCCCGCGTCAACAGACTGGCAGAGCGACCTTCACTTTGCCTTGTTTCATTACGAGAAAGATTCGATAAACCTGCTGCACACGGGGCAGGAATGGTTGGGCGAGGGCTTCGACGTGCTCAACGCACGCAGTTTCAACGTCCAAATTCCGCACATTTCGACCGACAGCGCGGCCTACTTCCGCAGCGAGTTCCTGAGCCGCTCGGGCGAATTGACCAACTACCAGATCAGCCTGCCGGCTTGGCAAAGCACCCATTTTCTGTTTCCCGTGGTGCTTACTTCGGTGATAGCCAACTATGTAACCGTCGATCGGCGGCAGTTGCTCTTCCAACCTGCTTCGGAAGGCTTCGAGGTCAGCTTTCAATTCAACCCCAGCACGGCGAGCGATTTGGCTTGGCTGAACTACTTCTCCGTGGGGGCCTGGGCCCGGATGTTTTTTGGCGGAGGGCAGCAGCCCTTCTACCTGCATTACCCCAATTTGGGAAATGCACTGGATGTTCGCTACACGGTGGAAAGCGAATCGGATTTTCGCATCTGGGATGTTTCAGACCCAAGCCAAACACAAGAAATTCCGCTTGAAGGCAGCAGCTTTTCCACCCCGATGGACTCGACGCTGCGGCTGTTCTGGTGCTTCGACGCCACCGACTACCGGAGCGCGCGCTGGCAAGGCCCAGGGCTCGGCTGGCAGTCCAACCAGAACCTGCACGCCGCGGAAGTGCCTGATATGCTGATTGTCAGCGCCCCCGAACTGCTACCGCAAGCCCAGCGCCTGGCCGAGCTGCACCAGCGCAAGGACGGTCTGAACTGCCTGGTGATCACACCGGACAAGATCTACAACGAGTTTTCGTCGGGCAATGCGGACCTGACGGCCTTGCGCAATTTCGCCCGGATGCTCTTCGAGAAGGACAGCCAAGACCGGTTCAAATACCTGCTGCTGGTGGGCGATGGCAGCTACGACAACCTTTCGCGGGAGCATCGGCAGGGCAACACCAACCTGATTTTGACCTACCAATCGGAGATTTCGCTGCGCGAAGTCGGCTCGTTCGTCTCGGACGACTACCTCGGGCTGCTCGAACCGGGCGAAGGCAAGGCGTTTGGGCTCCTGGATCTGGGCATCGGGCGACTGCCGGTGCGCGACCTCGCGGAGGCCACGGTGGTGGTGGACAAGATCGAGCAGTACATGAACGCCCGGCCGTCGGGCGGCTGGCAACGCGAGCTGCTTTTCATGGCCGACGACGGCGACGACAACCTGCACATGCGCGACGCCGACCGGCTGGCCACGAAGGCCGCGGAGCTTTATCCCGACGTCCAAATCAACAAAGTCTATTTCGACGCCTACCCGCGAGAATTGACACCCGCGGGCAACCGCTACCCGCAGGCCCGCGACGCCATCAACCAGAAAGTCAACCAGGGCGCGCTGCTGCTGAACTATGTCGGGCACGCTTCCGAAATCAACCTCGGGGGCGAGCAGGTCCTGACCAAGGCCGACATTGCCGGGTGGCAGAACCAGGGGCGGATGCCGATCTTCATCACGGCCACCTGCGAGTTTTCTCGCTTCGACGATCCCGGGCTGCAATCGGGCGGCGAGGAAATCCTCCTGCGCCCGCAAGGAGGCGGCATCGCGCTCTTCACCACCACGCGCAAAGTTTTCGCCGCGCCCAACTTCTTGCTCAACAATATGTTCTACGATTTCGTCTTCGCCAGCGACACCGCCACCGGGCAGCCTTTGCGCATGGGCGACATCATCCGCCTGACCAAGGTCAACGCTGGCAGCAGCCTCAACAAGCGCAATTTCCTGCTGCTGGGCGACCCGGCCCTGCAACTGGCCTACCCCAAGCGGCGCATCGCCCTCGACAGCCTCCAGCGCCTGCCCCTCGAGGCCTTCGCCGACACGCTCATGGGGCGGCAGCGCGTCGTCTTGAGCGGATCGGTGCTGGGCGCCGAAGGCCAGCTCGACCCGAATTTTGAGGGTGTCATGGACTTGCTCGTTTTTGACAAGGCCGAGAACGTCATCACTTATGCCAACACCGGAGGGACGCCGTTTTCGTTCTGGGACAGGCGCTACCCGCTGCACCAGGGCCAGGCGAGCGTCCGGCAAGGGCGCTTCGAGGCGGCCTTCGTCCTGCCCGAGGACATTGCCCAGCACGTGGGCGCGGGCCGCTTCGCGCTCTACGCCCACCACGACGGCCAGGACGCCATGGGCAGCTCCGAGCGCTTCCTGCTGGGCGGCACCGACACCAGCCTGGCCGCCGACCGCGAAGGCCCGAGCATCCGCCTGTTCCTCGACGACGAGCGCTTCGTCTTCGGCGGCATCGTGCCGAGCGCGCCGACCCTGCTGGCCCACCTGGCCGACGAGAACGGCCTGAACGCCCAGGCCGTCGGCTTCGGCCGCGAGATGCTGCTCTGGCTCGACCAGGACCCGACGCCCATCAACATCCAGGGCGATTTCCGGTACCTGACCGACAGCTACCAAGAGGGAAGGGTGGAGCGAGGCCTGCCCAAGCTGGACGACGGCCCGCACAGCCTGCGCCTGCAAGCCTGGGACAACTTCGGCAACAGCAGCACCGCCTACACCGAGTTCATGGTGCTCGACCTTTCGGAGCTGGTGGTCGAGCGGGTGTTCAACTACCCGAACCCCTTCACCCGCCAGACCGCCTTTTACTTCGAGCACAACCAGCCCGGGCAGCCGCTGGAGGTGCGCGTCGAAATCTTCAGCGTCAGCGGAAAGCTGGTGCGCAACTTGTCGGCCAGCGTGGTGTCGAGCGGAAACCTCTCGCAGCCCATCGCCTGGGACGGGCTCGACGACTTTGGCGACCCCATCGGGCGCGGCACTTACCTCTACCGCATCAGCATCGAAAAGGCGCCGGGCGAGCGGGTCGTGAAGATGGAAAAGCTGGTCATCCTCCGCTAGGAGCGGTGGGCAGGGCACAAAAAAAATCCGCTCAACTTCTTGAAGTTGAGCGGATTGGCTTTGGTAAATCGTCGGGGTGAGAAGACTCGAACTTCCGACCCCGCGCCCCCCAGACGCGTACTCTAACCAACTGAGCTACACCCCGATTGTCAAAGCGGGTGCAAATATAGGAAGGATTTCCATATCTCCAAATTTTTCACCAAAAAAAGTCGAAAAAAATTGGAGCTTGTCTTGGGACGCCTTTGGCTCAGCCAGTTTGCGAGGCTTGGGGCGAGCCATTGCCACTCCATCCGGCCTGGCTTGCCGCGAGAAGGGTAGGCCGGAATTTGTAGCAAGTTGCTATCAAACGTGATAGATTGACTTGGCAAGTCTTGGTTTTCGCATTGAACCCCTGCGGGGTTCTGGTTCGCGGCGGTTCTTTGTTCCCCGGATTGCATCCGGGGCTATTCATGTTCAATCCCTTCGGGATTGGCGAACAGCCGGATTTTGTCAAAAACTGGTGTTTCGGATGTTTCACCTTTGGACGCCACTGGGTATTCGGCGCAGAAGGTCTAGCGGTTCTCTCCCCCGGATTTCATCCGGGGCTATTCATGTTCAATCGCTTTGGGATTGGCGGAACAGCCGGATTTTGTCGGAAAATGATGCTTCGGATATTTCACCAACGAACGCCACTGGGTATTCGGCGCGGAAGGTCAGATGAAGAAATTTTCATGCGTCCGTCTATACCGGCATAGATTTTTTCGATGATCTTTCGTAATTTCGTGCCCGCCTTAAAGTTTATCTTTGCAAAAAAAAACTCACCCAATGGATTTCATCAAGAAAATGGACGTCACAAGCTCGGCCCCCGAGGCAGAGCTGGACATGAAAGGCCCCGCCGAGCCAGTCGAATGCCTGATAGTAGGCTCAGGCCCAGCAGGTTACACCGCGGCCATCTACGCCGCACGCGCGGGTTTGAAACCCGTCATGGTACAAGGCATGGAGCCCGGCGGCCAGTTGACCACCACCACCGACGTTGAAAACTATCCGGGTTACCCCGACGGCATCAAAGGCCCCGAAATGATGGAAGACTTCAAGAAGCAGGCCCAGCGTTTCGGCACCGATGTCCGCTACGGCCTGGTGACCAAGGTCGAGTTCGGCGCCGATGGCAAGCACCGCGCGGTTGTGGATGGCGAGCGCCTGATCGAGACCGAGGCCCTGATCATCGCGACCGGAGCCACGGCCAAGTACCTGGGCCTGGAGTCCGAGAAGCGCTACATGGGCCACGGCGTCTCGGCCTGCGCCACCTGCGACGGCTTCTTCTACAAGAACATGGACGTGGCCATTGTCGGCGGCGGCGACACCGCCTGCGAGGAGGCCCTCTACCTTTCCAACATCTGCAAGAAGGTTTACATGGTGGTGCGCCGCGACGAGCTCCGCGCCTCGAAGGTCATGCAGCAGCGGGCCATCAACAAGGCCAACATCGAGATCCTCTGGTCGCACGAGACCGAGGAGGTGCTCGGCGATGGCGAAGTGGTAACGGGCCTGCGCCTGCGCGACAGGAAGGCCGGCAAGCCCGTGGAAATCAAGATCGACGGCTTCTTCGTGGCCATTGGACACAAGCCCAACTCCGACCTCTTCAAGGGATACCTCGACATGGACGAGGTGGGCTACATCAAGACCCAACCCGGAACCAGCAAAACCAAGATACCCGGTGTTTTCGCCTGCGGAGACGTGCAGGACCCCGTCTATCGGCAGGCCGTAACCGCCGCCGGCAGTGGCTGCATGGCCGCCCTCGACGCGGAGCGATACCTGGGCGCAAAGCACGGTTGAGCAGCCTTTTGAATCTGTTTCGCCAGCGAAGCCCCTGCCAAAGCGGGGGCTTCTTCTTTTGTGGGATGTTCTTCGGCAGGTGGGGAATAAAATACTTTTCCATCCGATTTAAATATTTATTTTTGAAACATGGACAATCGTCGGACGCTGGACGTTACAATCTTGACAGGCTTTCTCGGATCGGGGAAAACCAGCACGCTCAACCATCTGACCCAGGCCTTCCCCGAAAAGGCTTTCGCGGTGGTGGAGAACGAGCTGGGCAGTGTTTCCATCGACAAGGCCCTCATCCTCGGGATTCCGGGCAGTGATGTGTTCGACTTGTCGGACGGCTGCATCTGCTGCAACCTCAGCGAGGACCTCTACCTGTTCCTTTACAAGCTGCTCGAAACCCAACGGCAGTTCGACCACCTGCTGATCGAGACCACGGGCATGGCCGATCCCTTCTCCGTCGTGCAGCCGTTCCTGACCGACGAGGAGCTGGCGCCGCGCTTCCGGGTCAACACCGTGCTGGCCGTGGCCGACGCCCTCAACCTGCCCCAGAGCCTGCGCGACCAGCCCGAGACCCGCCGGCAGTTGGAGCTGGCCTCGCTCATCGTCCTGAACAAGGCCGACTTGGTGGACGCGGAGACCCTGGCCCAGAGGCAGCGCCTGCTGCTGGAAATCAACCCCTTGGCAGAAATCACCACGGCGACGCATGGCCAGTTCGACACCGCGGGCCTGCTCGACCGCATGGACTTCGACTACGCCCGGCTGGCCACCCGGCCCGTCGTGCCCGCACGGCCCGAGGGCATCGCCCTGACCGCGGCGCCGCACCAGGGCGTCAGCGCACTGACGCTCCGCCGAAGCGAGCCGCTTCCCCGGCAAGCCTTCGAGGCATGGCTCAAGATGCTGCTGTTGCTCAACGACAAAAGCCTCTACCGCGTCAAGGGCATCGTCCGTTTTCGCGAGCTGCCCGAGCAGGCCTGGGTCGCGCAGGCCGTCCGGCACAGCTTCCTGCTTCTGCCCGTCGGCTCCGAGGTCCCGGCCCCGGCGGAAAGCCAGCTCGTGCTCATCGGCAAGAACCTTGATGGCCAGGCCCTCGCGGAAGCCTTCGAGGAGCTGGCCGATTAGCTTCCTTCCAACGTTTTACCTGCACCGAAAACCCAACAAAATGAGAATCACCGTTTGTAGAAAAGGCCACTTCTCGGCCGCGCATCGGCTGCACAACCCCAATTGGGACGACGAAAAGAACCAACGAGTGTTTGGCGATTGCAACAATCCGCAGTTTCATGGGCACAATTACGAGGTAATTGTCAAAGTTACTGGCGAACTGGATCCAGAAACGGGCTATCTTATCGATCTGAAGATCCTCCGGGACATGATCAACGAGCACGTGCTCGACCGCTTCGACCACCGGAACCTCTACACCGAGGTGGAAGACTTCCGGAACCTCAACCCCACGGCCGAGAACATCGCCATTGTGATCTGGAAAATCCTTCGCGAGAAAATCGACAAGAAGTATGAAATAAAAGTAACGCTCTATGAAACTGAACGCAATTTCGTTGAATATGAAGGACAATGAACTCGCCGATGACCTCCTCGGCGATGAGCATGTCGGTACCTCGATTGAAACGCCCCTGGTGGAGGACGCTTTTTTGCTGGACGACCAGGATAAGATGCGCATCATCGAGGGGCATTTCGCCGAAATCATGAAGACCCTGGGCCTGGACCTCAACGACGACAGCCTGAGCGGAACCCCCCGCCGCGTGGCCAAGATGTTCGTCCAGGAGATCTTCAGTGGCCTCAACCCGAAGAACCTGCCCGACATGAGGGTATTCGAAAACAAGTACCGGTACGGGGAGATGCTCGTGGAAAAGAACATCAACGTCAATTCCACCTGCGAGCACCATTTCCTTCCCATCATCGGCAAGGCCCACGTGGCCTACATCTCCAGCGGCACCGTCGTGGGCCTCTCGAAGATCAACCGCATCGTCAACCACTTCGCGCGGCGTCCGCAGGTGCAGGAGCGGCTCTCGGTGCAGATAGCCGACGCCCTCCGGCGCTCCCTCGACACCCAGGACGTGGCCGTGGTCATCGAGGCCAAGCACCTCTGCGTCTCCTCGCGGGGCATTCAGGACGAGAGCAGCACCACGCTGACGGCTTCCTACCACGGCCGCTTCAACGAACCAGAAACCCGCGCCGAGTTCCTGCGCTACATCGAGCAGAAGATCTGAGCGCGGCCCTTGGCCCTGCCCGCCTGCTTCCCCAGCCGTTTTCCAGCCGAGGATGACGTGCTGGGGAATTTTTTGCGGAGAGCTTGCGGTAGGCTTGCGAAGGCCTTGCTGCCCCAAACAGCGGGGAGCGTTCATTTGTCTTGTGGGGAAGTTCCAGGATTTGGCAATCTGCCCTGGGCAGCGTAAATTGCGCTACCCAACACGATTGGGCCGACGCGTTGGGCAAAAGCACGAACGCCTTGGCTTTCATGGGGTTTCGAATTTGGGCTTCGCAGGTTGACGGCAAGCCGCAGGGAATGGCAACAGGATTTTTCAATACCACAACGTCAAGATGATAACAAGGCTGAAAATATCGGGCTTCAAGTCCTTCCACAACTTCGAGATGGAGTTCACGCCCCTTACCTTGGTCGCGGGCACCAACGCCTCGGGCAAGAGCAATTTGTTTGACGCTTTGATGCTGCTCGCGAAATTGGCGGAAACGGACAGCATCAAAAAGGCGTTCATCGGCCAGCGGGGAGATTTTCTGGAAATGTTCACCCAATACGGCCAGGGCCGATATGCCAGGGAAATGGAGTTCGACATCGAGATGCTGGTGAACAAGAATATCAAGGACGCTTGGGGCAACGACGCAACACTGAAATATACCCGGCTTCGCTACCAACTCAAAATCAGGAGATACACCAACTCCTTGGGAATGGAAGACATAGAAGTGGCGCATGAACATTTGGAGAACCTCAAGCATCAAGAGGACGATTGGATCAAAATCATCCCATCTGAAACGCGTGAAAACTGGAGGCCGAAGATTGCCTCTGGCCGAAGGGGCGTTCCTTATATCAACACGGAAACGGAGAATGGCATTTCCACGGTCGAAGTTCCCCAAGACGGGAAACAGGGGAACAAGCGGCGCTTCCCGCTCAAGAACGCGTCGCGCACCGTGCTCAGCAGCTTCGACACGGTGGACTTTCCGCACGTGCTGGCGGCCCGGGAAGAGATGCGGAGCTGGAAGTTCTTGCAGCTCAACCCCGGAGATTTGCGCAAGCCCACGGACAAGAGCCGGGGCGAGGACGTGATCTCGCAAAGCGGTGAGAACCTGGCGGCGGCGCTCTACCGCATCAGCCTCAGCGACCCGATCGTGCTGACGGAGATCTCCAGAAAGCTCCAGTCGTTCATCCCCAACTTCATCGAAGTCCAAATTGTTGACGACACCGAGAACAAGCAGTTCCTCATCAAGCTGTTGGACCGCGACGGCAAGTCCTATTCGTCGCGGGTGCTTTCCGAAGGCACCTTGCGCGTCTTGGCGCTCTGCATCTTGGAACATGACGAAAAACACACGGGCCTGCTCTGTTTTGAGGAGCCGGAAAACGGCATCCACCCCTTTCGGATCGCTTCCATGGCCGAGCTGCTGAAAAGCCTGTCCAACGACTTCACCGATGAGGAAATGCCGCTGCGCCAGGTCATTGTCAACACGCATTCACCCAAACTGGTGCGGCAGTTTATGGAATGGGAAGACGACCCCAAGGTGAGCACCTGGTATGCCGAGATTGGCCTCCGCGTAACCGACATTGAAGGCGAGCGGATGAAGATTTCGGTTTCGAGCATGTGCCCGGTAGGCAAACCGCAACCTCAGCAGGTGATGGAATTTAGTGAGGCGCGGCGAAAGCTGACCCTAGCGACCGTGGAGAAGTATTTGGAAACGACGGAAACCCTACTCTAACCATGACGGAAATCATCGTTGGCCTCCTGGGCTACCCACACACTCTTATAAAGAACCAGAATATCAGATTATTAAATGTGATATACAGACCCATTTTTAAATTCAATTGACGAATGCCAAATATTTCTTAAATTTGCAATAGATTAAAATTTAAAATTATGCTTGCACCATTGGATAATGAAACTATTTTCAAAAAAGCTTTTACAGATAAAGAAGTTTTTCAAAACTTTGTAAAAGATCTTTTTGATATTGACATAATTGTGGATAAAATTGAAACTGAGAAAAAGTTTGAGCCACCATTATCGCCAATTAATTTTGAATTAGATATTTATGCGGAAACTTCTGACCAAAATTTCATAATTGAGATACAAAAAATAGATTACGACCATAACTTTGACAGATTTTTGCATTATTTTCTTACATTAATATCCAATCAGCAAAAAAGTTCCGCAGATTATAAATTTAAACAGAGAGTTTTAGGTGTTGTTGTATTTGCACGTCCTTATCGTTTTGATACAAAAGACGGTCAACCCATTCGTGATAATGTTTTGATTATGGATTTTAACCCGAGAAATTTGAAGGGCGATTTAATTAAACTGTATGAACATAATATGGTTTTCTTAAATCCTTCAAAAAAATACCAAAATGAAGAAACACCAAAAAACTATCAAGATTGGTTAGATTTGTTCTACGCTTCAATGAAAGAACCTGTAAATTACAAATTAAACGTTAACAATAAAGGAATTGCACGAGCTATTAAAATAATTGACTATGATAAATTAGACGCTGAAACTTTGCGAAAGATGAAAGAAACCGAAATGAGAAAAGAGGTAATTGAAATAGAAAGACGTGATAGTAAAAAAGAGGAAAGAATTGAGATTGCAAAAAGACTAATATCAAAAGGTCATTCAAACGAAATAATCAAAGACGGAACAGGTTTATCAGATAAAGAGATAAATATTTTAAGAAAGGAATTAAAGACCAATGATCAGTGCGACTAACATACAACAGCCACCGTTTGTTTTTCGTTATCGCCAGTGTGCCCCCCACAGCAGGATCCCCCAAATCGTCGAGGTGGCCAGGACCATCAAGCGGCATTGAGCCGGCATCGTCAACTGGGCGGAAAACCGTATAACCAACGGGATACTCGAGGGCTTCAACTCGCTCTTCCAAGCCGACAAGGCCAATTCACGTTACAAATTCATGGGTCAAAATAAGGTAATAAGGTCAAGTTGACACCTCTATTTGATTATCTACTAAGGTTTTAACCAAAAATAAGGTCTTGTCACCCTGTCTGAAATGAAAACCTTAGTAGAAATCCTAACCCAGGAGGGACACGACCTTATTGCCTTATTGATCCAGCAGATGGCATCACAACGCAAAACCCTCAAGACCACCAGTGCCTTGAGGGTTTTGCGTGTTGGAGGACGGCGGCTCAGGCGCCGATGCCGGCGAAGCCCATGAAGGCCATGGACAGCAGGCCGGCCAGGATCAGGGAGATGGGCACGCCTTTCATCCGGGCGGGAATCTCGGCGTACTCGAGGTGCTCGCGCATACCCGAGAAGGAAATCATCGCCAGGCCGAAGCCCAAGGCGTGCGAGAAGGCGAAGAGCACGCCTTGCAACAGGTTGAAATCCTTCTGGATGGTCAGAATCGCCACGCCCAGGACGGCGCAGTTGGTCGTGATCAGCGGCAGGTAGATGCCCAGGGCCTGGTAGAGCGGGGGGCTCACTTTCTTGAGGGCGATCTCGACCATCTGGACCAGGGCGGCGATGACCAGGATGAAGCTGATGGTGCGCAGGTATTCCAGGCCAAGCGGTTCCAGCACGCTTTTCATGAGCAGGTAAGTCGCCAAGGTGGAGAGCACCAGCACAAACATGACCGCCCCGGTCATGCCCACGGCCGTCTCTACTTTCTTGGAGACCCCAAGGAAAGAGCAGATGCCCAAGAACTGCGAGAGCACGATGTTGTTGACGAATACAGCGGATATGACGATGAGTAGGTATTCCATGACTGCGGATTTGTTCGGTTATCGAGCGTTTCTTTTCGGGTCCATCAGTTGGCGGGCAAAGGCTCGGGCGCCTTGGCGGCCACGGGCTTGGGCTTGCGGGCCCTGGCTTGCAGGGCGTTGATGCCCGCGATGAGGTAGCCCAGGGCGATGAAGGCCCCTGGAGGCATCACAAAAATCAGGATGGTGGTGGCGCCCTGCGGCACGAACGACAGGCCGAAGACGCTGCCACTGCCCAGGATTTCGCGCACGGTGCCCAGCATGGTCAGGGCCATCGCGAAGCCCAGGCCCATGCTCAGCCCGTCGATCATCGAGGGCAGTACGGAGTTCTTGGAGGCGAAGGATTCGGCCCGGCCCAAGATGATGCAGTTGACGACGATCAGGGGGATGAACAGGCCGAGCTGCTCGTACAGGAAGGGGATGTAGGCCTGCAAGCCCATCTCGACAATGGCCACGAAGGAGGCGATGATGACCACGAAGGTCGGGATGCGCACTTTGTCGGGCACCAGGTCCTTGACCAGCGCCACCACGATGTTGGACATGACCAGCACGAAGGTGGTGGCCAGGCCCATGCCCAGCCCGTTGAAGGCCGTCGTGGTTACGCCCAGGGTCGGGCACATGCCCAGGAGCAGGACGAAGACGGCGTTTTCCTTGAAGAAGCCTTTGGTGAAATTCTCTGAATGGGTCATGGCGGAATGGCTTTAAGGTTGGGCCTCGAAGGCGGATTTTTGTTGGAGGAAGGCCTGGTAGGCGCGTTCAATCGCGTCTCCGTAGGCCCGCGAGCTGATGGTGGCGGCCGTGATGGCATCCACCTGGCCGCCGTCCTTCTTGACCCGCAGGTCGAAGTCGGCGGGGTTTTTCCCGATGAACTGGTCCTTGAAGGGCGAGTCGGCCATTTTGGTACCCAGCCCGGGAGTCTCGTGGTGCTCAAGCACTTGGACGCCGTGCAGGCTGCCGTCGGCCTTGAAGCCCACCATCAGCCAGATGTCGCCGCTGTAGCCGCGGGGCGAGACGCTCTTGACGGCCATGCCCAACAGATTGCCCTCGGCGTCGCGGGCAGGGTAGCATTCCAGCGCCTGGCCTCCCTCGGAAGTGGCGTTGGCCAGCTCGCCCACGGGGTCGTTCTGGAACTCGGGCAGGACGGCCTTGATGGCTTCGAGCTGCTTCTGGTAGAGGGCCTGGCGGATGGGCTCTTTGGTGGCCTCGTTCATCAGGGCCAGACTGCCGCCGGAGAGCAGGGATACGATGACAAGAGTCATCACCATGTTGAAAATCGTGGAAGGTAGCTTGGCCATAGCGGTTGATGTTTGGGTTGGTGCGATAGCGGCGCAAACGCGGCTCAGGCCGCCGCGGGCTTGGGTTTCTCGCCGTAGCGCTTGGGCTTGATGTACTTGTTGATGATGGGCACGAAGGCGTTCATGATCAAAATGGCGAACGAGATGCCCTCGGGGTAGGCCCCGAAGAGCCGTATCGCCGTGGTTATCAACCCGATGCCCACGCCATAGACCAGCATCCCGCGGGGGTGCATGGGCGAGGTAACGTAGTCGGTGGCCATGAAGATCGCCCCCAGCAGCAGCCCGCCCGTGAGCAGGTGGAACAGCGGGTCGGCGTACTGGCTTGGGTCGGCCAGCCAGAAGATGCCCGTGAACACGAAGGTGCTGGCCATGACGGCCACGGGCGTGTGCCAGGTGATGATGCGCTTGTAGAGCATGTAGATCAGCCCCAGCAGCAGGGCCGCCCCGGCGATCTCGCCCATCGAGCCGCCCATGTGCCCGTAGAAAAGCTGCATGTGGCTAGGCACTTGCGCCATGATGGCATCCATGCTCTCGCCGTTCTTGACGCCTTCCTTGAGCACCGAGAGCACGGTGGGGCCCGTGGAGACGTCCACCAGTTGCAGCCGCGACTCGACCGGAAGCGGCCAGGAGGTCATCTGCACCGGGAAGGCTATCAGCATGAAGACCCGGCCCACCAGCGCTGGGTTGAACAGGTTCTGGCCCAGGCCGCCAAAGGACATCTTGCCCACGCCCACGGCCACCAGCGCGCCCACCGCCAGGATCCACAGGGGCAGGTTGGTCGGCACGTTGAAGGCCAGCAGCGCGCCGGTCAGCAGCGCCGAGCCATCCCAGAGGCGGGGCTCCTGGCCCAGCATGTACTTGGTTATGGCCCACTCGAAAAACAGACAGAAGGCGATCGAGGCGGCCAGGACGAGCACCGCCCCCAGGCCGAAGAAGAAAAAGGACACCAAGGCCGCCGGAATCATGGCATAGACCACCCCGAACATCAGGTTCGGGATGCTCTCCTGGCTGTGCGCGTGCGGCGAGGGCGAAACGGTCAAAAGTTGGCTCATGGCGAAAACGGATAGGGTTTGCGTTCAGGTTCGGGACCGGGCTCAGGATTTGGGCAGCTTGCGCACGAATCCCTTGGCCAGGCGGATGTAGTCGAGCAGCGGGCGGTCGGAGGGGCAGGTGAAGCTGCACGAGCCGCACTCGATGCAGTCCATGACGTCCTGGTCGCGGGCGTCGGCGTAGCGCTTGTGCTGGCTTTGCTGCATCAGCAGGTAGGGCTCAAGCCCCATCGGGCAGACGCTCACGCACTTGCTGCAACGGATGCACATCTGCATGGGCCGGCGCTTCGACTCGGGCGAGTCGAGCAGCAGCACGCCCGAGGTGCCCTTGGCCACGGGCACATCCGCGTTGGGCAGGGCCTTGCCCATCATGGGGCCGCCGCTGATGATCTTGCCCGTGCCTTCGGGCAGTCCGCCGCAGGCCGCGAGGATGTTCTCGATGGGCGTGCCCACCCGCACCCAGAAGTTGCCCGGCTGGGCCACCGACTTGCCCGTCAGCGTGACGACCCGCTCCACCAGCGGCTTGTTCTTCTGCACGGCCTCATAGACCGCGAAGGCTGTGCCCACGTTGTGGACCACCGCGCCAACGGCCACGGGCAGTCCGCCCGAGGGCACCTCGCGGCCCGTGACGGCCTGGATGAGCTGCTTTTCGCCTCCTTGCGGGTACTTGACCTTCAGGGCTTGCACGCTGATGCCTTTTCCCTTCTTGCACAAGGCCTCCATCGCGGCGATGGCGTCGGGCTTGTTGGCCTCGATGCCGATCACGGCCCGCGCGACGCCCAGGGCCTTCATCAGGATGCGGATGCCGACCATGACCTCCTCGCCCTTTTCGAGCATCAGCCGGTGGTCGGCCGTCAGGTAAGGCTCGCATTCCACGCCGTTGAGCAGCAGCACTTCGGCCTTCATGCCCTTGGGCACGTTCAGCTTGACGTGGGCCGGGAAGGTCGCCCCGCCCAGGCCGACCACGCCCGCGGCGGCCACCTTGTCGATGATTTCCTGCGGCGAAAGGGCGCATTCGGGCACGAGCGCGTCCGTGCGGTCGATCTCTTCGAGCCATTCGTCGCCTTCCACCTTGATGGTTACGGCCATGCGCTTGTAGCCGGAGCTGTCCATGCTCTCCTCTATCTTGGTCACGGTTCCGGAGACGGAGGAATGGATGTTGGCCGAGACGAAGCCGCCACTCTTGGCGATGATCTGGCCGACCTTGACCTTGTCGCGCTTGGCCACGACGACCTTGGCGGGCACGCCGATGTGTTGGGAAACGGGGATGCGCACCTCTTTGGGCAAATCGAGCCGTTGGATGGGCAGATGCGCCGTGAGCTTGTTCTCGGGCGGATGGACCCCGCCGATTTTGAAAGTCTTGAACAGCATGGTTGTCAGTTTTCGGGTGCTTGTGAATCGTCGGCCGCGGGGCCGTTTTCAGCTTGTTTCTTGGCGGCCTCGCGTTCGGCCTTCTTGCGCAGGCGTTCGGCCTCGCGCTCCTCGGGCGTGAGCTGGACGCGGGCGGCGGGCTTGGCTTCGGCGGCTGGGGCCTCGGCTTCGACCTTGGCTTCGGGAGCCTCCGTCTGGGGCTTGGCGGTTTCGCGCTCGGCCTTCTTGCGCAGGCGCTCGGCCTCGCGCTCTTCGGGCGTGAGCTGGACGCGGGCGGCGGGCTTGGCTTCGGCGGCTGGGGCCTCGGCTTCGACCTTCGGGGCAGGGGCCTCCGTCTGGG
>JAIFMG010000015.1 GCA_020048645.1 Bacteroidota bacterium | reverse complement strand
CATATGTTTTATAAAAAAAACGATGATTTTGTACTTGATACTTTGTTAAATCAACTTTGCTCCATGGAAATAGTTTTTAGACTGGACTCATTCTTCAATGATAATTCCCAACTGGATTTTAACGAAGTGGTTAATACAAACCAAAAAGCGAAACAAAAGTATTCATACCATTATATGAATAAAGAAAAAGAATTGATTTTCAGATACGACAATGTTCAACATCATAGAGAAATAAAAACATTCCCTCATCATAAACATACTGAAAATGGGATATTTGAAAGCTCTGAACCAAATCTTGAAAATGTATTGGCTGAAATTGAAAAAATAATATTAAATGATTGATAATGAAATGGCAATAGCATGCGACATGCAATCATCGCGGACTTTTGTGGTGGATTGAAACATTGTTCAAGAAAGATACATTTGTGCAATTTTGAAACGATAGTGCGTTGAAATTCCGCAACATACGCATATGGTTTTCGTTATCGCCAGTGTGCCAACCACAGCAGGACTTCACAGGTCGTCGAGGGGGCCAGGACCATAAAACGGCATTGCGCCGGCATCGTCAACGGGTTGGAAAACCGCATAACCAACGGGATACCCCAGAGCTTCAACTCGCTCTTCCAACCCGACAAGGCCAATGCCAGGGGTAACAGGAAAGCAGAGACCCCCAAGGCCGTCCTATACATACGCACCGGAAAACTTGATTTTATTCGAGCCAATCCCTTTCGCGCTACCCACTCACTTTTGTAAAGGACCAAAAAATACTCTTGTGAATTTATACGAAATGTGAAATACGCATTTCTTATAGTGGAGGCCAGGGATGCACGAATGGGAAACGAAAGTGAAACGCGAAGGATGCTTGGACGCTGCTGGGGGAAAAGAGGCAGAGACCCCACCAACTGGGGGGGAATCCCGCAATGAGACGAACGCGCGAAGGGGACATCGTTTCAATCCAAGGCCTTGGGATTCGCTCTTTGGGTTAAATCGAAGCCACTGCATGAATGACAAAACGTCTATTAAAAAATACCTGATTACTTTTTTGTTCTTTTGCTCGGAAGGATTATCTTCGCGATAAATTCACACGCATGCAGATGAACACGCTCGAAAAGGAATACAAAAAGGAGGCAAAGTTGAAAAAGCTGAATGACAGAAACATCGGCCCCGCGGCAAGCCGCCGGGGCCTTGGCAAAAGGGCCCTGGCGGCCATTGGGGCGACGGCCTTGCTGAGCGGCCTCGCGCTCTGGCTTCTGCTGCGGGGCCCCGAGAAAGACCTGGGGGAATTCGTGG
This sequence comes from Bacteroidota bacterium, assembly GCA_020048645.1. Classification (GTDB taxonomy): domain Bacteria; phylum Bacteroidota; class Bacteroidia; order Bacteroidales; family UBA6013; genus UBA6013. The sequence continues at coordinate 7,612 of JAIFMG010000015.1, read as the reverse complement.
CCACGGCCCAGGGCAGCGAGTTCGTCTCGGAAGAGGTCCGGGTGCGGCAGCTAGGCCAGGCGGGGGCCGTCGCGCTCTCGATGAGCAGCCTGCCGCTGGAATGGGAGGGCAGGTCGCTGTCGGGCCAGAGCCCCAGCCTTTACAAGGTGCATGGCCGCTCGGAGAGCTTCCGCGGGACCCTCGAGGTGAGCTTCCCCTACGCGTCCACGGCGGCCGAGCAAGGCCTGCCGGAGAACGCTCCCAAGCGGGCCTGGGTGATGCTTCGCCTGGAGATGCGCTCGCCGGACGCCGAGCCGACGAGCTTCGACATCCCCCTGCCGACGCGCTACGGCGCCGACGGCTGGGCCACGGCCAGCTTTGGGCTGGAGGGCTTCTCGCCCGAGCTGCGGACGCGCTGGCAGAGCCAAGTGGCGGGCCTGGCCGAGGAGGAGTTCGGCACGATGGAGGCGGGCTTCTTCCTGGTGGAGTACGCGTCGCCCGTCGCGCTGGTGGCCGACCGCCTGGGCTTCAGCATCGAGGTGGGCGAAGGGCTGGAGGAGCAGGACCTGCTGGGCTTCGAGGCCCGGCTGGGCCGGCTGGGCCACGATTTCAGCAGCCTGCGTTTCGCCATGCCCGCCGACAGCGCCCGCATCCACCTGGCGGACGCGGAGGCGGAGGGCTTCTACTTCGTGCCCGGCCTGCTCGACCTGGCCGTCGCGGGGCTGGACTTCGAGGAGAACCTCGCGCCATGGGACGAGCAGGCCTCGCCCAGCCTGGGCAACGTGCTGCTGCGCCGGCTCCAGTACCACTACCGCGGGGGCCAGTTCGACTGGCTCGACGACGCCTGCGCCCAGTGGTTCGTCCCCGTGCTCCGGCAAGATCCCGGCTTCAGGCCCGAAGGCGTGGCCGACAACCTGGACTTCGCCAAGGTGCCGCTGCTCTACCCCGAGACCAAGCTGGGCGCCCTGCGCGACTCGCCCCAGATGAAGGCCTACGGCCAGGGGGCGGCGCTGTACTTCGCCTACCTGGTGGGGCAGAACGGCGCCCACTGGCCGGGGAAGATGTACCAGAGCATCGGCCCCGAGGACACCGACCCGACCCAGTTCCTGTTCCGGCACACCCGCAGCTCGGGCCTGTACGACAGCTTCCCCGACTTCCTGGCGGTGCTGCTGGCCGACGCGCGCAGCCTGTTCCCCTTCCTGGACGACCAGGCCGTCGATGAGGCCCTGGCCGACGACGTGCTGAGCGCCCGGCCCGACGCCTCGCAGCCCGGGGGCCTGGCCTGGCAGCAGCTCAGCCAGGTCAAGGCGCGGCTCTCGCGGGGCAGCCTCCGCCTGGACCTGGAGGGCATGATGTTCCAAGGCCTCCGGCTGGACCTGGACGACTACCCCCGCGACAGCCTGAACTACCACAAGCTGCTGATCGACCTCAAGGGACAGCCGGGCACGGGCCTGATGGTGTTCGAGGAGGACCCGGAGGGCGGCTGGAGCAGGGCGGGCAACTTCGACAAGCTGGTGGCGGGCATCGTCGAGCAGGGCGAGGTCCTGCCCAGGGGCGACCTGCTCCTGGTGGTCTTCAACCGCAACCCGCCGCAGGCCGGCAGCCCCGGCAGCCCCATCGAGATAAGCATCTCGTACCAGCCCGAGAAGGTGAATCCGGCGGCCCTGGCCCAGGATCCCAGGGGCACGGACGCGCTCTGATCGCCCTTGCCGGCGGACTTTGCTGGACGATTTGCCACTTCCCAAGATGCCCCGCGAAGATGTCGCGCGGCATCTTGGGAAAATCCGCGCTTTGTACTATCTTAGCGGGCAAATGATAAAAAACAATTCAGCAAACCCCTAATTCCCAACCAACGCGATATGGAGTCATTGAAGAAGAAATTCATTGCGAAGGCCATCCCCCAGGCCGCGGAATTGAAAAAGATCCGGAAGGAGTTCGGCCACGTCGAGATTGGCAACATCACCATCGACAAGGTGCTCTCGGGCATGAAGAGCATGGTGGGCCTGCTGACCGACACCTCGAAGCTGGACCCGATGGAGGGCATCCGCTTCAGGGGCTATTCCATCCCCGAGCTACAGGAAAAGCTGCCGAAGAAGAACCCCGAAGGCGAGCCGCTTCCCGAAGGCCTCTTCTACCTGATGCTGGTGGGCGAGATTCCCACGGTGGAGGAGGTCAACGCCCTGAGCCGCGAGTGGGCCATCCGGGCCGAGTCGCTGCCCAAGCACGTTTACGACGTCCTGGACGCCATGTGCGAGCACGGCCGCCCCATGACCCTGTTCAGCGCCGGCATCCTGGCCTCGGCCACCCAGTCCAAGTTCCAGAAGGCCTACCGCGCCGGGGTCCACAAGAAGGACTACTGGGACACCACCTACGAGGACGTCATGGACCTGATCGCCCAACTGCCCCGCATCGCTTCGTACATCTACCGCAAGAAATACCATGCCGGCGACATCATCCCCGCCGATCCGGACCTCGACTGGGCGGCCAACTTCGCCCACATGATGGGCTTCGACAGCGAGGAGGTCTATCGCCTGTTCCGGATGTACCTGACCATCCACGCCGACCACGAAGGCGGCAACGTCTCGGCCCACACCGCCCACCTGGTCGGCTCGGCCCTGAGCAACCCCTACTACGCCTTCTCGGCCGCCATGAACGGCCTGGCCGGCCCCCTGCACGGCCTGGCCAACCAGGAGGTCGTCATCTGGCTGTTCGACATGCTCAAGGAAATCGGCACCCGCGAGCCGAGCAAGCAGCAGATCGAGGACTACTGCACCAACACGCTCCTGCAAGGCCGCGTGATCCCCGGCTACGGCCACGCCGTGCTGCGCAAGCCCGACCCCCGCTACATGGCCCAGCGCGAGTTCGCCCTGAAGTACCTGCCCAACGACCCGCTCTTCCAAGTGGTGAGCAAGGTCTATGAGGTGGCCCCGGCCATCCTCGAGTCGACGGGCAAGGTCAGCAACCCCTGGCCCAACGTGGACGCCCACTCGGGCGTGCTGCTGCTGCACTACGGCATCAAGGAGTACGACTTCTACACGGTCATGTTCGGCGTCTCGCGCGCCCTGGGCGTCCTGGCCTCGCTCGTCTGGGACCGCGCCTACGGCCTGCCCATCGAGCGCCCCAGCTCGCAGAACCTCGAGTTCTTCCGGGCCAAGGCTGGCCTCAAGTGAAGTCCCGCCGCAGGGTGACAAAGGAGAAAAAGGTGGCCCAGTTGCCACCTTTTTCGCTCCTTGGCGCAACTTCGGAACACCTTGGAAGCGTTTTGCGGAAAGTAAGGCGACATTCGAAGCGGCTTTTCGTGGAATTTCGAAATTCGCTTGTATTTTTGGGCCTCCGGGGCCGGATGGAAGCCGAGCGGCCCGCGGCAAAAGACCGTCCTCCCTACCTGAACGCATGAGCCAGACCCTGAAATCCGCCTTTTCGCTGCTCGCCTGGCTTTGCCTTGCCCAAATGGCGCTGGCGCAGGGGGCTGGTTTCTCGCTGGGCCAGTTCGACGTGGAGGACGGCCTCTCGCAGAGCCACGTCAACTGCCTCGAGGTCGATGGCCGTGGCTTCGTCTGGGTCGGGACCCAGGACGGGCTCAACAAGTTCGACGGCTACGAGTTCGTCAAGTACCGCTACTCGCCCGGCGACTCGGCCTCCATCAGCAGCAACAACATCCAGGACATCTGCGTCTCGGCCAACGGCGAGGACCTCTGGCTGGCCACCGACGCGGGCCTGAACCGCTTCGACAGGCGCACGGGGAAGTTCACCCGCTGGTTCGCCAGCGACCCGGACGACGCCTCGCTGCCCGACGACAACGTGCTCAGCGTGCTCGAGGACAGCCAGGGGCTGGTCTGGGTGGTCTGCTACCCCAGCCGCGTGGCCCGACTGGACCCCGGCACGGGGCGCTTCGAGCGGCTCAGCTTCACGCCCAAGGCCCTTTCGCTGGGCACCAACCCAGGCGACTTCGCCCTGCTCGAAGACCGCCAAGGGGTCATGCTGGTGGGCACCGACAACGGCCTCTGCTGGTGGGACGCCCCCTCGGGCGCCTTGCAGCAGCGGCACCACTTCGCCCGAGAGGCCAACTCCATCGACAGCGACCTGGTGCTCTCGCTCTTCGAGGACTCCGACGGCAACCTCTGGGTGGGCACCGACAGGGGCCTGAACCTCTTCAACAGCCTGACCAAGGTTTTCGAGCGCATGGGCCCGGAGGGCGGCCTGCAGATACGCGGCATCGCCGAGGACCTCGACAAGCGCCTCTGGCTGGCCACCGACAAGGGCCTGGTGCTGTTCGACCTGCGCGAGCGGGTCTTCATCGACGCGGGCGAGCTGGGCGGAGACCTTCCGGAGCGGCTGCCCGCCGAGCTGGCCTGCGTCAAGCTCGACCACTCGGGCATCCTCTGGCTGGGCTCGCTGGCCGACGGGCTTTTCAACCTCAAGCTCCAGAGCCAGGTGTTCCGCCTGCACGGCCCCAACAACCCGCTGCCGGGCTTCACCGACTACGACGCCAGCAGCTTCCTGCCCGAGGAGGGCGCGCTCTGGGTCGGCACGGCCAAAGGGGGGCTCTACCGCTGGCGGACCGCCGACGGCCAGGTGGAGCGCTTCGGCCCCGAGGACGCCGGCCTGCCCGAGGCCCGCCTCAACACGCTCTTCCGCGACGGGCAGGGCAGGCTCTGGCTGGGGCTTTCCAGGGGCATGGGCATCTTCGACCTGGCCACCCGCCGCTTCGTCTCCTACGGCGAGATGGCCGGCCCAAACTCCAACAGCGACCTCCAGCACGCGCAGGTCTTCGCCTTCGAGGAGGACCCCTTGGGGCGGCTCTGGGTGGCCACCAGCTTCGGGGTGTTCATCCTTTCCGAGTCCGGGGTCGCCGTCCTCAAGGCGCCGGCGCACCTGCCCGACGACAGGGTCTTCGACATGGCCCTCGACGACAAGGGGCAGGTCTGGCTGGCCACGGCCGAGGGGCTGGTGCGGCTCGCCGCACCTGGCCAGGAGCCGAAAATCTACCGCCTCAAGGGACCCAACGACGCCAACGGCCTCAGCCACCAGAAGGTGCTCTGCCTGCACTTCGACAGCGAGCAGTACCTCTGGGTCGGCACCCAGTCGGGCCTCAACCGCCTCGACCTGAGCAACGACAACATCGACTTCTTCAACGAGCGCGACGGCATGGCCAGCGACTTCATCCACGCCATCGAGGAGGACGCCAGCGGCAGGCTCTGGCTCAGCACCAACCGCGGCATCCTCTCGTTCGACAAGCTCAGCCACAAGGTGCTCAACTTCGACCCCTTCCACGGCCTCCAGGGCTACGAGTTCAACCTCGGGGCCTCGGCGCTCGATTCGTCGGGCATGATGTTCTTCGGCGGGCCCAACGGCTTCAACAGCTTCCTGCCCGACTCGGTCCGCCCCAGCGACAAGGCCACCCGCGTCTCGCTGACGGGCTACCAGATCATCTCCGAAGAGGGAAACCGCCGCGTCCACGCCGACCGGATGGACACGCTGGTGCTCGAGACCAAGACCGACCTGATGTTCACGATCTTCTTCTCGGCCCTCGAGTTCACCCGCCCCGAGCAGAACCTCTACCGCTGCAAGATGGAGGGCTGGGACGAGGACTGGCGCGAGCTGGGACGCCTCAACATGGCCATCTACCCCATCCTCCCGCCGGGGACCTACACCTTCCTGGTCGAGAGCGCCAACAGCGACGGCGTCTGGAGCCCCGAGCGCGTGCGCCTGGTGGTGGTCAGCAAGGCCCATTTCTGGAACAGCGGATGGACCATCCTGGCCGGGATCCTCCTGGCCCTGCTGATGGTGGCCGGGGTGATCTGGCTCATCTCGGGCAAGGCCCGCGAGACCCAGCGCGCCCTGGTCGAAAAGAACAAGGCCAACGAGATTGCCCGCCTCAAGAACGAGGAGCTCGCCATTTCCAACAAGCAGCTCACCGAGAGCATCCAGTACTCCAAGCGCATCATCGACGGCATGATGCCCAGCGAGCGGACCTTCATGCAGATCCTGCCCAACGCCTTCGTGCTCTACCGGCCCAAGGACATCGTCTCGGGCGACTTCTACTGGCTGATCGAACGCAACGGCAAGACCTTGCTGGCCGCGGTGGACTGCACCGGCCACGGCGTGCCCGGCGCGCTCATGTCCATCATCGGCTACGACCTGCTCAAGAACATCGTCATCAAACAAGGCATCGAGAAGCCCGCGGAGGTGCTCAACCTGCTCAACCACGGCATCTCCGAGACCTTCGACGGCTCGGACACCACGGGCGACGCCGTCAAGGATGGCATGGACCTGGCCTTCCTGTCCTTCGACTGGCAGTCGGGCACCGTGGAGTACGCCGGGGCCTTCAACCCGCTCTACCTCATCCGCGACAACAGCCTGGTCGAGGTCAAGGCCAACCGCTTCTCGGTGGGCTACCTGAGCTACAAGCAGGCCAAGAAGTTCGACAACCACAGCCTGAGCCTCCAGAAGGGCGACATGCTCTACATCTTCTCCGACGGATACGCCGACCAGTTCGGTGGGGCCGAGGGCAAGAAGTTCAAGTTCAGGCGCTTCCGCCACCTTCTGCTCAACATCCACACCCTGCCCCTCCATGCCCAGCGCGAGCAGCTCGACAAGACCGTCGAATCCTGGCGGGGCCACCGCGAGCAGGTGGACGACATCCTGGTCATCGGCATCCGCTACCAGCCCCGGGCGTGACCGCCGGAGGCGGGGAAATCTGCCCTTCGCGCGCACCCCGCCCTCCGGAATGATGCCGCCTGGCCCATCGGGTTCGTGCCTTGGGCAGAGCCCTCTGTGCCAACCTGCGCCCGACGGTGGAAGCCCCATTCGCCAGCACGATCTGGGTCGCAAAGCGCGGCCATCAAACGGATTTGGCGGACAAAACATTGACATTCAAATCATTTATAAATCCTTTTGTACCAAGTTGCTTCCAAAGGTGACGTATCCGAACGCAAATTGGCATACAACCGCAAGGCTGCGCCCCCTTCGCCTGCGGGGCATCGCCGCGAAAGCCCCGAAGTCGGCGCGATAAGCCCGCGATCGGCAAAGCTCGTGGCACGGCCATCTAGCCCCAAGGGCGAGGCCCCGGCATCCCCCACTCGTCCTCGAGTTCAAAAAAACAGCACTGCCGCTTGCTTTTCGATGACGTAGTTTGTATATTTGGCTATGTACAATTCATGCCCTGATGATCAGGCCAACTTGCCGATTCAATAGTTTGACGGATTGGCGCAGCTTCCCAAGGTGTGCATTTGATTCTTACTTGCACAATGGTGCTTTTGGGTGGGAATTGAGGATGGTGGAAGCAATGAAGTTAACGGTTATCGAAACATAACGATAAGCGGTCTAAAAAGCTCATCCCTACAATGCTTTTCGTAATTTTATTCTTGATTATCAATTAGTTACAAATCAACTCATGAAAAATTGACTTTAAAACTGGACTCATTAACAAATGCTTGCCTACTTCAACCGTTTCATTTTCCTCTTTTAGTGTTGACTTACTTTTCTAAATGCACTTTATATCCAAAGATAGACTAATCCAATGAAACCAAATATTATGTCTGCTAAGTAAGCGATTGGATTTAATTTATAATATTATCTTTGCGGCACTATGGGACGAGTGAACACACCAACATTGGATGACGCCCAAAAG
>JAIFMG010000173.1 GCA_020048645.1 Bacteroidota bacterium | reverse complement strand
TGCCCGTGTAGGTTCCGTCGGCCTCGGGGTCGGCCAGCCGGAGCGGGGTCGCGCCGTAGCCGTTGAAGCTGCCCGCGACTTCCACCGTGTCCGTGGCAGGGTCGAACAGCGAGCGGGCGATCTGCACCCGCATGTCAACGGTGAAATCCACGTCCGTGAAGGTCGGGATCACCTCGTCATCGTTCCAAAAAGCGGAGAACTCACCGTCCTGCTCCACCTCGTAGCTGCGGTCGCTGTCGGGGATGCCCTCGAACTCCCAGGTGTAGGGGCCGGCGTTCTTCTTGCGGAACTTGAACATGACCGTGGTGCCGACTTCCAGCCCGCTGGCCGTGCCCGTGTAGGTTCCATCGGCCTCGGGGTCGGCCAGCCGGAGCGGGGTCGCGCCGTAGCCGTTGAAGCTGCCCGCGACTTCCACCGTGTCGGTGGCCGGGTCGAAGAGCGAGCGGGCGATCTGCACCCGCATGTCCACCGTGAAATCCACGTCGGTGTAAGTGGTTACGATTTCGTCATTTTCCCAGAAGAAGCTCTGCTCGGGCATTCCGGGCGCGACGGTGATGCTTCGGTTGCTGCTGGGCTGTCCGGCGAACTCGTAGGTTGTGGTGGCGCCTTCTATGACGGCGAACTTGTACTGGTAGGTCATGCCCTGGCCAAGGCTGAGGGCCGCGGTGTAAATGCCATCGGACTCGGGGTCGGTCATGGCGTTCTTGTCGGCTCCCCACTGGTTGAAATCGCCATGAATGGCCACGCTCTGGCTTTGCGGGTCGAAGGTGCCTTCCTCGATTTTGACGTTCATGTCCAGATGGAAGACGACCAACTGCTGCGGCGGAGGCGGGCATTGGCCGAAGGCGACCACTGGCACGGTGTAGTTGTCCATGGGCACAACGAATCCGCGGTTTTCGGTACCCGCCAAGCGGCACGCGAGCGGCACGGTCTCGGCATTGGGCCAGGTTTGGCCGTTGATGAACTTGTACTGGACGTTGTAAGCCTGCGCGATGGGCAGCGTAACGGTGTGAATGTCATCGCCATCGGGGTCGGTCAAGAGCGTCGCGGCGGGATCCCAGCCCTGGAAGTTGCCCGCGATGTGGACGCCGTTGGAGCTGACCATGACCCCCGACATGTCCACCTGGAAGGTAACCTGCACGTCGGGCATGACGGGACATTGGCCGAAGGCGGTGGTCGGAATGACGGTGCTTTGGTCGCCCAACACGAAGAAGCGGTTGGTGGAACCGACGCCGACACACTCGGCGGGGACGTTCTCTTCGGCCCCCCAAGCATTTCCGTTGATGAACTTGTAGGTGATGGTCTGGTTGGGCATGATCAGTACGTCCGTGGTGTAGATGCCATCGGCATCCGCGTCCGCCAGGGGCGTGGCCGCGGGATCCCAGCCCTGGAAATCGCCCGCCACGTGGACGCCGTTGGGGCTGACGGTCAACCCGTTCATGTCCACCTGGAAAGTAACCTGGATCTGCGCGGTGGCGTGGGCAGCCAGCAAGGCCAGAAAAGTGGCCAGGGTGAAAAAATGTCTTTTCTTTTTCATGTTGTCTCGATGTTTGTGTTTGACTTGAAAATCGGCTTTAAGATAGCTATTTTGGGTAGCTTTCACAAAACGACGTGGGGGCAAAATTTTTTGCTCCTGGATACTATTGCGCCGAAGCTCCGCGATGGGCGAATTTCCAAGAACAGGGAGACGGATCCCAAGCGCAGGCTTACAAGCCCAAAACGTCGGAGCATTGGGGATCGAGTCAAAAAAAGCATCTTTGCAAGAAAAAAATCATGGCCCAAGCGCATACCGTGAAAAAAGCATTCAGCCGCGAGACCATCGTGGAAATGGACATCAACAGCCCGACAGAAAGGGTTTGGCAAGTGCTGGGCCAAGCCGAGCATTACCCGAAATGGACTTCGACCATCCTTGCTTTGGAAGGCAAGATCGCCCCAGGCGAAAGCCTGCGGCTGCGCTCGGCGCTGGATCCCAAGCGGACCTTTCGCCTGAAAGTCAAAGCCTTGGAGCCCAATGGGCGCATGGTCTGGGGCGGCTCGATGGGCGAGCGGATCTTCGCGCTGACAGCACTGCCCGAAGGCGGCACGCGGTTTCGCATGAGCGAGAAGATCGGCAGTCCGCTGTTCTTCCTTTTCGCGGGCATGATTCCGCCGTTCGACGAGGCCTTCGACCGCTTCGCGCAAGACCTGAAGCTGGAATCGGAGAAGGCCTCGCGCTGAGGCCGGATGGTTCACATCATGCCCCCGCGAAGGCGGCTGGTGGTCAGGTGATGACGCCGAAGCCGCGGCTCGCGCCCTTGCCGATGCCCAACCACTTGGGGATGTTGAGGTTGGTGTGGAAGTTCAGGTTGAAGGCGTTGAGCTTGATGGGCGGGCGGAAGCCGTCGCCGTTCTTGTAGGTTACCCATCGGTGCTCGAGCAGCGGTTCGACCTGGACGGAAATCTGCCCCTCGACCCAGATGTTGAACGTCCGGCAAAGGTGCAAGAGGTGCGCGGTGATGGTGCGCTGGAGCAGCGCGACCCGCTCTTCGTCGGTCATGCGCTGGTACTCGCCGTAGTTTTCCTGGTTGATGCCGGCGTAGTTCCACAGGCGGAAGCGCTTGGTGCGGCCCTCGGCCAGGAGCCCGAGAAAGGCCTCCTCGCGGTTGAGGCTCTTGAGCTTGAGCTCTATCTTGTTGCTGTTGAGGTTGATGGGCAGGGGGCCGCGGTTGAAGAAGCGCATGATTTCCTCCATGCCATCTTGCAGGAAGAGGATGCCCGCGCGCTTGTTGAAGCTGCGGTACTGCACCAGCGGGTAGCGGTGCAGAAAGCCCTCCTCGTTGTGGTTGTGGAAAAGGTCGTTCTCGAAGCCCACGGCCTTGGCGACGGCACCCCGGAAAGCGTAGATTTCGTAAGGTTGCAGCGGCAGGTCGAACTCGACCACCAGCATCTCGATGCGTTTGTTTGGAACGGCCCCTTCAGGTTTCACGGGCGAATGGGTTAGCATGTTTCGAAGGCATTATTCGGGGAAATAGTTGCGAAAACGGATGAAGTGGAACTCGATGAGCTTGCGCCCGCTCTCTTCCTGGTGTACTTTCCGCTCGGAAGTCGAGGCCACGCAGGTGAGCTTCTCGGAGCGGGCCATGAGCAGGAAGTTGTGCAGGAAGGTCATCTCGCCCATGACGTGGATGGCGTGGGGCTCCGGCTGGCCTTCGAGCAGCGCCTTGCAGCGCAGCACGTGCTCGGCGGCCAGGTTGCGGACTTCCTCCAGGCCCAGCCGCGGGTCGATGGGCGGGAACGGAATGTCTTCGACTTTGCCGCCGTAAGTGGCCAGGGCCGCCTGGGTCTGCTCCGCGGTCCAGGTGTCCGAAGGGTGGTTCGATAGGTTGATCAGCATCAGATAGTGGTGTTTTCGGTGGTTTCTACGACTTTCTTGATTTCCAGGAAGTACCGCTCGAGGTTCGCGGCGAATTTGCCCGAGGTCTGCGCGGTGGGCCTCAAACCCGAGTGGTTGATGTCGTTGCGCTGGCTCGTGAGGTTGCGGAAGGTCTTGGCGAACAGGCCATGCAGCGGATGCGCGTAAACCTTGGGATGCAGCTCCTGGCTCTTCTTGGACCAGTGCTTGAAGGCCTTCTCTTCGACACTCAGGGCGCCGCTGATGGTCTTGCGAACGTCCTCGTTGCTCCAGGTCTCGTCCAGCTTGTGGATGAAGTAGGTAACGACGCTTTCTTGCAAAAGGGTGATGCCCTGCTGCACCAGGTTGTGGTCAATGCAGAAGCGCACGGCCCGGAAGCCGTTGAGCAGGTCCTCGCGCGACATTCCGCTGATCTTGTGCTCGATCTTTTCGAGCAGTTGGCCCAGGGGCAGGTTGGTCTCGATGGTCTTGGCTTCGGCGAGCCGCGCCTCCAAGCTCTTGAAAACCTGGCCCGAATAGATTTCGCGGCCGCGAATCGTGGAAATGCTGTCCATGCTCTTGCCCAGTTCCTCGGCGAAGCGTTTGAACCGCGACAGCTCCCGGTTTCCCTTGACCAGCTTCACCAACCTGTCGGCGTTGCCAAAGTGGATGAAGTCGCTGGCGCCCGCGGTCCAGTCTTGCAAGACCGAGAAGCTGGTAACGTCCACGATGGGCGCGGTGTTGGTGTTGGGGTCGCGGGCCTCGTAGGCGCCGTAGCAGATGCGCTCCACCTTGATGCCCTTGACGAATTTCGCGAAGTTGAGCAGGGCCAGGGCCAGCATGGGGATGGTCCGGAAAGCGTGGGTAATGTCGAAGACGATCTCGTCGCCCTGGCCAATCTGGTCGTAAACAATGCGGAAGATTTCCCAGATCTGGTCTTCCGACAAGCCGTCCGGAATCCAAATCGGCTCGACCGCGAGGTGCTGGAAGCCTTCTTCCTTGACCAGGTCGCGCAAGATGGTCCTCAGGCCGCGCTCCTCGTTGAAGGTCGGGTTGTCGCGCCAGTGCGACTCGTCGGCCTTGTCCGTGACGAAGATCAGGGCCAAGTCGCCCGGCTGCCCGCCCTTGGCGAAGGTGCGCAGCAGGGCCTCCTGGATGTAGAGGGTGTAGCCCGTGTTTTGTCCGGATTCGGGCCAGACGTATTTGCACCGGCTGTACTTCCCGGCTCCGAGGAAACTGATGAACTTCTTGGCCATTGGATTTCTAATCGCTTGATTTTGAGACGAATGCTAGATTTTGACGCCTTCGGGCATATCGGGCGCAGGCAGGTGCTTTTCCAGTTCGGCGAGCTGCTCGAGGGCCAGCAGGCGCAGCCCGGCGGCGCGGGCGCGGACGCGGTGGGCCTCCGTCAGCTCCCGCTCGGGCGCGAGGGTCCAGAGCTGGCCGACGAAGCGCTGGCGCAGGTCGGCGAAGTGGTCCAGCGCCGCGTCGAGCGCGCGGGTGAGCGCCTCCGGGCCCTCGGCGCGGGGCAGGCAGCACGCCAGGTGCAGCGTGTTGGAGTGCGAGAAGGCCATGTCCACCCGGCCCTGCTCGCCGTCCCGCACGATGGGGAAATCCCAGATGGCCATCGCCCGCCACAGCAGCAGGCAGCGCCGCGCCGAGCAGGCGGCCCAGCGGCTGAACTCCTCGCGGCCCATGTCCTCGGACAAAGGCCCCGGCTCGGAGTCGGCGAACTTCGTGCGGTCGGGGTAGCCCGGAATGTCCACCCGCTGGCAGTCGAGCAACTGCCTGGGCGTCAGTCGCGTGGCGATGGGCCGCGGCGGCGATGGCTCGGGGCGCAGCTCGCGCCAGCTCGGCCCCGCGGGATCGACCTGCACCAGCCGCGCCGGACGGTCGCGGAAGTAGTCCGCCAGCGCCAGCACCGCCAGCGGACTGCCGCCGCCGAGGTTCACCACGAAGCGGTCAGTGGGGCCGATCTCCAGCCGCGCCAGCTCCTGGTCGAGTTGGGCCGCGATGTCGGCGGGATCTTCCGGATTGACCAGCAGGATCTTCCGACTGAACGAGCCCGCGACATTGGTCATGGCCCAGGTCATGCCCCGGCTTTCCAGCTCGGGCGTCGAAAGGAAGATGTGGTGATAGACCTCCCGGGTCTCGGACATCAGCAAGGCTCCCGCCAGCGCGTCGTCCGCGACCAGCATCACCATGACCAGGCGGTCGGTCTTCTGGTTGGCCCGCCATGCCCAGCGGTCCATCGCGTCGTCGTCCAGGTCGGGAATGTCGCTGAAGTCGATCTCGTCGTCGTCGGGCTGCATCACGAATTTCATGGGCACCTTGAAGCCTTTCCGAATGAGGCTCAGGGCCTTGCTGTACGGGATCGGGTCCTTGGAATCCAGCAGGACCTCATCCTCAGCTACTTCCTTTTCCAAAGCTTCTCTCCAGTCGATCATGGCTCCTTACCCAGAGTCTATTCTGTAAATTCAATTACATGGGCGCTCACCGTAACAGTTTTTCGATAGAAAAATGGAACAACCAACGAAATATGCCTTTCAGTTGTAACATTAATAATCGCCTTTGAGCTGCCTGTCAAATTAGCACTTTCTAACATTTTTGATTTAGCTGCTTCTATCAATGATTTGTTAGAAAGCCCGCCAATACCAAAAACATAGGTAGCTGTCGATTGTCCACTAACCCTTTCAATGACTTTGAAGTTGTTCTCACTCAATTCGACATTGGTCGTATTGCTATTAATGTTACCGACCAATCCTGAGTGAATGCCGCAACTTGCCATTAGCATCGAGGTAAATACGACAATTGAAAGAATTTTGATTGTTTTCATTCCATGAAATCATTTGTGAAAATCACCTACTCATTGGCTTTTCGGTATCCGCCCCGTTTTTCAAGTGGTCTCTGGTCTCCACATTTAATGAACTACAATTCTTTTGTCAGCCAGAATGACTATCACCTCCGATTACAGATCGGAAAGTGTAAACGATGGCCAGCGTGGCGTCGGCCAGTCGGGCTATGAGCATGAACCTGGGCTCATCGTAGCGCCCTTCCGGGTCTGGTATCGTTTCGTCCCAGTCCATCTGGGTCTTGGAAGGCCTCCTTGGCCTCCTCAAACGAATAGCCATGCTTTTCGATGTTCTTGCGGTTCTTCTCCTCGTCCCATTCGAATTCGTCGTCTTGGTAGTCGGGCATGGGGTGGCAAGTTAGGGAATTTTGCGGACGATTGCCAAGCTGGGAGGCTAGGCTTTTTCGGGTTTGGGCAGGTGCTTTTCCAGTTCCTTCACCTCATCGAGCGCCAAGAGCGTAAGCCCCATCGCTTTGGCGCGCAGCTCGTGGTGGGGCTTGACCATGTCTTTTCCCTCCCCCTTTTGGGAAAGCGTGAAGAAGTAGCTTTGGGCGAAAAGGCCCAGGTCCTTGCGGATGGAGTTGGCCTTGTAAAGCGCTTCATCGAGCAGGTTTCGCCCGCTTTCGGGATCGTAGATGGAGGTCTTGCACTCGACGATGTAGAGCTTGTTGGCATGGGTGAAGGCCACGTCCAGCTCGTTGGGGGCATCGTTTTTCTGGACATGCAGGCTGCGCAGGATATGCGAGGGCGCCAGTTTCATGTGGTTTCGCACGCGCTGGGCCACCCACTCCTCGAACCAGTCGCCCGAAAGGTAGCGAAGCTGATTCTTGCTCAACGGAAAGTCGCCTGGCCATTCGATTTCCTGCAAAAAACTCGCAACACGCTTGAGCCACGCCTTCGCTTCCTCATCCTGAATTTTCAGATGCTTCTTGACAATGGCTACCCCATCGTGTGTCAATTTCTTATTTTCAGGTAACTTACGAAATTTACGGAAGTCATTCAGCAGCCTTTTCTGGGCTTCGTCAAAAGCGATGAATTTGTGGAAAAACGCTTGCGTGAACTCCTCGTCCAGGGCATAATCTCCTCCTTGAGACCCCATGTCAACCTGGTAGCAATCAAGGTATTGCTTGAGGGAAACACGGGTTTCGATGGCCGTTTCCGGAATGGAACGCGGGTGGATTTCGGCGTATGCGTTCTTCCCGGCGGGCACGTAAACGATCTGGCTGGGCAAGCCGGAAAAGTAGTTGAAAACGGCCAGCGACATGATTTTTGTCCCGCCTGTGATGTTGACCACGAAGGAATCCCTAGGCCCCGTCTCCAGCTCGCTCATCAGGCGATCCAGTTTGAAGCGGATGTCCAAGAGGTTGTTTTCGTCCACGAGGATGATGCGGAAAAGCTCCTGGGGAATGCCGCTGGCGACAATCAGGGCCTTGTCCGCGCCCTTTTTCTGCATGGCCGGGCTGCTGACCAACACATGAAAATCAAGCCCTGGGAAAGAGCTCAAAACGAGCAGGTTCGGGAGGGTCTGGTCGCTGATCAGGCTTACCGAGATCCTGCGGGCCTCGGGCTGGCTGGGGGCTGTTTCTGGCTGGCTCATGCGGGTTGCTTGTGTTGTGGTTGTCCTGGGAAAACAGTGCGGAAATGGGAATTGCTGTGCGAAACGCTGGCCCGGCCTCAGAGGTTCACCGAAATCTTGACGAAGCCCAGCGGCGTGCCGTCGTTGAGCAGATTGCGGGTCTTGGGGTAAGGCACGCCCTCGGAATAGCTCTTGCGGCGCATCGTGCCGACCATCTTGCCATACTCCTCATCTTCGACCAAATCCGTGTCCGCGATCCAGTTTCCGGTCATGAACTTCCAGCCCGAACCGAAGCCGATGCGCATCACGGCCTGGTTGGGCGCGCAAGCCTCGTTCTGCTCGATAAGTTCGTTGATCATGTCCAGGTAATGATCCTTGGGCTTCTGTGCAGCGCCCACCACCTCGACGTCCGGGTCGTTCCAGTAGTCGTACTCGCTGACCAGGAGGTCGCTCGTGTTGGCGCGGACCATCTTGAGTAGTCCCTTGATGCTCAAGTCCTTGAAGGTGATGATTCCCCGCTGGAGGTTGGCCTCGTAGGCGGCTTGGGCGATGCTGAGCTCGAAACTGGCGCTTTTGCCTTGTGGAATGACCTCCACGAGCTGTTTGAGGCGGAGTTCCTGATTCCAGCCATCGTAGCGGTAGTTGAAGGGGAAGGTCATGGCCGCCTGGGTCTCGACCTCGAAGTGCGCGTCGCCCACCTGGACGAAGCGGAAAATGTCGGTGTTGGGATCCTTGCCCATGAAGTTGCGCATCAAATCGCCATCGGCGTACCTCCCTCTTCGGTCAATCTTGCCTACTCGCTTGGCCGCGACCGGGTTTTTGAACAGCCTGTCCATGAAGAAGGCCGTGCGCAGTGAGCCTTTGATGGAAGAGCCCGGCAGGAGCGGAACGTCCATGCCCGTGCGCAGGAGACCCTTGAAATCCTTGCCTTCATCGCCGCCCATGCGGAAGCTGGCGAAGATCTTGGACACCTCTTCGGGCTTCAAGCCTGGCCTTCGGGTCGTGAGGTATTTCAACAAGTTCTGCTTGTTCTCGATGATGGCCATCCATTTGTCGATGTTCTCCGGGCCGATGATGTCCAGCACCTTCTCCAGGTCCACGACAGCCAGGCCCTTGGGAAAGCTCAGGTACTCGAAGCCTGATTTGTAGGTAGTTCCGCTGCCCACGTGCAAGGGCGTCAGGGTCTTGATTTCAGCGTGGGCCATGCTAGTCGTCGTTTTGGGGTTGGAAGACAAAGGGCAGGAAGATCGCTCGTCCGTCGCGCCAAACGGGATGTTCGTCCATGATTTGGGGCTGGAGGTCAACGACTTTTCCGGCGTAGGCTTTCTGGAAGACGCTGCCAGGGGCGAACATGTGAATGGATTTCTTGCGCCAGGACATGGGGCTGCCGTGCGTGGCCGAGATGAAGCCGCCGCGCTTGACCAGCTCATAGCTCAAGCCCTCGGAGGCGTCGAACTCCTGCTCCTGGGGCAAGGCCATCGAGAGCGACACCTGCGCCGGACTTTTGTCGGGCACCTGCAATTCGAAGGCGTCCACGAACTCCGCCTCGAAGCGGCCATTGCCAGAAGTCCGGTACGAGCCGACGCCCTCGTCGGCCAGCAGGCGAAAACACGCTTTCAACTTGGCCCAAAACTCGTCCGAGCACTCGTCGATCAGCACAAAAAGGCCCGCCTTCGGCGAAAAGACCAGTTGCTCCACGAAGAAAGGCTCGGCATCCGAATGGCCGTTGCGGGGCACCATCACGCGCTGCTGCATGTGGGTTTCGAAGGGCTTGTCTGCCGAAAGGCGCTCGTCGGGCGTGGCCAGCATCAGCTTGCCGCTCTTGTCCAACTGCTTGGCGGTGGGCACCTTGGGCAGCTCGCCCCGAAGGTAGCGCTCGAAAACGGCCTGCTCGAGGTAGGCGATGCCCTTGACCTGCTTGGCGTGCTCATTTTCTTGCCCATCAAAATTCAACTTGGGCAGGGGCTTGGTAAAAAACAGCCTGTCGTGCCAAAGGGGCATGCCCGACGAAATGCGGAACTGCTGGAAGAAATCCTCGCCCGGAGGCGGGTCGAAGAGCTGCAAAGCCATGGCAAACAGCGCCGATTTGAGCGTGTCGGATTGGAGGGTCGCCTGCGTCTTGTCGTAGGTGGACTCCCGGCCCGTGCTCAAATGCAGTGGCGAAGTGAACCTCAGCTTGGCCAGCCGAAACGTTCTCTTGGCCATGGCTTAGTTTTTCAGGTTTTCAATCTGTTTGGCGTACTGCTCTTTCAGGTCTTCTCCCTTATCGCCAGTGAGGTAGGTATCGGTGTCCTTGGCCCAGATCTGGTCGATGTCGAAGGCGACTTGGCCGCTGCCCCGCGAGCCGTGCCCGCCCAGGTAGTCGTCGCGCAAAAGCTGGAGGCACAAGAAAAGGTAGTCCATGTACTTTTTCTCTTCGTCCTCTACTCCTCCATCCCTGAAAAGGTTCAAGACGATTTCAAGCTCAAACTCGGCACCGGCTGGCACGCGCTCAAGCTGGCGGGGCATGGCCGCCGAGGTGATGCGGTCGATGACCACTTCGGTCTTGACCTCCGAGTAGGGCGTCTGGCTGCCTTTTTCCAGCTCCTTGGCGCTCTTTTCCGTGAGGTTGGCGTCGCGCACGATCACCCGCGAGGGTCGTTGCTGGTCTTGGCTGACGCCATAGGCTTTCTCGTCCTTGCCGCTGAGGGCGTTGCCGAACAGCTTGGCCGACCAGGATTTGGGGTCCATGCTCGGTCCATTCTTGACCGTGTTGCTCATCGGAACCACGCCGATGGTGGCCTGGTTCAGCTCCAGGAGCGAGCGCATTTTGCCTTTGATGGAGCTTCCGGGCAGGTAGGGCTTGTTGTCGATGGGGTTGCGGATGATGGGCAGGTCCACCCCACCGATTTCGAGGGCGGAGCCGCTGCCGCCGATGCGCAAGCCGCTTTTGGCTTTGATTTTACCTTTGATGACGATCTTTTTCAACAATTGTCGGTTCATGGTCGTGTCTTGTTTTTGTAGGGTTCCAATCATTTGCCACCAGCGGCCTTGTGGTAGGCCAGGACAGCTTCAAAGAAATCGACGTAGTTCAGAAAGCTCTTCGCGTCATTCACCTTGTCATGGGCCTTGTCCATCACCTGCTTGAAGACTTTGAGTCCTGAACCTCCGTCGCGGGAGGCGGCATAGGCCAACTTCGGCTTGAGCAACAGGAAGCTCTTGGCCTCTTTCTCGTAACCGACTGACTGGATGCGCTTGACCTCGCCGAACACGTTGCGGATCTGGCTGGTGGTCAACTGCTTTTCCTTCAGCTCCGAGCCGAACTCTTCCGCATACTTGATGCAAGCACGGTCGATGGTGTCGGAAATCCAATTGTCTTTGAACTCCGCGCTCCAGTTTTTGCCGCTTGGGCTAGGACTCACGGGCCTGTTTTGGGCTGGGTTTTGTCTCATTTGAAATCTTGTTTTAATTCCAAAAAATAATCTTGCGATGAAATGGAAATCGGCTTCAAAACTGACCTGCTCATTGCTGATCTTTTCTCTCCCGTTTGACAAAGTGCATCCAACGGGCGGCGATGGCCAGGTGGTCCAGGGCGATGTCGGGGCCTTCCTGGTAGGCTTTGGCGATGATTTCATCGGCGACTTTGACCAGCGCGACGTTGCCTTTGTGCTGCTCTTTCATGCGGGCCAGGGTATAGACCATCCGCCACTGCCATTTGGGATTGGCCTTGGTGCCCGAATCGGGGTTGGCGTTGGCCTTGGCCCATGCTTCTTTCTGGTGGTAAAACTCTTGCAGGCGCTGGAGGAAGCCTTGCTCGGATTTGCCTTCGACAATCGGCACAAGCTCCTGGCGCCAGGCCATGACCTCGTTCTCGAACTCCTCGCGCCAGCGCAGGGGCTTTCCGAAAAGGGAGATGCTGTCTTTGGGCAAACCCTTGTAAGTGTGCTTCTTGGCCTTCTTCTCGTCCTTATCGGCCATTTGGGCGGCGCGCATGATGGGGAACTTGTCCGTAACGATGGTGATGCCGCCCGAGAGGGTCAGGAAGGGATTTTCCCCGGTCCACTGGCCGAAGCCCTGGCGAATTTGGCGGGCCATCTCGATCATCTTGTCCCACTTGCCCACCACGAAAATGTCGTCGCCCCCGGCATAGACGATGATGGAGTTGTCCTGGAACTCCTGGCTGTCGCGGATGGTGTTGAGGTAGCCCATGAAGAACACATCGAGGCTGGCGCTCAGGGTGGCGTAGCGCGCGAAGCCGCGGGTGCCCTTTTCCATGCCGTTGATGAAGATTTGGCCCAGGTTGTCCACATCCATGCGCAGAACGGCGATGCGTTTGAGGTCCTGGTCTTTGTCCAGGTCGCGGGTGGACTCGGCATTTCCCGAAAAGGCCAGTTCGTCGAAAGACTTGGGACGCCAGAACTTTTCCCGGGAATCGAAGATCCACGGCATGTCATTGCCACCGTAGAAGGCGAAGCCCGTGATGAGCTTGCCCTTGCCATCGAAAACCAGCTCTTCGCTCCGGGGATTCAGCTCGAAGACCTCGCTGCCGCTGGGCAAGGTGCTGATGCGGTCCATGAGCTCCTCCAGCTTGACGAAATGGTGCTCGAAGCCGATGTTCAAGGGGCTGAAGGATTTGTCTTTGTCGAAGCCTGTGTAAACTCCTGGCGTAACGACCCAGTACTTGGCCTCACGCAAGACCTTGCCCAAGGCGATCTGGGCTTTGGTGGCGTAGCTGATCTTGCCGTCCCCATCGAAGGAATGGCCCTTGCCCTCGAGGATTTCCTCGCCCGTGATGTCGTCCACGGTCTGAAGGCCGCCCACGTCGGTGGGTTCGAAGAAGGCGGCGTAGTCGGCCTGAATCTGGGCCTGGAAACGGCGCTGCTTCTGCTTGTCGAAACCGCGGTGCAGGGCGTTCCAGGCCTTCTCGATGGTTCCGCCCACGACATCCTCGGTGGCCACGGGCACGTGGTGGAGCGACATGAAAAGCTGGGTGCGGTATTCGTCGAAGAGCTGTTGCTGGAGGGTGCTCCGGACCTGCTCGAAGCGGTCCTTGACCGCCTGGCTGTTGGGGGCGAGCAGGAAGAAGCCGCCGCCGGAGGCATAGACGATGTTTCCCTTGGCCAGCCCCAGCTCGCTCAGGATGAGGCGAATGGCGCTTTCGACCAGAAGTTGCAGGAAGAAGGAGCGTCCCTTGAGGTTCTTGGCGGCGCTTTTCGACTGGATGTTGTAGATGTAGTTCTGGATGCCCGAGAGGTCGCCGCCCAGCAGGAGGTAAGGCTGGCGGGCATCGTCGGCGCGCTCAAGGCAAATGGCCATGCCCGCGGCCAGGCGGACGTGCTCGTAGAGCGAAACGTCGGGGCGCTCGTCGCTGGCGCGCAGGCGGCTGGCGAACATGCGCAGCAAGGCCAGCAGGTTCTCGGCCTCGATCAGGTCGCCCGTCGCGGCCAGGCTGGCGCTTTTGCTTTGGAACCGGGCCCAAAGCTGACGGACATCGCCTTGCGGCTCGGCGGAGGGAAATTGGAAATTCCCTAAGCTCAAAGGCGTGGCGGGCAGGTAGCTTTTTCCTGTCTTGGGAAGTGGCGCGTCTTTGGGGTTTCCGCCGGGCAGCTTGACGTTGGCCAGGACATTCTCCAGCTCGGCCTTCTTCGGCAAGGTCCATCGGCCCAGCCCCAACGCATGGGCGAAAGCGGTGGCAATGGTCTCATTTTCAGGAACAAAACCTGTACCTTCCACAATGGCGCCGAAGGCCTTGGCGCCCGCTTTCAGGGTTTGCAGATAGAGTGGGGAGAATGGGCTCATGATGTCTTGTTGCTTGGGTGTAAATGCTTGGCGGAATTTGCTTGCGCGGACCGGCGCGAAACCGGGCGCTACTTGGCCGTCATGTATCCGTAGCCGACGGCGGTCTTCGCGCCAATGCCTTGGAACTCTAGGGCTTGGGTGAGCATGCTCTTGACTTTTTCCACGACATTCGTGCCGGGGAAACTTTCTAGGGGCGAATCTGGGTAGCTCTGGTCGCTGCGCTGCGTGCCCCGGTGCATCCCCAGATGGAACTCGAAGAGCAGGGGATTTCCTTGCAGGTCCCTCTGCCCGACCGTCAGAAAGTTGATGGGGTTGGGGTTCTGCGTGTCGGTTGGGGCGGCCTGCCTGCCGTAGTAGTCGGGATAGTGGACGTTCATTACCTCCACCTCGATCGAAGGCGGCCCGCTTGGGAAGGCGTCGAGAAAGCACACATGGCCTTGGGTGGCTTCCTTGCCGTAGCCTTTTTCGTCCACGCCGAAGATGTAGCAGAAGAACGGGTCGCGCTTGGCCTTGTCCTCGTCGCTTTCGAAGCACTCGTTGATGACGAAGCTGCGGCAAACGCCCTTGATGGTGGAAGCCGGGATGTAGGGGAATCCGTAAACATGGTGAAGCGAGATGGAAACCTCATAGACCGACTCGTGCCCAAGGCCCACGATCATGCGCCAGTCGGGCGTGAAGCTGGCTTTCTGGTGATGGGAAAGCAGCAATTCTGCGCTTTCCTGTTGGCGGGCTTGCAAAGTGCGGAAGTCCACCGCCCCGTAGTTCGGCTTGGTCAGGTAGTTGTCGCCAACGCCAGGCCTGCCGTCTTTTCCGGGCATGCCATCGTTTCGGAAAAAGAGGAACTTCTGCTCCTTCATCACCGTGTATCGGGCGCCGTTCTTGAGTTTGAGCCAGTAGTTGTCGATGTCGGTTATCGGCAGCGCGCGGACATCCTTGGGCCAGCGGGTATCCGCCAGCAAAAAAGCGTCCTTCAAGTGGGCGAGCGGGTTGCCTGTCGGGACGACACCAGCGGCCGGGGGCGCGGCCTTATGGACGACCGGCACCTCGTGAAGCACGGTGCCATCGAGGAGCTTCAACAACGTAAGCTTGCCACCAGCCCGCGTGAACAAGCAAGGCTTGCCGTCGTGCTTGACGTCGCTGAACTTGATTTCACTAATAATGAGCTTCTTGCCGTCACCTGTGACGATTTCGGCATGGAAGCCCTTCTTCACTGCCCGGACGCTTAATGTTCCTTTTTCCATCGTTTTCAAATTATTTCTCTTGAGGAGCGTCTTTTTCGATCATGCCATCAGCGAAGCGCTTGATCCAGTTGAGCAGGGCAAGGACTTCGTTCGTAACGGCCCTGTATTCAAACGAATCCAAGGTGATGATCTTGTCCACGAACTCCGAGCCCGTCGCCTTGGCAATCAAGAAGGAATTGTGCTTGGTGATCCACTCTTCGACATCCTTATAGACTTGCTTGTATGAGTTGCTCTTTTTCTTGGAGTAGAAAAATGCGATCGCGGGCCCAAGTCCATGGCTTTTGATCATCATGGGCAGCTTCTTCACGTAAGCCTTGTACTCCTCTGCCTTGAAATTGCCTTTGTTCTCGGCTGCGGCCTTGGCTTTGTCATAGGCGAACTTTGCGCGGCCCTGTTCGATTCCTGTTATGCTGTTGGACATGGCTTACAAAAATTTAGGTTCGACAATTCCTTTTCCAAGGGTTGAGTTGGCTCCGATTTGGAAGACCTTCGGAAGCGTGTTTTGAAAGAAAGCCATTACATCCTCGGCGTTTTGCATGGGCAGGCCCTCGAGGCTTTTGCGCATGGGGCGGTTGGCGATGACCAGGCTGTAAAGCACCGATTCGGCGGGCAGGTACTCCTCCGTGAACAATTGCCCGGTGGCGACAGTCCCGGTCTTGTTGTCGATCTTGGTGCGGGTGATGACCTCGGTGGAAAGGTTCACGAAATCCGTGAAATCGTCGTCGGTCAGGATGACCAGGTCATTGGACAGCTTGTCACTCAAGTACTTGTTGTTCGGGTAGAGTTTCTCGGCGAGCCACTTGCCGAACATCTTGTTGTCAATCGACGCCACCTGTATCTTCGCCTTGAATGCGAACTCTTCGAGCACGATGCTGTCTTGGATTTTGAGCTTGTTGTCTCCATTCAGCCAAGCGGTCTTCGCTTCGGGTGGAGTGTCCAATCCCTTGATCGTGATGGGGTTGGCCGTCAAGGCCATGTCACTTTCGAACTGTTTCAAGGCCCTTGGGCAGGTGATCCAGGCGAAGACGCCTTTCACGCTTTTGACGGGGAAGAGCAGCAGGCGGGCGTCGGTGAAGCCCAGGGCGCCGGCGTGGCTGTCGTCGCTTTCCGCGTTCTCGGGGCCGAAGGCGATGTTGATCTTTTTGATGTTCTGTCGAATGTTTTCGGCCACCTCCTTGTCTTCTTCCTTCACCTTCTCGATGTGGAGATGCACGTCCAGCGCGACTTCCGCGGCCTGGCGGACGGCGCCCTTGAAGCTGGAACTTTCGATTTTCGGGAAACTGGTGTGGCGTTCGCGCTGGATGGGTAGGTCAACTACTCCGATGTCGCTGCCTGCTCCCGCGTGCAGGGGAGTGCGACAAGTCAAAAACAGGGGCTTGATGATCGTCATTGGGAAAAAGGGTTTATGCGTTGAAGTCGATGGTTTTCAAATTGTTGTCGTGTACCACAAAATTGGTGTCCTTCATTTCGGGGGTTCTCAGCCAAAGGAACTCGATGGACTTTCTCATTTCAGGGTCCAGTTCGTCGAGAAGATTCTTGATTTGAGCTTGGGGACTTGAGTGAATCGTCGGCTTGCGGCTGTACAAGACAATCTTGATTTGGGTATTTCCCTTGTGCAAGTCCCAAACTTTCTTGAGTCCCCCTTTTTTGAGTTTGTGCTCTAAAGACTTTTCCTCTTCTTTCTCCTCGTCGATAGGAATGTTGTCGCCAGGTTTCACTTCGCAGGCCAGGACCCCGCCATTTTTGAATTGAAAGTAGGCATCATATTCAAAATCGTGCAATTTCAAACCGCTGCCATGAGGATGTTTCGAGTCGATTTCTAGCCAATGTTGATTGTAAAAGTATTGGGCCACAAGGAGCTCCATGATCCTGCCGTTAAGTTTCCTATCGACTTGCTCGCTCCTCAACTTCCCATATCGCTCCAAAAGAAGCCCTCCCATGAACGTAAGCGCGATATGGTCTTGGGACTGTGTTAGCAAGCCTTTTTTCTGCAAAAGTTTGACTTGCTCCTTAGGCTTTTCCTGCAAAGCATCGGCCTTGAGCGCTTGCTCGAATTCGGAGCTGGGCCATGATTTTTTGCGCTTCAACACCTCGTAATTCTCCTCAATCAGCGTGTAGTCGAACTCCACGGGCCAGTTTGGCATTTCGAGCAGTTCATGGGTGTCCTCGAACTTGTAGAAGATGGGCATTTGGTAAACCTGCCCAACAGCCGTAACCACGGAAAGCATTGCCTTGTAGCCCCCCGAGGCGCAAATCAAATCCCCATCAGAAGTGTTTTTTGTGATGATTTCCGCGAGGTTGGCAGCGCCTCTTTCCTGAAAATCAAGGAAGTCGCCCACTTGAAAACCGAATGCGATATGCTTTTCGTCGCGACTGAAAATGGCCTGGATATGGTTCTTCTCCATCCACTCCTGGATCAGCTCCGCGGCCACCACCGAAAGGACAGAATCCGTCGCGATCAGGTGGATGCGAAACTGCTTCTTCAGCTCCTTCGTTACTTCGGGAAAGTCCGAAACCTGGGCTTCCTTCATCAAAAACCTAGCGATGGTCTCGATTTCGGCAGAGGAATCAATGATTTCGGCCTTTTTCGAGATCTCGACTCGTGCTTTCAAGGCATCAACATCCTTCGAAACGAACTTGTCTTTGATCTTGTCGGCAAGCAACTTGGCATGATTTCTCGGCTCCTGCCCTTTGAAAATGGAAGTCCCGACCGTCGTGAAAATGGTTTTCATGCCTGTTGGGGTTATGCGGGTTTGACGTTTCCGACGAAGGCGATGCCGAAGCCTTGCTCGGGGTGGAAGTCGGAGATGGAGGTTCCGTGCAGGGCCTTGAGGCGCTCGAGGTCGAGGGCGCCGTTGGCCTCGAAGTAAAACACGCTTCCGGCAGGCACGGCCCGGCGCATGACCTTGGGCGCGCGCAGGAGCATGTCGAAACCGCCGAGGCTCTGGGGCTTGCCCATCGCGCAGGCGATGATCTTGGCGTCGAGGCGGCTTTCGAGCTGCGTGGGCAGACTGCCCGAAGCGAAAAACGCGGGTGTGGAAAGGTAAACGACGAAGCGATTTCCGTCGAACTCGGGAAATTCGGGCCGCTCAAGTTGGGCTTGCGAAATGGACACATGCTTGCCTTCGGCTCCCAACTTGGCGACGGTGGCCTTGTCGAGCGGCAGGTCAATGCCCTCGAAATCAATCAGAAAGCAGAGCTTGTTGGCGCGCTTCATCCCGACCCTGAACAGCTTGCCTTCCTCGACCGTGCGGGTGGCGTTGTCCATGCCGATTCCAATCTTGGGCTCCTCCTCCACCTTGATTTCCTGGTAGGCAACTTCGGGGGAATAGTAGGCCAAGTACCGATCCAAATTGTTGGTTTCCAGGTACAACTGGGAGGTCGAGAGCGCCTTGGTCCGCTCGGGTGCTTGCAGGAAGTGGGTCGCGCCGTAGTTGCTGACTTGGCTCAAGGGCTGCGGAGCGAGCAATCGCTGGGCGATGCCTTTCTCTTTTCCGTCCGCGACGCAATCGTAGGGGAAGGGCCAAAAGCTTACCTTAGCTGCATCGTTGATTTTCCCAAACGCGATCTGGTTGATTTTCAGCGACTCGGTCTGACGGACCATCTCCTGGAGGGAAAGGCCGTGGCGCATCCCGTAGAAGGTTCGGAGCATACCGTAAAAAGCGGAAGGAGGCGGCGGGAAGATTCCATCGGCCCAACTGTTCTCGCCCCAGTTGAAGGGCTTCGCGTCTTTGAAGAAAAGGGTGTCGAGGGCTTTGATTTCGATGGTCATTTCGTCTCGTTTTTCGGTGCGTGAATGATCCGATGGATGAAGTTGATGATGTCAAGGCTGAAAAAGAGGTTTTGGGAAGTCTCGGCAGCTTTCATGTTGTCCGCCAAGATGGCCTCGCTGGCGTCCAAGAAGGGCCGGATGGCGCGCTGGAAGTAGTCGGCGGCGCTCTCCTTGGGGCTGCTCTTGCGGGCGATCTTGCAGGATCGCCTAAGGAGCCTTTTCAGCTCGGAGCTGGCAATGGCGGGGAACATGGCCTCGTGGTCGCTCGTGGAGCTCTTGTTGAAGGCTTCCAGCCCGAGGGCGAGCTTGCGGATGTAGGTGTCGCTGAAGTCGTTTTCGAGGCCCGCGCAGACTTTCTGCCATTGCTCGACAACCTCCAAATCATCGCCCCAAGTGCTGACGGCCACGTGCATCTCGCCCGAGCGCTTCATCACGGCGATGGCAAAGGCGTTCTTGCCTTCGACTTTCTTGGCCTTCTTCTCCATTTTGCGGGTCCAGTCCAAGACGGCGCTCAGCGGGCTGATGTAATGCGCGATGGTGATGCCTGCGGAAAAGCTGAACTCGCTTTTCAAAGGGAACTTGCTGTGGATCTTGTCGTGGACCTGTCTGCGGAAGCGCTGGCGCAGCTCCCTCATCACGTCGAAGAGGTAGTGCAGGTTGACCAGGCCCATGAAGTCATCGCCTCCGGCATAGACGGTCCTCCCTTTTTCGATTTTGTCCTCTCCTTTTCCATCCAAGTAATTCATGGCTTCGATGGAAAATTCGCCCAGGGTTTCCGATACCAATTTCTGAAATTCATCCAGTTTGGCGTGGTCGTCATTCTTTTGCAGCAGCTCGCCGCTCATGAGCTTGCCCATGCTGTCGCCATCGTACATCAGCAGAGCATAGTACTTGGTCTTCAAGCCTTTGAGTTCTTTCTTGAGAAAGTTCTTGGCGTATTTGCGCTGGTACTCGTCGGGAACACTGTTCTTGGTCAGGCCCTCCTCGAAGAGGAACTGGTCGTCGAAATCCCGAACCACTTCCGCCTCAAAACCCTGAGTCTTTCGATCGAGAACCGCACGAGTCATGAACTCTTTCGAGAAGTTCTTCTTGTACTCCTCAATTTTGTCCTCCTTGCCTTCCATGTCCTTGAGGAGCGCGATGATGGCCGTGGCGGGAAAACTTTCAATCTTCCGTTTTTGGTAGAACCGCTTGGTCAGGCAGACGGCGCAGAGGCCCTCGCTCTCTTCGATGTTGTAGCCGCGCACCGTGGCCAGGTTGCTGTTGAAGGCCTTGATGTCCAGATGGGCTTCCTGGTCGAACTCCAAGAGGCCCCAGTCGGGCTTGATTTGGACGCGCTCTTTTTCGAGGCTCTTGACAAAGAGGACGTTGCGCTCGCCGCAGAGGCTGCACTTGCGGCCGCGCTCGGCGAGCTGGTCGAAGGCGCGCAGGTTCTTGATGGCGCCGCCGAGCTGCTCCAGCTTGTTGTAGTCCTGCTCGTAGCCGCCTTGCCAAGGCGAGAAGGCCCAGTGGATGTCGAGGAAGTTCGCCAACTGCTCTTCGAAGCCCAAGGGCTTGGCGCCCTGGGCTTCCCGCAGGGAGTCGAAGCCTTTGGTGGTGAAAACCTCCCGGACGCGGGCCTCGATGGCCTGCCCAACGGTCCGCAAATCGGCCTCCGTTTCGATGGAACCGACGAAGCGGTTCGGGAGGTTCTCCTTTTCGAGCGCAAAGTCGCCAAGGTTCTGGACCTCGGGGTAGATGAGCTCTCCCCCTTGGGCTTTGAATTCCGCCATGGCGTTCCAGGTCAGCTCGGTGAGCATCTTGCTGCCGGCGTACAAGTCGCGGGTCTTCCGGGCCTGCGCGATGAAACCTTGGACGGGGCCTATGGTGAAGAGAAACAGTTGCTTCATGGTTGCTATTGATATTTGGGGCTATTCTTCAACTTTTCCAAAAAGTCCAACGCGGCCATGCAGTAAGGCTTGTAGCGGCGGACGCCATACTTGTCCGAGGTGAGATTTTTCCAACGCTCGATTTGTCGATCGAAAAGTTGCTGGTTCCAAGTGCCTTTGGGCATCTCACCTTCAAGGCTCGTTTTGACAACATCGAAAACCGCTTTTCGATTCCGCTGCAATACGGGATGGTTGAGGTTTAGCACCGTGTTCAGGTCATGGTTCGCGCAGGATTCATGCCGCCCAGACTTCGCGCAAATGGTTCCATCCAGGAGATAGGTCAGAAGGTTCTCGCTCATCTT
This sequence comes from Bacteroidota bacterium, assembly GCA_020048645.1. GTDB lineage: Bacteria > Bacteroidota > Bacteroidia > Bacteroidales > UBA6013 > UBA6013. Next base: position 7,517 of record JAIFMG010000173.1, on the reverse strand, counting down.
GGCATCCGTGGGATCAAGGCAAGCCAAGCTTACTTGTCCGGAGGCCTTTCCTTGGGGGCCTTGGGTCTTGTCGCAGTGAAACTCGCCCTCGGAATTTCCATCGCAGACCGCGACAAGATTTTTGTAGTCGAGTTGTCGATGCTGCATCTGGGTCTGGCAAAGGGCACGAGGATAGATGTGCTCGATTGTGATTTTGTTGTCGAAGACACCGGACAAAACATCCCCTTCAACATCTTTGCTCTTGGGAGCCAGGGGTTTCATGCAATAGGCGCACAGAAAGCCCTGATCTTTCAGCAGCGCCAGATTCAACTCCCGCTTCGTGTCTCCGGGCAATCCGTCGTAGCTGGCGCCATCCGTCGTTTGCCGATAGACCCTAAGTTTCTCAGGTTCATTTTTTTTCCTGATGTGCTTCATGCTTAGAAAATTTCAAGGTAGGCTCTTGCCCGAATGATTTCTTCGTCGTTTTCACCCATGCTTTTCTCGAGCTCGTCGAGGATCGTTTCGGCTTCTTCCACATCAAGATCCAGCTTTTTGTAAAATTCCTCGAGCCTCTTCTTGACTTGTTCGTTCCTTTCGGACATATGGAAAACATCTTCGATGATGTTCTTGGGATCGCGGCCATGGGTTGGCGGCGAGGCCACGATCTCGCCTTCTTTGAGCAGCCTGACGTGCCTATGGTGGATCTCGCCGAGCAGCAGCGGGCTGTGGGTGGTCAGGATGAACTGGATGTTGGGGAAAATGGCGCGCAGCTTGGGGACGATGGCGCGCTGCCAGCGGGGATGGAGGTGCAGGTCGATCTCGTCGATGATGACGATGCCGCTGCCTTCGAGGGGCCTGTCGTGGTAGTAGTTGGCCAGGACCAGGCGGTAGGCGATGTCGCCGACCAGCGCGAAGACGGTCTTTTCGCCGGAGGAGAGCTGGTTGTCGAAGACGACGGTTCCATCGGGCCGAACCAGCACGAAGGAGCCATCGGTGTTCTGCTGGTTGAAGCCGATGCCAATGTCCGAAAATCGGTCGGCTTCCCGAAACAGGTCATATTTGTCGTTTTCTATGGCCTCCTGGGTCGCGGCGGCGAGCTTCTCGAAGTCCGCGGTTTCGGGGCCATCGTTCATCATGGACAGGACGGCGGTCTTGATCCAGGCGATCTGCTTCTTCTTGTCGGGGACAAGCATCTTGGTCTTCTCTTCGATGTGGCGCTGCTCGACCAGTTGGGTGGCCCAACGGAACCAGTTCTTGAACTGGCGAAAGCTGTAAACGCTTCGCAGTGCGTCCTTGTATAGGTCGTCGATGTCTTCGATGGAAGGCTTGAACTGGGATTTGGTGGCCATTTCGACGCTGGCGTTCGGGTAGTAGGCCACCACGGGCAGGGCGTAGAGGGCCTTGTCGGGATCGTCGGGGTGGACCATTTCCAGGATGTTGTCCCGGGCTTCGACCACTTTGCTGAAGTTGCCTTCCGAGACCAAGCCCCTGCCCCCAGCCGTCTTGATTTGCAAGATGAACTCTTCCTCCGGCATCTGTATCTCATAACTTTCGGATCCGTCCTCTTCATCGCCCTTCAAGAAAATGTCGTGGTATTCGACCCAGGCTGACATTTCCAGGCGGAGGCGCTCGCTGGCTGGCACGCCGTTGTTGACGTCCGACTCGGTGGTGAGGAAGCGGTCTTCGTCCTGTATGAGGAACAAGGCCCGAAGCAGCTCCGAGAGCGTGGCGGCGGCGGCCTCGACCAGGCTGGTCTTGCCGGAGCCGTTCTCGCCGATGAAGACCGTGAGCTTCTCGTCGAAATCGACCTCCAGGCTGCCTCGCAAGCCGCGGTAGTTGGTCAAGACCAGCTTCGCGAGCCGGATGTTCAGCTCATAGGGATTGCGTTTGTAGTTTGAGACCATCAGAGCACCTTTTCTTTGAATTCGTCTTGGATGTTTTGGGTGAAGAACCGTTTCAGGTTTTCGGGTGGCGCCTCGTGCAGGGTCGTAACGACGGGCTTCATCCCTGCCAGGGCCGAGACGTAGAGGGGCGAGGCGAAGCGGTCGCGGGCGGCCGTGCCCATGGTCGCCTCATAGCGAGAGCCATACGTCTCCTTCAGGTCGTGCGTGGCCTGGCTGGTGGCGAACAGCATGTTCTTCTTGGGAGTGCCCACCTCGACGGAACGGATGAAGGGATAGTCGGGGAAGGCCAGGCCAGTGTATTGCAGCCCAGAACTTTGGACGAAATAAGGCGCCCTCCCATCCGTAACCTTCTTGACCAGCTCCATGATGTCGGCGAGCGTGCCGGGGTATTTCAGATCGAGCCGATTGAGGCCCAGATCGTTCAGGTTGTCCTCGACGCGGGTAACCTGGACGCTGCCCATGCCCCGCCGGGCGCGGTTGCCCAGGCCGCCGAGCGCGAGGGCCAGCATCAGCAGCGCCGAGGCGTTGGCGGCATGACCGGCATGGTCGGGCTTGAAGCCCAGGTCGATGATGAAGGTGGAACCTTCGGTGTATGCCTTCTTGGTCATGTTCTTTTTGTGCGGAACCGGGAAGGCCTTGTCCACCTTGGTCTGCACGGGCCGGAGCCGGATGCTGAACTTGCTTCGGCCTTCCTTGTCGCCCGTGCCCCCCATCAGCTCGCTTTCGGCCGCGGAAAGGGCCTTGTAATCCCAAGAAAGTCCGCTTTTGGTAACCAGATGCGGGTGGACGGCCCTCCACCAGAAGCGCATGGCTCCTTTGACGCTTTGGGGGCGGAGTTCGGGGGTCCTGTTGTCGGCGCCGGCCAGGAACATCGGCGTCAGGGTCTGGCAGTGGAAGCTGATCTTTATCATGGTCGGGAAGGCTTGGTGGGGCGTTTGTGGGACGAAGGGCCTGCCGGGAGGGGTGGGCAGGTTTCAGGCCAGGGCTTGCTTTCGTGTTACAGGTTCCAATGATAGGCAATAAATTCGAGCGGGCAAACTTTCTGGTGGGGGATTTTATCAACTAGGTGCGCGTAAGTTTTTCGTCTTTCGCGGAAGGCTCGGACCGGGGGCCGGAAGGACCAAGGGCGTGCCAGGGGCGATGGGGCTTGATTTCCAGGCCGGGAGCTTGGGGGACGCTATCAGGGCTTGACAGCGGGGGCGTCAAGAAGGCATAGGCCGTCAGGCGAAATCTTCGCGGCGGATGCCGTAGTCCTTGCAGCGGCCCTTGAGGGTGTTGACGCTCCAGCCGATCAGGCGGGCGGCCTCGGCCTGGTTGCCGCGGGTGTGCTCGAAGACCTTGCGGATGTGCTGGCGCTCGACGTCGTGGATGTGGAAGCTGGCGGGGCGGTGGCCGGAGCGGTACTTCAGGGGCAGGTCCGGCAGGCGGACGGGGCCTTGGCTGAAGACCAGCAGGCGGCTGAGCAGGTGGCGCAGCTCGCGGATGTTGCCGGGGAAGGGGTGGTCGAGCAGGGCCTGGAGGGCGTCGTCGTCGAACTGGAGGCCCAGGCCGGGCAGCTTCATCTCGCGGGGCAGTTGGCGGGCCAGGTGGTCGATGAGCTGCTGGCGCTCGGCGCGCGACCAGTGGGCCAGCGGGGGCAGCTCGAGCTCGGCCACGGCCAGGCGGTAGTAGAGGTCTTGGCGGAACTTGCCCCGCTCGATCTCCTGCTCGAGGTCGCGGTGGGTGGCGGCGATCACGCGGACGTCGGTGCGCTGGTCCTCGCGGGCGCCGATGGGCCGGAAGGTGCCCTCCTCGAGCACCCGCAGCAGGGCGGACTGCACCTCGGGCGAGGCGTCGCCGATCTCGTCGAGGAAGAGCGTGCTCTTGTGGGCGATGGCGAACAGGCCCTCCTGGTCGGACTCGGCCCCGGTGAAGGCGCCCTTCTTGTGGCCGAACAGCCGCGACTCGAGCAGTTGGGGCGTCTGCAGGGCCGCGCAGTTGACCGACTGCATGGGCCGGTCGCGGCGGTTGGAGCTGGCGTGGATGTGCCGGGCCAGCAGCTCCTTGCCCGTGCCGGTCTGGCCCGTCAGCAGCACGCTGATCTTGCCGGCCTGCGCCACCCGCTCGGCCAGAGCGTAAACCCGCGCCAGGGCCTGGCCCATGAAGTGCTTGCCGGGGATGGGCGGGGGCTGCTGGCGCTTGGCGAAGAGCACGTAGAGGCTCTGGTCTTGCACGAAGTCCACCCGGAAGAACTCCGGATGCTCGTGGTGGTTGTACTCGATGGAGCGGATGCTGAACAGCCGGCAGCGGTCGCGCATCGACTGGCTGGCCAGGAACCAGCCCAGCCGGATGACGTCGGTGCCGGCCGAGAAGAACAGGTCGATGCGGGCGTCCTTGTCGAGGCTGGCCAGGAACTCCATCTGCTGGCCCAGCACCAGGTTGGTGTCGATGGGGTCGTCGATGTCCATGCAGCGCGTCTGGACCACGTGCCCGGGGAAGGCGCGGCGCAGGCTGTTGGCCAGGCCCTCGGCGCGCGGCTCGTCGTGCGGGGCCGAGTAGAGCAGGTGGTGCAGGGTGTAGCCGTTCTTCTTGTACTGGTGGCGGTGCAGCTTGTGGCTGGGGCCCTGCTCGTTGACTTGGCGCTTGTCGGGCGTGAAGTCGTTGGTGTAGGCCATCCAGGAGACCAGGTATTTCATGGGTGGTTCGGTTGGTGGGGGGCGTGCCGTCGGATGCCGCCGCCCAAAGTTACCATTTCTCCGCGGCTGCCCAAGGGGCGCGGGCCCCTCTCCCAGCCCACCGCGCGCCGCGGGACGCCTCGCGCGCGCGGGAGGCTTGGCCGGAGACGCCTGGCGGCCCGCTGGTGCCAATCGCAAAAAAATTCTAAAAAGACTTGTCCATTTGCCGCGGAATGCCTATCTTGTCCCTGCTTTTGAAGGCAAAAGCCTTGTCCATCAGGACTTTGTAAGTTTTAACAAACTTTAACAGAAGCGAAGCACGTTCTTTGACATCAATGGTTTAATTTTGCGGCCTGAAAAAACGTGTTAATGACTTGTGAACAAACTCAAACGAGTTGTTAATACGTCGATTTTTGCCGCTGTCCATCAGTCACTTGCAAAAAGTGCTCTTTTTAACCCTATCCAGTTTGAAGAAGGATTGAGACCCGTTTGCACGGGGATTTGATAGAGTTTCATAGGTCGATCTTTTTAACCCTATCCAGTTTGAAGAAGGATTGAGACGGGGCCCTGGGGCTGGCGGGGCGGATCAAGCTCGATTACTTTTTAACCCTATCCAGTTTGAAGAAGGATTGAGACCTGGAAAGACAGGGCGTGGGTTACGCGACCAGCAGCGCTTTTTAACCCTATCCAGTTTGAAGAAGGATTGAGACAAGACCCTTGGCAAACTTCTGGAACGGGGCAATACTTCTTTTTAACCCTATCCAGTTTGAAGAAGGATTGAGACCTGTCCGAACTGGGTTCGGACGGCGCGGAACTGTCCCGCTTTTTAACCCTATCCAGTTTGAAGAAGGATTGAGACACCCCCCCATCGGGGCCCTTCAGATCATCTCCCCCCCATCGGGGCCCTTCAGATCATCTCCATCGAACCTTTTTAACCCTATCCAGTTTGAAGAAGGATTGAGACACATCCGCTTGCTCACTCTTGCGGAGGAGCAAGAGTCCTTTTTAACCCTATCCAGTTTGAAGAAGGATTGAGACGCGGTTGGTTAGTGCCTTTTGTTTGTGCAATTTAGCCTTTTTAACCCTATCCAGTTTGAAGAAGGATTGAGACTATTGACTGTTTCTGCAATCAATATCATCCAGCCCTTTTTAACCCTATCCAGTTTGAAGAAGGATTGAGACTTGAATACTCCCGTCTCATTGGACGACGGGCTATAATCTTTTTAACCCTATCCAGTTTGAAGAAGGATTGAGACCGTGCGGCTCGCTCTTCAGCGAGCTTCCGGGCATTCTTTTTAACCCTATCCAGTTTGAAGAAGGATTGAGACTTTGCTCCAAGTTTTCCGCGAGGAAGTCCCGCAGGACTTTTTAACCCTATCCAGTTTGAAGAAGGATTGAGACTCTATGAGGAACAGACTCGAAAACGAATGAACAGTCTTTTTAACCCTATCCAGTTTGAAGAAGGATTGAGACTCTTTCATGGTTTGTTTTCGTTTGTGATACACAATCTTTTTAACCCTATCCAGTTTGAAGAAGGATTGAGACTGTTCAGCCCGTCAGCTGAAAATCCTCCATGGTTAACAACTTTTTAACCCTATCCAGTTTGAAGAAGGATTGAGACCCCCGAGCGGCTGTTATTGAATTGAAAAACGAACTCTTTTTAACCCTATCCAGTTTGAAGAAGGATTGAGACGCGAAGACCAAGGCTGAAACGATCAGCCAGGTTCCTGCTTTTTAACCCTATCCAGTTTGAAGAAGGATTGAGACAGCATTTGCTCGCGCAATCCGATTTTCGACTGTTACTTTTTAACCCTATCCAGTTTGAAGAAGGATTGAGACTCGTCATACTCTTCTTGGGTGTACTCATCTTTCGCTTTTTAACCCTATCCAGTTTGAAGAAGGATTGAGACTTGGCCCGCTCGATGGCCTGGGCCGGGTCGTCTCCCTTTTTAACCCTATCCAGTTTGAAGAAGGATTGAGACCTAGCGCGGTGGGGGCTTTTGACGTTGAAGGCTTTCTTTTTAACCCTATCCAGTTTGAAGAAGGATTGAGACGCACGGGGCAGCCGCTCTGCCGCAGCGGCTAATTCCCCTTTTTAACCCTATCCAGTTTGAAGAAGGATTGAGACACGGTCTCTTTTTCCATGACTGGTTGTTTGCTTATTGCTTTTTAACCCTATCCAGTTTGAAGAAGGATTGAGACTTCGGTTTGATCGAGCGTGGTTACGTATTTTAAGTCCTTTTTAACCCTATCCAGTTTGAAGAAGGATTGAGACCTGCTCGGATCCCGATGTCATGAATCGGCCGCGATAAACCTTTTTAACCCTATCCAGTTTGAAGAAGGATTGAGACAGTCAAACCTTTTTTCCGACATGTCCAGACCTGAAATCTTTTTAACCCTATCCAGTTTGAAGAAGGATTGAGACCGCGGAGGAGCTTTCTCAATGACGTAAGAGTCGACTTTTTAACCCTATCCAGTTTGAAGAAGGATTGAGACCCCTGAGCTTGGCGCTCCGCTCCTTGGCGGACAAAATGCTTTTTAACCCTATCCAGTTTGAAGAAGGATTGAGACCCTCATTGATTATTATTTTCAGTTTCATGAGATCAGTCTTTTTAACCCTATCCAGTTTGAAGAAGGATTGAGACTCATCGAACTTGATGGTGAAGAGACTTGAGAACCTTTTTAACCCTATCCAGTTTGAAGAAGGATTGAGACACGGTTTTCCGTACAAGTCAAGGCGGACTCCCAATCTTTTTAACCCTATCCAGTTTGAAGAAGGATTGAGACTTTGCTCGCATGATACGATTGTCAATGTTTTGTCCGACTTTTTAACCCTATCCAGTTTGAAGAAGGATTGAGACTCTTCTCGCTCTGATCGAGCGAGCTTACCCCAACTTGGAAATCGTAACTTACAAATCATTGAATACCAGGCATTGGCTTTTATAAAATTGCAATTAGGTAACTACGTACTTTTGTTTTT
>JAIFMG010000022.1 GCA_020048645.1 Bacteroidota bacterium | reverse complement strand
TGTCGGAAGGAATGACCATGCGCTGCCGTGGATGTGGATTCGGAACCTGTTTTTTTTATACTAACGCAAATATACCTAAATAATTACCATTTATCTGTCAATGTTTTCACGCAATAGTGCCTGACGTCATTACTTCCACCATCTTCAATTCCTACCCAAAAGCACCATTGCGCATTAGGAATCAAACGCACACCTCCTGAAGCCGCGCCAATCCGTCAAAATTCGAATCGACAGATTTTGGAAGTTCGGCTGCCTGCTTTGGCCCTGGACATCGGCGGTTTTGAAGGGTAGCTTGTTCATTGGGGGTTTGAAATTGACGGTAGCCAAAGGTACAAACTATGTCTTCGCAAAGCAAGCGCCTTGGCGATTTTTTTGAACTCGTGGGCGGCTTGTGCTACGCGCGCGCTGGGGAGTCCACGGAAGGCGGCTAGATGGGGCGGGCGAAGGTCCCGTGGGAGGGGGCTCTGGGCGGATTCACGATGCTGTTCGAGGTCTTCATCGTGCGACCGGTCAAGGCGATGCCCGTCCAACAGGTCTGCCGGACAATCGGCTCCTGCGGCATGTCGCCGGCGTTGGCAAAGGCGTGGTGAAGAACCTTCCGAACGGGGAGAAAGCATTCGACAGGTTCCACGTTGTCAAGTTCATGAACGACGCGGTCGGCAAGGTCCGCAGGGTGTAGGCCAAGATGCCATCCCTTCAAGGGTTCGCGGGGCGAGGCCCCTCTCGCGGCAGGTGTTGCTCCTGCCCAGGAAACTAGCACGTTCGAAAGCAACTTGGCTCAAAAGGACAAGGGCTTCGCCCGCAAAGCGGCCACGGAATGACTGTATTCAATACAAGAAAATCATATTTCAGCCTGCACTTCAAGTAGATTTTCCGAGATGGATGAGCCGCGGTTGTTCCCGAATCATTTTCTTTGCGACAAAAGTCGAACTTGATATGGAAAACGAAATGACAAGCCTCGAACCAGAAGCCGAAGTGCTGATGGACCATCCGTTCCTGCGGGTCACCTTCGAAGCCCGCAACGAGCTGGTGCAGATGACCTGGAAGCCGGCCTCGGAGGACATGTCCATGGAGGACCTCATGGCCTTGACCCTGACCTACCGAGACCACATCGAGCGGCTGCGGCCCAAGGTGGGCATCTTCGACATGAGGGAGCTCCACTTCCTCATCACGCCCGACCTGCAGGAGTGGGTTGACGCGAACATCTCCCCCACCGAAAAGGCCACCTGCCGCGTGCAGGCCTTGCTTCTGCCCCGGGACGAGATCATGGTCATGAGCGTGGAGCAGCTCATGGAAGAAACCCACAGCGCCGGCCTGGCCATCCGCATCTTCGAGGACCTGGCCAGCGCCCGCGCCTGGCTGCTCTGAGACGCGTCCGCTCTGCAGGCGGCCTAAAGGCAAAACCGGGGAGGGATGCTCTCCTTTCCCGTGCCGCGGATCCATTGCCAGGCAATGTTTTCTTGAGGTCCCACGGACAACCCAAAGATGGGGCAGGCGACTCTTCGGCATCCCGTGCCGAAGCCGGAGGGCTCCGCCTTCAGAATAGTAACCGGACAGCCGTATCCCTACGGGAAAAAGCCTAATCTTGATCATCCATCAGACGCATTTTCGATGATGCACCCTTGGTTTTTTCCCACGATGCTTCATCCCAACAAAAGCCGAACTTGAAATGGAAAACCAAGCGCCAATCCTCGAACCTGTGCCCGAAGTGCTGCTGGACCATCCCTTCCTGCGCATCACTTTCGAGGCTGGCAACGAGCTGGTGCAAATGACCTGGAAGCCGGCCACACAGGACATGACCAACGCCGACCTCATGGAGCTGACGCTGGCCTTCCGCGCCCATATCGAGCGGCTGCGGCCCAAGGTGGGCATCTTCGACATGCGGGAGTTCTGCTTCCCGATCTCGCCCGAGATGCAAGAATGGATCGACCTGAACATCTCCCCCGCCGAGAAGGCCACCTGCCGCGTGCAGGCCTTGCTGCTGCCCAAGGACGAGATCGCCTCGATGAGCCTCGAGCAGCTCATGGAAGAAGACCAGACCTCCGGCCTGCGCATCCGCGTTTTCGAGGACCTGGCCACCGCCCGCGAGTGGCTGCTCTGAAGATTGCCGGTGCCCGTGCGATGAAAAGCGGTTTTGATACCCAATTGCTATCCAACGGGATAGATTGGCCTGGCACGTCTTGTTTTTCGCATTGAACCCCTACGGGGTTCTGGTTCGCCGCGGTTCTCCCCGGATTTTATCCGGGGCTATTCATGTTCAATCCCTTCGAGATGGGCGGAACAGCCCGCTTTTGTCGAAAACTGATGTTTCGGATATTTCACCAACGAACGCAACTTGGAAAGAAAGATGTTATTCCATCTGTCGAGTAGGCTTCCATTTCGCCATTTCCCGAAAAAGGAAGTGAAAGCCATGCCGATCGCCGCGCGGCGAAGGCTCAGACATGCGCAGGGGCGGATCGTTTTTTTTCATTGTGCAGCCGTTTGATTCCATCATGTGTTCGGTATGTTCAGCGTTTTCGGGGTTTGGTTCAATTTCGATCGAACGATGTTTCTTCCGGCGCTTTTTTCCACTATCTTCAAATTGGACAAAAACGCCTCGAACCATGAAACGAAACTTGCAAGGCCCTGGGCCAGGCCAGGGTGGGAAAAAGTTCGCGGACCCCCGCGAGAGGATGATTGAGAGTGTATTGCGGCAGATGCTGTCTCCCAACCAGCATTCTGCCGAGGATTGGCAGGACCTGCGGCAAGACCTGTGGGTGCTTTGCCTGGTCCTCGAGCCCAGGATCGTGGACAAGGAGTCGCCCATGGACTACCTCTTCATCAGCCTGAAGAACAAAGTCCAGGATTGGAACGAAACACGGCAAAAGTACCGCCAGCGCGTGGTGCGTCTGGAGCGGGTGGCCGAGCCGCCGCTCCCGCCGTACCGGGTGTTCGACGACCTGCCGGTCAACCTGGACCTCAAGGCGCTGGAGCGCTTCACCCGCGACAAGCTCCTGCCCGAGCTGCTGGCCCGCGACCCACACAACCTGCTCTACCTCAAGGCCATGGGCGACAAGCTGCTGCGCGCGCGCGACCTGCTGGCGCTGGGCCTGCCCACGGAGGAGGCCCAGGAGCTCCTGCCTTGGTTCCGAGGCCCGCGCCGCGACCGCTTCGCCGCCCTGGCGCTGCTGTTCGACGCCCTGGGCCAGCCCAGGAGAGGGGCCGAGACCTTCCGCAAGCGGGTCGAGAAGGCCGAGAACATCGTGCTGCTGCGCCTTGGCCGCCTGCTCGGCATGGAGCTGCGCGACAAGCGCGAAGCCGTGGCCGAGTTCTGGGCCTGGTACTTCCGTCAGCGGTCCACCAGGTTATAGCGGTCGATGAACTTGCGGAACAGCTCCTGCCCATCGCGCTGGAAGTTGAGGCAATGCGTTTGGCCGTTGACCAGGACCGTGCAGGCCTTCTCGACCACGCAGATGTCTCGGATGTGCAGGGGGTTGACCAGGTGCGTCTTGGAGATGCGGAGGAAGCCCTGCAGCTTGCGGTTGATCTTCGTCAGGCTGGCGCCCGAAACCCGCTCGACGCGGCCGTCGGCCATGGTGAAGGTGGCCAGGTTGCCATCCATGGCGACGTAGGCCAGCATGTTGGTCGAAAAGCGGATGTAGCTCTCGCGCTGGAGGCTGTTCTTGGGGATGACGTGGTATTTCTCGGGCATGTTGCCCCACTTCTTGTCGAAGATGTTGTTCACGGCGATTCGGACCTTCTCCTCGAGCTCCTCTTGCAAAGGAGGCTTCTGGAGGACGGCGACGCAGCCGTCGATGGAGCGGGCCTCCTGGCCGTACTGCTCCTCGTAGGCCGTGATGAAGATGACCTGGGGCCAAGTGCCTTTGTCGGCCAGCGCCTCGAAGATGGTCGAGGCCTCGCCATCGACCTCCACCTTCGATTCTCGGGTGATGTCCCCTCCATCGAACTGGATGTCGGTGATAATCAGGTCGGGGCTGAGGCTGTCCAGCGCCTCGCGGAACTCGGAGATGGTCTTGTACTGTCCCTTGATGACCAGGTTCGGAATCTTGGCCACCATGCGGGCCAGGCCCTCGAGGGCCTCATGTTCGTCATCCAGCAAGATGGTCTCGATCGTGGCGTCTATTTTCATAGTCTAATTGGGATTTAGGAGGTGTTCACTGATTTTCAGGGGCACGCGCAGCCGGACCCGGTAGCCCAGCATCTGGCCATCGGCGTCTCGCAGTTTCTCGCCCTCGTGCTCGAATCCGGGAAGGATGCTCGCCAGGTCGGCGAAGAGCTGGGTTCCGGCTCCTCGCTCGGGGCTCCCCGGAGTTTGTTTTGTTTCGTTGCCGTTGTCGAAGACCTCTACGTGCAGGAACTCCTGGTCCAGGCGGAAGCTCATCTCGACCAGCCACGACTCGGTCCTGTAAACGAGGCCGTGCTTGAAGGAGTTCACGAGCACTTCGACCAGAAGCGACTTGGGCACTTTGATCTGGGGGTCCCGCAGGTCGTCGAAGTCGCTCTTGACGGTCAGTTTCCCGGGGAAGCGGGCCTTGAACATCGCCAGGTATCCCATCGCATGCTCGTATTCCACCGCCAGAGGAAGGAACGCTTGCGTCGTGTTCTTGAGCAAGGTTCGGTAGTGGTCAACCGTGTTGCGGATGAACTTTCGCGAGCGTTCTACACCATCATCGGTGTCGAGGATCATATAGGCGTTGTTGAGCAGATTGATGACGGTGTGGGTGTCCATGGCCCGATTGTAGCTGAGCAGCTTTTGAACTTCTTCTACCTTTTTCCGCTCGATACGGTGCAGCTCCTCCTGCTCGCGCAGCCTGCGCTTGTTTTTTATTGAAGACGCGATGGAAATGACGAGCGTCACCGAGATCAGCAGCGACATGACCAGCAGTAGCAGAACTTCCGTCCGAAGGGGCTTGTGGTTGGTCAGCAGCCGTATCGGCTGGGACCAGCGGCCGTCGGGGAACTGCACCCGCGCCAGCAGGGTCCAATCGCCCAACTTGTTGAAAATGTGGGTGAAGCGCGCTTCCCTCACCGGATCGTGCCAGAGCGTGTCGCCCCGGCCCGCGACGCCGAACTGGAACAGCAGGTTGTCGTGGAAGCCCAGGGCCACGCAGCCCAGCTCCAGCTCGACCACTTCGACCCCGCGGAAGTCCTGCCCCAGGCGCTCCAGGCTGTCCGCCTGGTCGTCGAGCCTGAGGGAGCGGAGGTAGAAGCGCCTCGGGTAGCTTCGCTGGGCGACTTTTGCAGGGTCATAGACTTGCAGGAGGTCCGAGAAGCCGATCCAGAGCCGCCCGTCGGGTGCCCGCCAGGCTCCTTGCTGCCCGGCCTCGTTGCCCAGGACGCCCTGGTCCGGGCCGAGGTAGGTGTAGGCCTCCGGTTGCGAGGCCAGGTCCGCGGTCCATTCCCGCGCGGGGCCCAGCGTGTTGGCCATGCGGTGTGCCTCGGCCAGCCGCAGGCGCATCAGGCCCGTGAGCATGCCCACCAGCAGCACGCTGTCCGACTCAAGCGCCACGAAAGCCGCGTAGGAATGGGCGTGGGGCAGATTGAAGCGGTAGAGCGTGTCGTTTCGGATCAGGAAGAGGCCCAGCACGCTCGCCAGCCACTGGCCGCCCGTCGGGTCGTCCACCATCTGCATGGCGCCCACGGGCCCCTGGTAGCCCTCCAGCCCATGGGGCAGGAGGCTGTCGCCCTCCAGGCGGTGGAGGCGACGGTGCTCGCCCACCCAGAACGAGCCCTCGCGGGCCTGCGGATGCAGCATGACGACGTGCGAGCGAAGGTGGGCCAGTCGGCGCGTCAGCCCGTCGCGGCATTCCCAGACTCCACCGACCGGATCGCCGCCGCCCACCAGCAGCCTGTCCTGCCAAGGGTCGGCCAGCAAGTCGAAAGATGAGAATTGCCCCGAGGCGGCAGGCAGCGCGCGCACCTTGTCGCCGTCCAGGAAGTCGAGGCCGCTGGTGTTGGGCAGGAAGAGGGTGTCGTGGAACAGGGCCGCCCTGAAGTGGTAGCGGTGGAAGCCCTCTGGAAATGCCAGGGGCCGGAGCGTGGCCTTCGAAGGGCGGTAGAGGTGTGGCCCCGGGATGTGGTCCCAGAGCAGCACGCTGTCGGCGGCCAGGTGCCATAGGCCCCAGGCCGTGATCGGCAGGTTGTCGCGGACTGGGTCGAAGTAGCTGATGCCCATGTCCATGTAGCGGAAAAGCCCGGACTCGCTGCCTATCCAGATGTTGCCCTCGTCGTCCACCAGCCCGCAGTTGGGCATGTACGGGAAGGCGTCGTCGATCAGGCGGGGCTCCTGTCCGCGCTGGCGCAGCAAGAGCTCGGCGCGGTGCCCCTGACTCCTCTGGACGATCTGCAGCAGGCTGTCACTGCCCGGCAATACGGAGTGGGTCGCCTGCTCCAGGCCGGTGTCTCTCCATCTGCCGTCCACCCATTCCCACAAGTTGGCGCTGTCGGCCATGGAGAGCATCCGGGTGTGTGGGGAGAAACTCCCTATGTTATGGATAAGCTCTATCGTTAGGGTATCGCCGTCGTCTAGGTAGCGGAGGATCTCGGAATGGCTGCTTTCGACCCAGAAGTGGAAGAGCGACGCGTTTTGGTACAGCAGGAAGCTGTCAACGCCTAAGGGCTTGATGTTTGAAATGATGATGCTCTGGGATATGGCGAAATGCTGCCGAACGCTGTCCACCCTGTCGCGGTGCTTGCTGATGCGCGCCTTTGGCGATCCCAGGATGGGCAGTGTTACCCAGCGCTGGTCGATGCTGATCAGGATCGAGTCGCCTTGGCCTTTCATGGCGAAGATTTGGCCAGCCAGATCGGGGTTCTCGTTCGGATTCCAGCGGAGGTCGAAGTGGGCGCCGTCGAAGCGGGCCACGCCGAACTTGGTGGCCACCCAGAGGAAGCCGAGGCTGTCCTGGGCCAGGCTCATGACCTGCATCTGGGGCAGTCCGTCGGCGATGGTGTAGCGCTGGTAGGGGATGCGCTGGGCCACCAGCGGAAAGGAAAGCAAGACCAGGGCCAGGAGCGGGAAGCTCGCAAGCCATGGTCTTGCCCTGCGCGGGGCCGGGCCACCGTGTGGGGCGTGGGCGTTCATGTGTCGTCGCGGTTCGGGCTAAGGTAGCGGTTTTCCATAGGCTGTCCAAACACCAGAAAGGATTTGCTGGTTCACCGTACCCAGAAGCTGGCCTGGTAGGTTTGCAGGCCGTTGGAAATGGCGTAGCGGTACTCGCCCTTGGGCAACTGCTCCTGCAGCCGGGGCAAGTCCGCGGGCACGAAGGCGGGCGAGAAGTAGTGGCTGCCCAGCTCGTCGGCCACCTCGAAGATGGTTCCGAGGATGTTGTCTTTCAGCAGGTAGTAGATCACCTGGTCGTTGAGCCATAGGGTCAACTCTTCGCGGAGGGAATTTTGAGTTTTCATGGGTAAAGGGGGATTTGGATGGTTTTGAATTGATTTTCAAGAAAAAAGCGAGCGTATCGGGCTGCGCCGCGGCGCTGGTTCTACATAGAACCAGCCCTCGAAGAGCCGGTCGGACGTGCTGTACCTCCACCGGTAGAGGCCCTTGCCCAGCGGCAGGCGGAACCGCGTCTGGGCCCGCTCGGCTTCGAGGCTGAGCACCACTTTGCCGCTCTGGTCGCGCAGGATGAACTTGCCTCCGCAGGGGGCCTCGCCCAGCTCCACGACCAGCCATCCGGCCTGGTAACGAACCTCAAAGCCTTGGTTGTCAAGGAAAAGTGAGGCATCTTCAACCCGGATTGTCAGGGCCAGGGCCAGGCAGAGCAGCAAAATGGCATGGGGCGTTTTCATGTTTCTTCGCGTTGTGTCCTTCTATAAAGAGTCCAAAGCCGGGCGATTTGTAAAAAAAAATTTGCTCGCTTTTGCAATGTCCTGAAATCGAGCCGCAAGCGCGAAACACATCCGCGGCAGCCGGTTTTGTCGCCCGTGGCCTTTGCCCGATGCCCTCCGGATTGTCATGGGCCAGGCCAAAAGAAAAAGCCCTCGCCGCGGACGCGGCGAGGGCTTTTGGAAGGGAGTGGGAAAGCGCGAAAGGCTCAGAAGCCGATCTTGATGCCGGCGGTCCAGGTGCGGCCGAGGCCGTACCAGCCGCTGGCCACGTCGAGCGAGGCGGCGTCGTTCAGGTCGGCGATGTAGGTCTCGTCGAGCAGGTTGTGGACGTTGGCGCTGAGGCCGACGTAGAACTTGTCGAACTCGAGGTTGTAGTTGAGGCCGGCGTCCATGAGGCCGTAGGCGGGAGCCTTGAGGGCCTGCTGGCTTTCGGGATCGGTGCGCGAGGTGGGGTCGAAGTAGCCGTAGAGGTTGTCGAAGTGGTTGTAGCTGGCGAAGACGCTCAGGCCGAAGGGCATCTCGTAGCGGACACCGGCTCCGTAGGTGGTCTGGGCGGCGTCGCCTACCTTGAGGCCGTCAGCATAGACGTTGACCTCGCCGAGGAGGTTCTGGTTCTCGTCGAAGATGGAAGCGTTCACGTTGTTGAGCCATTCCCAGTTGCCGAAGGACATCATGCCGTTGAACTCGAGGCCTTGGATGGGCGTGAAGAGCAGGTCAAGTTCCAGGCCGCGGTGCAGGGCGTCCAGGCCCACGATGTTCGCGAAGTAGAGCTCGCCGCTGGGCGTCTCGAAACTGCGCTGGAAAGTCCTGTCGATCCACTGGGTGTTGTAGAGGTTGACGTTGGCGCTGAGCATGTTGCTCAGGCGCAGGCCGTAGCCCAGCTCGAGGCTGAAGACCTTCTCGTTGTTGATCTCGTCGGCTATGTCGTTGCGGTAGTTGACGAAGACGTTGTCGAAGATGGGCGCGCGGGAGAAGTAGCCGACGTTGGCGAAGACGTTGTGGCTGGCTCCGATTTTGTAGTTGACGCCGGTCTTGGCGTTGTAACCCAGGAAGTTCTGCCATTCGGTCTCGCGGGCGGGGTCGCTTTCCTCATAGACGAAGTAGTCGATGCGCTTGTAGCCGGTGTTGGAGCCGCTGACGGTGGCGAAGGCCGAGAGGGCGTCGTTGGAGTACTCGAGCTGCGCGAACAGGCCGGCCCAGTTGACCAGGCCGTCGTTGTTGTAGTCGATGATATCGCCCACGCGGGCCTTGTTGCCGGGGTTGTTGATGTCGCGGTTGTCGAGGTAGAAGTCGGCGCCCATGAGGTCGTCCACCTGGCGGTAGTGCTTGCCGATGTAGTAGCGGGCGTCGATGCCGCCCACGAAGCTGATGTTGGAGCTGAGGTCGAGGTTGATCGTCGAGAGGATGCCGTACCAGTTGTGCTCGTTCATCGAGGCCCTGCGCACCACGCCGCCCTGGCGCTCGTTATCGACCACGGGGGCCGAGGCGTAGTAGGTGCTGTCTTCGCCGTTCACGTCGTCCGTGACGAAGGCTAATTCGGTGCCGGAGTTGTAGTCGTAGAACTTCTGCATGTCAAACTGGCCGTCGGCGGTGCGGAAGGCGGTTTCGCGCAGGCCTTCCATGCGGCCGATGGGTCCGGTGCCGCCGCCGCGCCCGAATGAGGCATAGACGGAGGTGGCCAGGAAGGCCTTCTCGGAGATGTTCCAGTAGTGGTTCAGGGCCAGTTGGGGCTTGTGGTAGAAGTTCTCGCGGAAGTTGTAGGCCTCGCCGTTGAGCATGCCCCAGTCGCTGTTGAAGGTGTAGCCCCGCTCGGGGTTCTGGTAGGTGGTCAGGCGGTCGCGGAAGGTGCGCTGGCCGTGGCGCTGCGGGGCGCCGATGGCCGTGAAGACCAGCATCTGCTTGTCGCCAATCTGCTGCGAGATGGAGCCGAAGTACGACCAAGCGTCGATCCAGGTCTGGTCCACGAAGCCGTCGCCGACGGTGCGCGAGCCCGAGAAGGTGATGGCCGTGCCGCTGGCCAGCTTGCCCGAAGAGAGGGTCAGCATGTTCTTGAAGTAGCCGTTGTTGCCCACCGTGGAGCGGTAAACGCCGCCGCGGAGCTGGTCGGTGGTCTTGGTGATGATGTTGATGGTGCCGCCCACGGAGCTGATGGCCAGCTTGGTGGCGCCCAGGCCGCGCTGCACCTGCATGTTGCGCGTAACGTCGCTCAGGCCGGCCCAGTTCGACCAATAGACCCAGCCGTTCTCCATGTCGTTCACGGGGATGCCGTTGATCAGCACGGCCGTGTTGCGCTGGTCGAAGCCGCGGATGTTGATCCGCGAGTCGCCGAAGCCGCCGCCCTGCACCGTGGCGTAAACCGAGGGCGTGGACTTGAGCAGTTGCGGGAACTCCTGGTTGCCCAGCCGCTCCTCGACGTCGCGGGTGCTCAGCGTCGAGACCGCGACGGGCGTCTGACGGTCAATGGCCACCGACGCGATTACGTTCACTTCCTCCAGGCCGATGGAGTTGGAGCTCATCTCGACTTTGCCGATGTTGGAGTTGGCCTCCACGACCAGCTCGTGCTCGATGGGGTCGAAGCCCACGAAGCTGATCACCAGGGTCTGGTTGCCCGAGCGGCTCGTGGTGATGGTGAAATTGCCGTCGAGGTCCGTCACCGCGCCCGAGCTGCTGCCCTTGATGAAGACCGAGGCGCCCGGAAGGCCGAGGCCCTCTTCGTCCAGGATCTGGCCTTTGATGGTGTTCTGCCCGAAGGCCATGGCCCCGCTGAGCACGATGCCCAGGACGATGGCCAAGAATTGTAATGACTTTTTCATTGGGGTAAATGAAAGTTTTGGTTTAGAAAGCATCCGAAAAGCGAATATCGTATTTCGGCCCCGCGAAAATCGACAGCTTTTCCTAAGCGGATGCCAAACCAGCATTAAGTTTGCGTTAACTTTTGTTAAGTTGTTGATTTTTAATTGTTTAAATATCGAACATTAACATAATGACCCCAAAATATCTGCTAAATAGCATAAGTTTGAATCCAAAAAAGCCACGAAAAGCCTTCCGGTAGGCTTTTTTCGTGGCCGAGATTCAGGGCGCGATGGCCTTGGCGATGATGGCCTCGTTCTCGACGAAGGCCAGGTCCATGACCTCGCGCACCAGGCCGCCCATGGGCCGGGCCAGCAGGGGCGAGTTCAGGCGCGCCAGGTAGGTCTTGCCGTCCTCCTTGACGTAAACCGAGACCCGGCAGGGCATCATGGCGCTGGCCACGCGCTCGTCGCTCTGCGCCAGCACCCGGCTGGCGTGGTCGGGCTGGCACATCTCGAAGACCACCACGGGGCGCACCTCGTGGCCGTTCTTCTGCATGGTCGCCTGGAGGTCGTGCTCCATGGGGATCTTCCAGCCCGCGGCGGCGGCCGCGTCGCGCAGGCGCTGCTGGGTGGTCGCGAAATCGTGCGGGCTGACGGTCTCAACCATCGCGGCGCCGGGTATCCAGAGCCAAAGGCCACCAAAGGCCAGCACGGCGCCCAGCGCCACGCCGACCAAGATCGAAAGGATTGTTTTCATGTCTATACGTTTTTTTGAAGGGTGAAACTGGGAGGGACGCGCCAAGGCGGCCACCCCTCCGAAACCGGACAACACGCGCGGCACAAGCCTCCGGAACGGCCTGGGCACGCGGCACCCTTCCCAAGCGCCGCCGCGAATTTACGCGAACGCGGCTAGAAAACCGCGCAGGGCGATCCGCCAGGCGGCAGCCTTTTTTCCGACCTTTGGGAAGCCCCTTGCCCGACGGCTGTCCCGATTGTGGTAGCAATGCTTATCTTCGCCGCTTCCAAACGAACCCAAGCCAAACTTCGAATGAAACACCTTCTGCTCACGCTGGCGGCGCTGGCCTTCCTGCGCCCCGGCCCGCTCCAGGCCCAGGAGCTCGACCTGGATTCGGAAACGCACATCTACTTCATCGTGGACGAGATGCCCATCTTCGGGCATTGCTCCACGGACCTGGCCGACTACCTCCGCCAGAACCTGCGCTACCCGGCCGAGGCCGAAGCGCAACACCTCGAAGGCCGCGTCTATGTCCGCTTCGCCATCCTGCCCGACGGCAGCGTCGGCCATGCGTCCGTGCATCGCCCCGCGGGCTGCGAGGCCCTCAACCAGGAGGCCCTCCGCGTGGTCGCGCAGATGCCCCGCTGGCAGGCCGGCAAGATGCAGGGCGAGCCCGTGCCCGTCTGGCATGTCCTGCCCGTCTGCTTCGACCTCGACCAGTGCGAACGCCTGGGCAGCCCGCGCGGCCCCGGCAGCCAGGCCGCCGACTTGCCCCGCGAATAGCCCGCCGCTACCCGAGCGCGACCAGGGGGCTGAACTCGATCTTGCCCGTCTCGATGCGGTAGTAGGCCGTCACGATGCCCAACTGCCCGCCCTGGATCCGCTCGCGGATGTAGGGGCTCAGGCCGAGGATGGTCTCCACGGTCTTGCTCGTGTTCAGCCGCACCAGGGCCTCGATGTTCTCCGGGCTTTTTTCCAGCGGATAGGGCTTCGTGGCCTCGGCGATGGCCTGCCGCACCTTGTCCGTAACCCAGGCGATGTTGCCCTCGCGCACATCCTCCAGGGCCAGCGAGACCGTCCCGCAGTTGGAGTGCCCCTTGACCACGATCAGCTTGACGCCCAGGTTGCGCACCGCGATTTCCACACTGCCGACGACCTCCGGCCCCAGCACCGGGCCAGCCACGCGGATCGTGAGCAGGTCGCCCAGGTGCGCGTCCATGATCACCTCGGGCGTGGTCCGCGAGTCGATCGAGCCGATGATCAGGGCCATTGGGTTGCGCCCCATCGACGTGGCGTTGACCTGGTGCTGGTAGTACTTGCTGTTCCAGCGGCCCTCGCGGAAACGCTCGTTGCCCTGCTCCAGCAGTTGCAGAACCTCCTTCGGGCTGAGCCTCATGCGCTGTTCCTCGTCCAAGACCGTCAGGAACTGGATGTGGTCGTGGAGCTGGTACTTCTGCCGGAGGCCCACCATGTTCAGGCTGATGCCCCGCTCCTTGGCCACCACGTCCCGGAAATCCTCCAGCAGCTCCAGCACGTCGGGGTCGATGAAGTCGCTCTTCTGGGCGTCGATGATCACCTTCGAGCCGTTCGGGATGCTCCAGAGCGTCTCCTTGATCGAGGCCTTGTTCAGGAACGAGACCTGCTCCGAGAGCTCGATGCGGATGACCTCGCCCACGTGGTACTGGTTCTCCTCCAGCTTCATGTCGCTGTGGTAGTTGTCGCGCAAGATGAAGAAGGCGCTGACCGACAGGCCGATGACCACGCCGAGCATCAGATCCGTGAAGATGATGGCCAGTATCGTTACCACGAAGGGCAGGAACTGCGTCCAGCCTTTGGCGAACATCTTGCGGAACAGCTCCACCTTGGCCAGCTTGTAGCCCGTTACCAGCAGGATGGCCGCCAGGGACGAAAGCGGAATCAGGTTGATGGCCCTGGCGAAGAAGAGCACCGCCGCCAGCATGAAGACGCCGTGCAGGATGCTGGACAGCTTCGTGCTGTTGTTCATCTGGATGTTGACCGAGCTGCGCACGATCACCGAGGTCAGCGGGATGCCGCCCAGCAGGCCCGAGGCCAGGTTGCCCACGCCCTGGGCCAGCAGCTCGCGGTTGGGCGGGCTCTCGCGCTTGTGCGGGTCGATCTTGTCCACGGCCTCGATGTTCAGCAGGGTCTCCAGCGAGGCCACCATCGCCACCATCAGGGCCACGCTCCAGACCCCGGGCTCGACGATCGCCCCGAACTTGGGGAAGGTCAGCAGCGCGCCCCAGTCTTGCCCGACCGGGAGGCTCACCAGGTGCTCGGGCCCAATGGCCAGGCTGGGCGCCCAAATCCCGTACAGCCAGTTGGCCAGGACCCCGAACAGCACCACGAAAAGCGGCGCCGGAAGGTACTTGTACCGCCCCAGCGGCGTCTTGTCCCAATAGACCAGCGCCAGGATCGAGATGCCGCTGACCAGGGCCGCGCCCCAGCTTATCCGCTCCTGGAAGAGGTGGACCAGCTCCGAGAACATGTTCTGCCCGTCCGACTGCCGGAACGACATGTCGCCCTCGGGGATGCTGTCGTAGCCCACCGCATGGGGAATCTGCTTGGTTATCAGGATGATGCCAATGGCCGCCAGCAGGCCCTTGATCACGTTCGAAGGCACGTAGTTCGCGATGAAGCCCGCACCCGCCAGGCCCAGGCCCAACTGCATCACCCCCGCCAGCGCGACCGCCAGCAGGAAGACCTCGAACGAGCCCAGTTGCGTGATGCCCGAAAGCACCACTGCCGCCAGGCCTGCCGCCGGCCCGCTCACGCTCGTCTGCGAGCCGCTCAGCCAACCCACCACGATGCCCCCGACGATGCCCGAGATCACCCCCGACATCAGCGGCGCCCCCGAGGCCAGCGCGATCCCCAGGCAGAGCGGGAGCGCCACCAGAAAGACCACCACGCTCGCCGGAAGGTCGTTTTTCAAATGCTCTAGCTTGAAAATGTTCGTCATGTTGAATCGGTTAGGGTACAAAAAAACGCCAGCCAGCGCATTGCCACGAAAATAGCCTTTTTTTTCAGATTTCAAAAAATTCCAGCTATTGGGAAGCCGCCCCGCTGGGCCTGCGTCGGCCGATACCATTTCGCCGAAGCCTGGTCCGTGAACAAGTCGCGCTCGACGGTGGAACGCAGCAATCGCCAGCGTCGGGCAAAATTCGGGTCGAAATGGAAATGGATTTGGCGGATAAAACGGCCTTGCTGAACAAGCCAATCTTCGTCAAAACTTGCCTTTTCATCCATTTTACTTTACAAATTCATGGGTCATCATGCCAAGTCGCTTTCCAACGTGATGGATTGCCTTGGAGCCTCGCCCAAGCCCGAAGGGGTGAAAGCGCGAGCCAGACGGATTGGATCCGCGGAACCGAAACCTTCAAACAAGCTGACCGAAAAAACGGCCGCAACGGCCAGGCCGTTGGTTTTGTTGCCTTGGCATGTCTTTTTTTGTCCCCAATGTCGAAATATGCGTACCTTTGGCCAAGCCCTAGCAGCCCACACGGCGCAAGGCGTGCCAAGAGATAGGCTACCGCCTGGCCATTGGGCGGCCGAAGTCCTAACACCCAACCATCGCTGATGAACGCCTTCCCGATCGCATAGCCCGTGAGAGTATCCTTGCCCAAAATCATCCTGTGCCTGCTTTTGGCCTTCTCTACCTTGGCCGCGTCTGCCCAAAGCGCTGACGTAGAGCAGCTTCGCCAGCAGGTGGAAACGCACGCTGCCGCGGGGAACCAGCCTTCGCAAGCCGACGCCCTCAACCGGCTGGGCATGAGGCTCTGGGAGCTCAAGCGCTACGACGAGGCCATCGCGGCCTACCAGCAGTCGCTCGAACTGAACCGCTCCATCGGCAACCGCAACGCGCAGCGAGCCGTGCTCTACAACATCGGCATGATCCGGGCCGACCAGGGCATGACCCAGGAGGCCGTCAACGCCCTCCAGCAAAGCGCCGACATGGCCGGCGCCCTGGGCCAGCGCCCCCAGCAGACCGACGCCCTGCTGCAAGCCGCCATCGCCCTCGACGCCGCCGGACGCCACCAGGAAGCCATTCCCGTCCTGAACAAGGCCCTCGACATTGCCGCCGGCCTCAACGACCTCCGGCTGATGAAGAACTGCCACGGCCTGCTCATGGAAAACCACAAGGCCCTGGGCAACACCGCTCTCTACGAGTCCGCCTTCGCCAACTACGCCGCCCTCGACCGCAAGATCCGAGACCTGGAGCAAGAAGAGATGGTCCACGAGAACGAGCGCGTCCTCGAAGAAATGACCGCCGAGGCCCGACAGGAGCTGCTCCTCAAGGAGCAGGAGCTCCGCCTGGCCGAGGACTCCCTCAAAAGCATCGACAGCCTCACCCAGGAGCAGCTCCTGCAGATCCAGGTCCTCAACCAGGAGCAGGAGCTCAACCAGTTGGCCCTCAAGCAGCAGCAAGCCCTGCTCGACAAGGAGCAGCAGGCCCGCAAGTTCTTCATCATCGGCATCGTCGCCGCCGGGCTCTTCCTGGCCTTCATGGCCTACGCCCTCGCGCACATGCGCCGTTCCAAGGGCATTCTCCTGAAGCAGAACCAGGAAATCCATACCCAGAACCTGGCCATCACCTCCCAAAAAGAGGAATTGCAGAAGCAAAGCGACGAAATCAAGGCCGCCCTGCAAAAGATCCAGAAGCAGAACGAGGCCATCACCAACAGCATCAACTACGCCCAGCGCATCCAGAAGGCCATGCTCGACCAGGGGCGCATCATCAGCGACTACGTGGCCGACTCATTCATCCTCTTCCGCCCCCGCGACGTGGTCAGCGGAGACTTCTACTGGGTGCGCGAGGTCGGCGCCGAGCTCGACGCCGGGCCCATGCCCGGCCTGGTCAGCGAGACCCCGCGCGCGCAGCGCAACCTGGCCTTCGCCGCCATCGACTGCACCGGCCACGGCGTGCCGGGCGCCTTCATGTCCATGATCGGCTTCAACCTGCTCAACGAGATCGCCCGCGAGGGCATGGAGGACGCCGCCGACGTGCTCAACCGCCTCCACCTTTCCATCCGGGCCGCCCTCAACCAAGAGTCGTCCGAAAACCGCGACGGCATGGACATGGCCCTCTGCATCATCGACCGCGAGAACCGCCGAATGCACTTCGCCGGGGCCAAGAACCCCCTCATCTACTTCCAAGAGGGACAGATGTTCAGCATCAGCGGCGACAAGCACCCCATCGGCGGCCTCCAGCGCGAGGAGCGGAGAATCTTCACCAACCACGTCATATCCCTGGAAAAGCCCACCACGGTCTATCTCTTCTCAGACGGATACCAAGACCAGTTCGGCGGGCCACAGAATCGCAAGTTCCTCAAAAAGAACCTCTACCAGTTGCTCGAAGACAACCATGACCGCCCCATGACCCGCCAGAAGGCCATCCTGGAGCAGACCTACGACAACTGGAAGGAAGACTACAAGCAGATGGACGACATGCTCGTCCTGGGCGTCCGCGTCTGAACCGCGGCCCAAGTCGGCCCGCCCGGCTCAGCGCCGGACGTACTGCTCCTCGTAGTAGCGCTGGTAGTCGCCCGAGAGGATGTCGTCCAGCCAGGCCTCGTTGGCCAGGTACCAGTCGATGGTCTTGCGGATGCCGCTCTCGAAGTCGTGCTCGGGCGTCCAGCCCAGCTCGTGGCGGATCTTGCTGGCGTCGATGGCGTAGCGCAAGTCGTGCCCGGCCCGGTCCTTCACGTAGCTGATCAGGGCCTCCGACTCGCCCTCGGCCCGGCCCAGCTTGCCGTCCATGACGCGGCAAACCAGCCGCACCAGGTCGATGTTGCGCCACTCGTTCATCCCGCCGATGTTGTAGGTCTGGCCCAGCCGCCCACCCTCGAACACCAGGCGGATGGCCTTCGCGTGGTCTTCGACGTAGAGCCAGTCGCGCACGTTCAGGCCCTGGCCATAGACGGGCAAGGGCTTCTTGTGCTTGATGTTGTTGATGATCAGGGGGATGAGCTTCTCCGGAAACTGGTTGGGGCCGTAGTTGTTGGAGCAGTTCGACAGCACCACGGGCAGGCCGTAGGTGTGGAAGTAGGCCCGCACCAGGTGGTCGGAGCTGGCCTTCGAGGCCGAGTAGGGGCTGCGCGGGTCGTAGGCCGTCTCCTCGGTGAAAAGCCCCTCGGCGCCCAGGCTGCCATAGACCTCGTCGGTCGAGACATGGTAAAAGCGCCTGCCCTCGAACTGCCCGGCCCAACTGGCGCGCGCGGCGTTGAGCAGGTTGACCGTGCCGATGATGTTGGTGGTGATGAACTCCAGCGGATTGAGGATGGAGCGGTCCACGTGCGACTCGGCGGCCAGGTGGACCACCGCGTCGAAGCCGTGCTCGGCGAACAAGGCGTTCATCTGCTCGGCGTCGGTGATGTCGGCCTTCGTGAAATGGTAGTTGCGCGCCTGCTCGAGGTCGCGGAGGTTCTCGAGGTTGCCCGCGTAGGTGAGCTTGTCGAGGTTGAAGATCTGGGCCTGCGGGTAGGCTCCGACGAAAAGCCGGACCACGTGCGAGCCGATGAAGCCGGCACCGCCTGTGATGAGGATTTTTTCAGCCATTGTTTTGATGTTGGGGGAATGTTTTGTTGACAAGGAGGCCGCCTGCGGAAACCGGCGGCCGCGCCGCTCAAACGTCGTTCTTTTCGCGGTATTGCTTTTCCCACAGCCAGGACGTGCGGAGCATGTCCTCCAGCCTGTAGCGGGGCTTCCAGCCGAGCAGGCGCTCAGCCTTGGCGTTGTCGGCGAAGACGGCGGCCACGTCGCCCGGCCGCCGGGGGGCGTAGCGGTGCGGCACCTCCACCTGGTTGACGCGGGCGAAGGTCTCGATCACCTCGCGCACCGAGTGCCCGACGCCGTTGCCGACGTTGATGTAGTCGATGTCCTGCTCCTGGAGGCCTCCTTCGAGGCGCTCGAGGGCGGCCAGGTGGGCCAGGGCCAGGTCCACCACGTGGATGTAGTCGCGCACGCAGGTGCCGTCGGGCGTGGGGTAGTCTTGGCCGAAGATGCTCAGCGGGCCGCGCAGGCCAATGGCCGCCTGGGTCATGTAGGGAACCAGGTTGTTGGGGACGCCCAGGGGCAGCTCGCCGATGTGGCCCGACGGATGCGCCCCGATGGGGTTGAAGTAGCGCAGCGCGATGGCCTTCATGCCCGGCTGGGCCTTGAGGGCGTCCTCCAGGATCTCTTCCGAGACCCGCTTGGTGTTGCCGTAGGGCGAGGTCGGCCGCCGCACGGGGGCGTCTTCTCCCACGGGCAGGTGGTCGGGCTGGGCATAGACCGTGCACGACGAGGAGAACACGAAATGCCGCACCCCGTGCCGCAGGCAGCTCTCGGTGAGGTTGACCATGCCGAAGAGGTTGTTGCGGTAGTATTTCAGGGGCAGGGCCATCGACTCGCCCACGGCCTTGAAGGCGGCGAAGTGGATGACCGCGCCGGGCCGGTGCTCGGCCAGCAGCGCGTCGAGGGCCTCGGCCTCCAGCAGGTCGAGCTGGAGGAACTCGGGCCTTCGTCCGACAACCCGCTCGATCTGGTCGAGGGCCTCCAGGCCGGAGTTGCTCAGGTTGTCCACCACCAGCACCTCGCGGCCCCGGGCCAGCAGTTCGATGACGGTATGCGAGCCGATGTATCCGGTTCCTCCGGTAACGAGTACCTTGTCCATGGTCTTATTTGTCGTGCGAAGGGCCTCGCAAGGGTCGGCTATCCGCCCAGGCGCATGTCCTCCAGCTCCTTGCGGAGCGATTCTTTTTCTTTCTTGAGCATCTCGACTTCCGACTTGAGCATCTCCTCGGAGGCGCGCAGGTCGCGGTTCTGCTTGCGGGCGTTCTCGAGGAACATGTCGAGCCGGGCCTCGATCTTCTTGAGCTTGGAGATGTCGATGGCCAGGAAGAGGATCTTGGTGATGATGCCGTCGCGGTCGCGCATGGCCGTGAAGGTGGAAAGCAGCCAGACGCTGGCCTTCTGGGTCTTGTGCTCGACTTCCTGTTCGAAGTGCCGGCTGCCGCGGACCAGCTTGTCGAAGGTCTCGCCGAAGGCGTCGCGGTCCTTGGGCAGGAAGAAGAGGGCCACGTGCTTGCCCTGGGCCTCGGCCGAGGAGTACTCCATGGTCTCCAGGAAGCGCGAGTTGGCGTAGAGCAGCCGGCCGTCGAGGTTGAAGTCGGCCCGGATGATGGAGTGGTTGACGGCGTTGACGAAGCTCTGGGCCACTTCTTCCTTGCGGTCGGCCTCCTTCTGGGTGATCTCCATCTCGCGGATGTAGTTCTTCATCTCGTTCTCCTTGGCCACCAGTGCCTCCGACTGCAGCTTCGATTCCTCGAGCAGCCTGGCCGTGCGGAGGTTGATCTTGACGTTCGAGAGGGTCGCGGCGATGTTCTCGCCGATCTTCTCGACAAACTCGATCTGGTAGCGCTGGAACTCGCTGAAGGAGGCCAGCTCCACGATGCCATAGACCTCCTCGTTGAGCTTGAGGGGCACCACGAGCAGGCTGGTGGGCTTGTCGTGGCCGAGGCCGGAGTCGATCTGGATGTAGTCCTCGGGGATGTCGGTCATGAAGATGCTCTGGTTCTCGAGCACGCAGCGTCCCACGATGCCCTCGCCGATCTCGATGCGGTGCTCGATGAAGCGGCGGCGCTCGTAGGCGTAAACGGCCACCATCTCCAGGTGCCGGTCGTCGGAGCGCTCGTCGTTGATCAGGTAGAGTCCGCCGATCTGGGCGTCCATGTACCGGACCAGGTTGCTCAGGATGGTGTAGGTGAACTCCTCCATGTCGTCGGCGTTCTCGCGGAGGATCTCGCTGAAGCGGGCCAGGCCGCGGGTGGACCAGTTCATGCGCTTGTCCTCCTCCACCCGGCGGGCGTTCTCGTCGCGGGCCTGGCTGAGGCTCTTGCGCATCTCCAGCAGGGCGTTGCCCAGCTCGTCCTTGTCGCTCAGGAGCTGGAAGTGGGCGGACAGGTCGCCGTGGCCGATGGAGCGGGCGAAGTCGGTGGTCCGCTTGAGGCCGTCGATCAGGGTGTTGACAGAGACGCGGATCTGGCCGATCTCGTCGGTGGTCTTGACCTCCATCTTCTCGATGTCCTCGAAGTCGCCCATCGAGAGCGACTCGAGAATCTTGGTTATCTTCTTGAGCGGCTTGGTGATGTAGTTGGCCAGGAACAGGGTGCCGACCATGAGGATGAGCAGGCCGAACAGGCCCACGACGATGGAGACTCCCAGGTGCTCGTTGGCGCTCTCCTCGATGACGGCCATGGGCACCACGATGCCGAGCGACCAGGGCGTCTTGCTCTGGCCGACGTTGACGGGCGCGAAGGTGATGTAGTACTTGTCGTTGCCGCCGTTCGTGCCCACGATGGAGAAGGTCTCGCCGTTCTGGACGCGCTGGGTGATGTTGTGCCGGGCCTCGTCCTCGGGGTTCACCTCGGCCATCTTGGCGTTGATGTACTCGGGCTGCGGGTGCGAGACGAAGGCCCCGTTGTGGGCCATGAAGAAGGCGTAGCTCTCGGGGAAGGGCTTGATGTCCTGGGTTATCTCCTGGAAGCTCTCCAGCGAGATGTCCACGCCGGCCAGGCCGATGAAGCTGTTGCTCTTGATGATGGGGGCGCAGATGCTGGCCATGAGGAACTGCGTGCCGTCGCGGTACGAGTCGGAGTAGGGATCGGTGATGAACTGCTCCTTGTCGCGCTGTATCTGCCCGTAGGCGCCCGTGTTGAAGCCCTCGGTGTCCAAGGCGGCCTGGCTGATGATGGACATCTTGTCGTTCTCGAGGAAGACGCTGCTCCGCAGGCGTCCGAAGGGCTTGTCGTAGCCGGGCACGTAGGCGCTCATCTCCCAACTGCACCACACGGCCAGGTAGTCGCCCAGGGTGCCCTCGAAGGTGTCCCAGAGCACGCGGTCGTATATCTCGCCCCGGAGGCTGTCGGGGATGCCCTCGTAGCCCTTGAAGGAGTTGGCCAGGGTCTGCGAAAGCCACATGTGGTTGCTCAGCTCGCCCGAGATCCGGTTCGCGTACTCGCGGGCATACGAATCAGCCAGCTTCTGCGTCTCGCGGAGCGAGTTGTCGCGCATGTTCATGGTGATGTAGCCAATCGTGGTGGCGAAGATCGCCGTGGTGGTGGCGGCGATGAAGATCAGTATTTTCGCGTTGAGGTTTACCGACACGGCTTCGACATTGGTTTCATATCAAGCCTAAAATTAAGAAAAAATCAATTCCAGCAAAAAAAGGCCGCCCGGCGTCGTCGCCGGGCGGCCTTCAGGACGGAGTGGACGCGGGCCGGTCAGACGATGCCTTGGGCCAGCATGGCGTCGGCGACCTTGACGAAGCCGGCGATGTTGGCGCCTTTGACGTAGTTGACGTAGCCGTCGGACTGCGTGCCGTACTTGACGCACTGCTCGTGGATGTTGTTCATGATGACCTGGAGCTTCTGGTCCACCTCCTCGGCCGACCAGTTGAAGCGGAGCGAGTTCTGGCTCATCTCGAGGCCCGAGACGGCCACGCCGCCGGCGTTGGAGGCCTTGCCGGGGCAGAAGAGCACCTTGTTGGATTGCAGCACGTGGATGGCCTCGGGCGTGCAGGGCATGTTGGCGCCCTCGGTCACGCAGACGCAGCCGTTGGCCACCAGCTTCTTGGCGTCCTCGCCGCCCAGCTCGTTCTGGGTGGCGCAGGGAAGCGCCAGGTCAACCTTGACCTCCCAGGGCGTCTTGTTGGGGATGAACTGCGCCCCGAACTCCTCGGCGTAGGGCTGCACCACGTCGTTGTTGGTGGCGCGCAGCTCCAGCATGTACTCGATCTTCTCCATGTCGAGGCCCTCGGGGTCGTAGATGTAGCCGTCGGGGCCCGAGAGCGTTACGACCTTGGCCCCGAGCTGGGTGGCCTTGGTGGCCGCGCCCCAGGCCACGTTGCCGAAGCCCGAGAGGCCGACGACCTTGCCGGCCAGGCTCTGCCCTTGGGTGGCCAGCATCGCCTGGGCGAAATAGACCACGCCGAAGCCCGTTGCCTCGGGGCGCATCAGGCTGCCGCCCCACTCGAAGCCCTTGCCCGTGAGCACGCCCGTGAACTCGTTGCGCAGGCGCTTGTACTGCCCGAACATGTAGCCGATCTCGCGTCCGCCCACGCCGATGTCGCCCGCGGGCACGTCGGTGTTGGGGCCGATGTGCCGGAAAAGCTCCGACATGAAGCTCTGGCAGAAGCGCATGATCTCGTTGTCGGACTTGCCCTTGGGGTTGAAGTCCGAGCCGCCCTTGCCCCCGCCCATGGGCAGGGTCGTCAGGCTGTTCTTGAGCGTCTGCTCGAAGCCCAGGAACTTCAGGATGCTCAGGTTCACGCTCGGGTGGAAGCGCAGCCCGCCCTTGTAGGGGCCGATGGCGCTGTTGAACTCGATGCGGAAGCCCCGGTTGATCTGCACGTTGCCCTGGTCGTCCTGCCAAGGCACCCGGAACATGATGACCCGCTCGGGCTCGGCCATCCGATCCAGGATCTTCGCGTGCTTGTACCGCGGGTTCTCCTCGATGAAGGGGATCAGGTTCTCGGCCACTTCGTGGACGGCTTGGTGGAACTCGACCTCGCCAGGGTTGCGGGCGATGACGGAATCCATGAAGGCGCTGATTTTTTCTTCCATTGCTTGGTTTTGTTTGTCGTGGCGGGGAGGCGGTGCTTCCAGGGCCTGGCCCGCCACGGGGTGAAGGGGTTTGGATGTTGTTGGAAATAGGTTTCTTGAAAAAATTCTTTCGGGGGTTGATTTCCTGCGAAATAAGCAAAAGGCAGGCAATTCCGCAAATGTTTGCGGTGCTGGGCGCGAGCCTGTCCGCGCTCCCGCCCAGGGGTTGGGCTTAGGGGTTGAGAATCAGCGGAGAAAGCTCTGGCGAGGCTTGGCCCGGGGAGGCCCAGGGAGCCGGCCGCCGCCCGACGGGCAGGCCCAGCGCCCGGTCGGCGCCTGGCGGACCATGCCGCCGGGCGTTCGGCCGATTTTCGGTGAAGCCGGGCGCGCGACGCCCCTCCCAGGTCTGATGGATGGCCAGTGCGTTGTCCATGGTCGTTCGGATTTCGCTATGAAGATACGCGTTTTTCGCGACTCTGGAAACAGCTCCCGAAAGCTCCCGCCCGGACGGAACTTTTCCAGGCCAAAGCCCGGCCAGGAGACTTGGCCAAGCTGGCTTTTGGCCAAACCATTGCCTTTTCTTTACTTCGCGGAGGGAGTCCAACTTCTTGAATCTTAAAAAATTGGACTTCCCCTGCTCGAATAACCCTCGGTCTTCGTGCGCCATGACGACGCGCTCGAATCGCGATTGGAGCGTTTGTTGAATGAATGAGGCTTCAAGCCTAACCGAAGGAGGAAAAAAGTTTATGAACGAGAACAACAAGTACAACTGGCAGGGCAAGGTGGCCCTGATCGCCGAGGACGTGCTTTCCAACTTCACCTACCTGCACGCCGTGCTCCTGAAGACCAAGCTGCGCATCCTCCATGCCAAAGACGGGCTCGAGGCTGTCGAGATGTGCCAGAAGCACGACATCGACTGCGTGCTCATGGACATCAAGATGCCCGTGATGAACGGCTACGAGGCCACCTGCATCATCAAGAAGGAAAAGGCCGTGCCCGTCATCGCCCAGACCGCCTATGCCATGGTCGGCGACAGGGAGCGCATCCTCTCGCTGGGCTTCGACGACTACCTCTCCAAGCCCATCGCGCCAGAGACCCTGCTCAACACCATCAGCCGGCACCTTGGCTGACACCTTCCGACCCAGGCGCTGGCCGCTGGCCCTGGCGCTGCTGGCCTTCGCGCTGCTCTGGTTCGGCGCGCACGGCAGGGCCTTGCGCGCCGACCTGGTGGGCGTCCACGCCTGGCGCCAGGCCCAGACCCAGTCCAACATCGAGAACTTCGTCGAGGAAGGCATGGACCTCCTCCGCCCCCGGGTGAACCCCCGCGGCGCCGGCGACGGCGTAATGCGCATGGAGTTCCCCCTCATGCAGTGGGGCTTCGCCGCCGTGGCGCGGGCCAGCGGTGCCGATCCGCTGCGGGTGGCGCGGGGGCTCAGCCTCCTGCTGGGCCTGGCCTCGCTGCTCGGCATGGCCGCCCTGGCCCGGGCCCTGCTCGCCGACCGGCGCGCCCCCGCGCTCGCCTTCTGGGCGATGGCCTTCTCGCCCGTGTTCTTCTACTACTCGGCCAACCCCATGCCCGACAACCTGGCCCTGGCGGCCTACACCTGGGCGGCGGCCCTGCTGGCGCGGGCGGCCTTCGGCGGCAGTGCTGGGGCGGCGCGCTGGGCCCCAGGGCTGGCGCTGCTGGGCCTGGCCGCCCTGGCCAAGCTGCCCTACGTGACCCTCTCGGCCGCGGCGGCCGGCTGGGCGCTCTGGGCCTGGCGGGGCGGAAGCCTCTCGGGGCGCGGGCTTCTGGCCCTGGCCATGGGCGGGGCGCTGGCCCTGGCCCCGGCCGCCGCCTGGTACGCCTGGGTTGTGCCCACCTGGCAGGGCAACGGCGTGGTGGCTGGCGCATTCGCCAACCCCATGCCCTGGGACCGGTGGTGGGCCGTCTTCTGGAGCAACCTGCACTCCATGCTGCCCGAGATGTTCCTCAACTTCGCCTACTTGCTGCCCTTCGGACTGGGCTCGCTCGTCCTGGTCCGCGAGGCGCTGCGCCGTGGCGTCTCGGGCCCCGCGGCATTCGGGCTGGCCTGGGGGGCCGCCGTCGGGGCCTACTACCTCTTCGAGCTCAACGTCATCGGCAAGGAGCACGACTACTACCTGCTGCCCTTCCTGCCCCTGCTCTTCCTGGTCGTGGCCCGGGGCCTGCTCGCGCTGCTCGACGCGCCCGGCCGGCTCGCGCCCGCGCTGGCCGTCGTGGCGCTGCTGGCCGCGCCGCCCGCCTGCCTGGCCCGCCTGCAAACCCGCTGGAACCCCGAAATGCCGGGCTTCAACCCCGACCTGCTGCTCCACAAGCCTGCCCTGCGCGCGGCCGTGCCCGACGACGCGCTCTGCCTGGTCGGGCAGGACGCCTCACCCCACATCTTCCTGTACCACCTCCACAAAAAGGGCTGGGCCTTCGACCAGTACACGCCCGGGCCTGCCGAGCTCGACCGCATGATCGCCCAGGGGCTCCGCTATTGCTACTCCGACAACCGCGCCTTCGAGGCCAACGACTGGTTCGCCCAGCGCGTGGACAGCCTGCTGCTCGAGGCGGGCTCCTTCCGCGTCTTCCGCCTGCGGGCTCAGGAGTAGGGCTTGTAGTAGTCCAGGTCGCGCACCGCCTTTTCGACCGCCAGGCCGAAGCCGTACAGCACCGCCATCGGCACCAGCACCAGGCCCAGCGCCAAGGGATCCTCGTAGCGCTCGTCAAGCCCGACGACCAGGCCCGACGACAGCAGGAAGACCAGGCTCAGGACCACCGTCGCGTAGTAGTGGCCCTTGCTCGGGCTTTGGTACGAGCCAACGGCCACCCAAAGCAGCGCGAAACCCGCGCCCATCAGGCCCCAGCTCGCCCAGGCCGGATGGGCGCCCGCCGACAAAAACCCGCCCGGCACCTGCCGCCAGGCGTCGAAGAAATGCAGGTAGCCAACGCCCAGCAAAAGGCACAAGGCTATCAGTATCGTCAAGAAAGTCAAGAGTTTCCGCATGAATGAGATGCTTTCGTGGGTCATTTCGCTTTGTTTCCGAATGGGAAAATGGCCTGGGGCCAGCCCTCGGGTTGTAGAACGAGCTGCACATTTTGATAATTGCGAAAATAATGCTTCGGTTTGAAAAGACATTCCCAACTAGAAAGCCCCTGGCAGTCTATGTTTTGTCTTCGACAGGCAATGGAAAGACGGCCAATGCGCCACTTCGCGGGTGGGGCTGCCGAGGCGCGGGTGCCCATCCGCGACCTTTTTTTTTCCCACCGAGCAACAATTCGAGGAATAATACCAAGCTGCGTTCAAAGGCAAAATCCCCGAACCACCATACATTAGATCAAGGAACCCTTGCCAAACATAGAATTCCTGGACCAATAAGGTTGCATCCATCATTGGTTAGAATTTCTACTAATGGGCGCGGTCCAAAAAGGTCATTTCTAAAATTTCTTTTCAAAAGTTATCTTTGATTATCAATGGGTTACAAATAGAAAAATGCAATCTAATTTTGATTTCAAAAAATTTTCGTGCCCTTCGTGCCTTTCGTGGACAAATCCCCTCCAAGGACAAAAATGG
>JAIFMG010000178.1 GCA_020048645.1 Bacteroidota bacterium | reverse complement strand
AACGACAAGGGACGCATGAACGCCAAGAGCACGGACGAAAAATACAACGCCCTGGTCGGCGAACTGCGCGCCCGCATCGACGTGCTGGCCAGCAAGATAGCGCCGAAGGTCCTCGAGCATGGGTTCTTGAAAGGCTGATGCCAAGTTGCTTTCAAGGGTGACAAATACAACCCATCAACATCCTGCGAAATTTGGAAGATTCCGTACGAATCCCGAAGGGATGGAATTGTTGTAGCCAGCCAAGCGTGCGATGGAGTGGCACCCCGGAGGGGTGGCATTATCAGGCTCTTCCTCCCGACCAGTACAATTTCACCCCTTCGGGGTTGGTCGAGTCTTCAAGGCAATCCATCACCTTTGAACGCGACCGATTATCAGAACTGGAAGTAGATGAACTCCTTCTCCTGGCCGAAGAAGAGCATGACGGCAATGGCCAGGGCGTAATAGACCGGCCAGCGGAACCAGACGGGCAGGGCGTCGATCTGGAGGCCGTGCTGCTTCTTGCGCTGAAGCCACTCCACGCCCACCGCGAAGGCGATGAAGAGCAGCACCCGCGGGGCGTTGTCGTGGTTGACCACGTCGCCCAGGAAGCGCCGGGGATCGAACATGCCCGCGAGGTAGGCCAGGGCCTCGCCCATGCTCCGGGCCCGGAAGAAGACCCAGGCCACGAGGGTCAGGGCGAAGGTGGAACCGATCTGGAACAGCTCGCGCGGGCCGGGCAGGAGGCGCCCCTCGGCGGGGTCGTCGGTGTTCTGCTTGTGCTTTTCGCGCAGCATCAGGGGGATGTAGTAGAGGCCGTTGAGGAAGCCCCAGACCACGAAGGTCCAGTTGGCCCCGTGCCAGAATCCGCTGACGGTGAAGGTGATGACGATGTTGCGGATGCGGGCCAGCTTGCCGGCGCGGCTGCCGCCCAGGGGGATGTAGAGGTAGTCGCGGAACCAGGTCGAGAGCGAGATGTGCCAGCGCCGCCAGAACTCGCCGATGTCGCGCGAGAAGTACGGGAAGGCGAAGTTGCGCATCAGTTGGAAGCCGAACAGCCGGGCCGTGCCAATGGCGATGTCGGAATAGCCCGAGAAGTCGCCGTAGATCTGGAAGGCGAAGCAGAAGATGCCCCACCAGAGCATGGGCGACGAAAGGTCCTGGTGGTTCGAGAAGACCCAGTTGGCCTGCTCGGCGGCATTGTCGGCCACGACGACCTTCTTGAACAGGCCCCAGAGGATCTGGCGCATCCCGTCGCGGGCCTGCGCCTGGTCGAACGAGCGCGGGCGGAGGAACTGCGGCAGCAGCGCCGAGGCCCGCTCGATGGGGCCCGCCACCAGTTGCGGGAAGAAGCTCACGAAGGCCAGGAAGGACACCAGGTCGCGGGTCGGCTCCAGTTGGCGCTTGTAAACGTCGAGCGTGTAGCTCATCGTCTGGAAGGTGTAGAAGCTGATGCCCACCGGCAGAAGCACGTCCAGCGTGGTGGGGTTGGCCTGCACGCCCACCGAGGCAAGGGCCGTGGCCAGGCTGTCGGCGAAGAAGTTGAAGTACTTGAAGAAGCCCAGCAGGCCCAGGTTGAAGCCCATGCTGGCCGCCAGCAGCCACTTGCGCCGCCGGGCATCCTCCTGCCCGTGCAGGGCCAGGCCCAGGACGTAGTCCACCATCGAGCTGAGGAAGATCAGCCCCAGGAAGCGCCAGTCCCACCAGCCGTAGAAGAAGTAGCTGGCCACCAGCACCAGCAGGTTCTGCGCCCGCAGGCTGCGGTGGAAGACGAACCAGTAGAGCAGGAAAACCACTGGCAGAAACAGGAAGAACTCGAGCGAATTGAACAGCATGGCACCTCAGGGATTTTGTTGGATGAATCGGACATACTCACGGGCCAGGGCCTAGCCCCAGTGCCCCTTGCCGACGCCGATGACGCGGCGGCCCTGGCGGCGCAGGGCCTCGGCCACGGCCTCCGTGAGCACGTCGTTGGCGTCGAGGAAGAGCTCCGCCTTGGGGAAAAGCCCCGCGAGCGCGTCGCCGTCGAGGGCCAGGTAGGGCGAGTGGCGCACGGCCAGCACCACGGCGTCGGCGTCCAGGCCCTCGAAGCCGTCCCAGCGGGTGGCCACGCGGAGGTCCTTTTCTTGCCAGAACTCCACCAGTGGGTCGTGCGGCAGCGGCTCGGCGCCCGCGGCGCGGCAGAGGTCGAAGAACAGCTCGGAGGGCGAGTGGCGCGTGTCGGCCACGTCGTTGAGGTAGGATACCCCGAGCAGGGCCACCCGCTTGCCGGCGAGCCGCCCGCCGAAGGCCTCCTCCAGGCGGCGGAACGCGTGCGAGGGCATCAGGTCGTTGGTGGCCACGGCCCGCAGCGACATGCCCAGGCCGTCCTCCGAGCCGAAGAAGTGGCGGTCGGCCCAGTCGGCCAGCAGCGAGTCCTTGGTCAGGCAGTAGCCGCCCACGCCGAAGCCGGGCAGCATGAGGTTGCGGTGGGTGGGCCGCACGCGGATGGCCTTGCCGACCTCGAACAGGTCCACCCCGGCACGCTCGGCCATCAGGGTCCACTCCTGCACGAAGGCGATGTTCATGGCCCGGAACGAGTTCTCGAGCACCTTGGCCATTTCGGAAGCGTTGGTGTCGCGCAGCTCCGAGAGCGGGAAGTCGGCCGTGTTGATGAAGCTTTCGAGGAAGCCGCGGGCGGCACGGGCCGAGGCGGCGTCCACCCCGGCGAACACGCGGTGGAAGTTGACGATGGAGTCGAGGTAGCCCGGGCCGGGCATCACCCGCTCGTAGGAATGGGCCAGCAGCAGCCCCGCAGGGTCGAGGCCGCGGCGCTCGAAGGCCGAGCGGAACAGCGGCAGCAGCGCGTGGCGGGTCGTGCCCGGCGGCACCGTGGTCTCGACCAGCACCAGCGTGCCCGGCGCGACGCGGTCGGCCACCACAGCCAGCGAGCGCTCGTAGCCCTCGAGGCTGAAGCGGTAGCCGTCCACGCGGCCGGGCGCCTGCTTGTGGATGTCGAGGTGGATGTCCACCACCACCACCGAGGCCAGCGCGTAGGCCTCGGGCAGGTGCGTGGCCAGCAGGTTGCCCCGCTGGTGGGCCCGGCGGTAGGCGGCCTCCATCTTCGGGTCGGTCGAGACCACGGGCGGCAGGCCCTGGTTGGCCCGGGCCACCTTCCAGTAGTTGCGCCCGTCGGCCAGGTCGATGCCCAGCACTGCGTAGCGCGGCCGGCCGTCGGGGCCGTCGGCGTCGGCCAGGGCCGCGGCCATGGCGGCGCCCACGAAGCCCAGGCCCATGACCACGACCTTGGGCTCCGGACGGGCCGAGAAGGCCTCCAGGGCCCCGGCAGCCGAGGCCAGCGCCTCGTCCATCGGGAAAACTTCGTTGAAAGGGGAGCGCGATTCCATCGGCAGGTGTTTTGTTGAGGGATGCCAAAGCGGCGTGTCCCGCGAATATGCGAATTTTCGCGCCGTGCCGAAAAGACGCCCCGCCCGTTTTGCCAGAACCGGCCATTTTCCCGAAACCGACCCGCCTCAAAACCGCGCCGAAAGCGGTTCGCAGGGCGAAAAAATCGCTAAATTTGGCATTCCTCACGCCCAATCCGCGCGCCCATGCACCCCCCCAGCCCCACCCAGCGCCCCGCGCGCCAAGAAAAAGCCCACGGAAACCCAAGGGCATGGCTCCTGGCCCTGCTCGCCCTGGCCGCCCTGGCCGCCCTGGCCCACTGGATGCCCCACCCCAAGGCCCCCTTCCTCGAAATCGACCCCGAAGGAAACATCCGCATCGCGCCCTGGAGGGAGCAGAAGCGGGACAAAGCAATTGATAAGCTGCGGAAGGCCGAACAATATGCCCTTTTTGCGATTGAAAACGGCAAATATCCTTGTTTCAGTTGCCAAAATGAAGACTCCATTTTCCTACACAAAGGCGAAGTCTGGAAGTATGGCGTAACTTACAATGGCGCGTCGATTCGTTATGGAAGAAAACTGTCAACAATGAAAGTCGAATACGCTCGACAATTCGTAGGGTCACTTCTGGAGTGTAGAGAAGAAGAGCTGAGAAAAATCTTCGACTACCCAATTCTCCCCGAGAATGCAACTCGCACAAAACCACTGATTCGCCCACCAGGCAACAAGCTAGACCAATGATGGAATACTATCTGTTCTCTTCGATAGTTGACGCCCAAGACCGTGCCGACTTGGCCCATGCCCGAGAGGCCTTCGGCGAACTGCTCCGGGCGAAAGGCCCGGACTTGGGGCGCTTTGGCCTGCGGCAACTGGGTTTTGTCTTCATCCTGCTTCCAGAAGGCCAAAGCAACCCGCACCACGCCAACAAGGCCTTCGCCATTCGACCACAAGCCGATGGCGGCCAGCCCGTGGCCACCCTCCAGCGCCACCTCGACTACCCGCGCTTCATGGGCGCCGCACCCCAGGAGCGCCTGGCCCTGATGGCCCAGACCTTCCTCGACGGCATCCTCGAACTGCCCAAGGCCCGAGGCCTCAAGCGGCTCGATGCCAAGGTCTTGCACGAGGCACTGCGCCAAACGCTCGAAGCCGAAGGGCTGTTGGTTTCCGTCGAGAACATTTGAGTGAAGCGATGAAAGATCCCTTTTTCTTCTCCGCGAAGACGAACGAAGAGGCCACGCCCGCCTTTCTCGAGGCCCATCCACGCTGGCTTTCCGCCCTGAAGGCTTTCGAAGGGAGCTTGGAGCAGCACACATCGGGCCTTATCTCCCTGCTGGAGTTCTACTTCGTGCTTAGCCCACGGGGAGCGTCCGACCCGTTCCACAAGAACCAAAGCAGCTACCGGCCCTCGGAGGCCACGGCCCACCTCCAGCGCCACCTCGACTACCCGCGCTTCATGGACGCCACGCCCCAGGAGCGCCTGGCCCTGATGGCCCAGACCTTCCTCGACGGCATCCTCGAACTGCCCAAGGCCCGAGGCCTCAAGCAGCTCGACGCCAAGGCCTTGCACGACGCGCTGCGCAAAACGCTCGAAGCCGAAGGGCTGCTGGATTCCGTCGAGAACATTTGAATGAAGCAAGACCGATGAACAGCAAATTCGCAGCGACCTCGATTTCTCGACAGCAGGAAGCCGACCTGCTGCGGCCCTACCTCAACCGAATTTCGGACCTCCTCGAACGAAGCGCGGAAACGCTTTCGCGGCATATCGTCCCGAAAAATGGCCTCCTGATGATCTTCGTGCTGCTGAAAGAAGGCCCGGCAGGATCCAACCACAAAAACGAGGTCTGGACCAAGAAAGAAAAGGGAGACCAATGGATAATGCTCCAGCGCCACCTCGACTACCCGCGCTTCATGGACGCCGCGCCCCAGGAGCGCCTGGCCCTGATGGCGCGCACCTTCCTCGACGGCATCCTCGAACTGCCCAAGGCCCGAGGCCTCAAGCGGCTCGATGCCAAGGCCTTGCACGAGGCACTGCGCCAAACGCTCGAAGCAGAAGGGCTGTTGGATTCAATCGGGAACATTTGAGTGAACCGATTGACCGATGAAAAGATTCCACTCCACCTCCATGATCGTCCGGCGGGGAGAAGCGGAGCTCCTTCTGCCCCTCTGCAAGCGGCTTGAGCAGGCACTCAACGAGTTGGTCCTGCCAGGTGGGTTCAGCGCGCTGGTGTT
This sequence comes from Bacteroidota bacterium, assembly GCA_020048645.1. Taxonomy (GTDB): domain Bacteria; phylum Bacteroidota; class Bacteroidia; order Bacteroidales; family UBA6013; genus UBA6013. The sequence continues at coordinate 3,487 of JAIFMG010000178.1, read as the reverse complement.
CACCCCGGTGCTGCTCATCGAGGGAAACGGCCACCCCTTGCACGGCGAGAAAACCCACGCGGCTTCTCGTGGCGGGCAGAAATGGATAATGCTCCAGCGCCACCTCGACTACCCGCGCTTCATGGACGCCACGCCCCAGGAGCGCCTGGCCCTGATGGCGCGCACCTTCCTCGACGGCATCCTCGAACTGCCCAAGGCCCGAGGCCTCAAGCAGCTCGACGCCAAGGCCTTGCACGAGACACTGCACCAAACGCTCGAAGCCGAAGGGCTGCTGGCTACCATCGAGAACATTTGAATGAAGCGATTGACACAAGTTGCTATCGAGCGGGGTGGCATTTCGCCGATGAACGCAACTTGGTAGCAGCACGACCTGTGGGCGAATCCTTGCCCAAGGAGCTGGCGAGCAGAAGCCGATAGCCAAGCCAAAGAGAATCAAAGACTTCTGCCAATCCAAGCCCCGGCATCACGCGCCTAGGGCTCGGCTGGGCCGCGCCAACAGACCCCCAAAGCGCCGAGGAAATCAGGAGGAAGAGGGGTATAGCTCCTCAAGCAGATCGCCGAGGTGCCTTTTGAACTGGCGCGCCTCGCGTCCGCTAAGCCGCCCAGCCCACTGGCTGGCCTTGCCCTGGCGCAAGAAAAGGGCCTTGTCGAGTTGCCCTTGGTCCATGAAATTCCGCCTGGCCTTGTCGAACGACTGCCTGTCGATGGCAGCAGCGATTTCGTCCTGGCTTCTTTGAAGGCCCAAAAAGCTGAGAATCTCCTGGCTGGCGGCCAGGGGATCCTCCAACAGCCGTTCGTAACGCACTTTCAGGACCCTGCTGTCGCGCAGGAAAGGCTCCACGTGCTCCCTCCAGGAAATCGCCAGCCACATGTGTACCTTGTCATTTCCGCGCAGGAGGGCCCGGTTGACCATGGCTCGAATGGCCGTTTCCCCAAAGGCCCTCTCGAAGGCATCGTTAAGGCGCCGCTTGATGGCCGACACCCACCGGTTTTGGCCCTTGGCCATCCGAAAAAGCTTTGGCCGAAAGGCATTGCGGCTGCTGATGGCCACGTCGCGGGGATCCCGGATGACATAGATGATCTTGGCGTCGGCCCAGTCCTCATCCCGAATCTGGTGATGGGCGTGGTGGATGTGCTGGAGCAGGCGGTTGCTCGTCTGGCCGAAAGGCTTGGTTAGGATGACCATGTGCTCATAGGTATTTCTCGGGATGGATAGTCTTCCCTTTGACGCCCAACGCGAAATGCAAGATTCCCCATAGGGCATATCTCCGGGGCTTTTCAAGGAAAGGCCATGCCAGCAGCTTGATGAAGGAGGACACCGCCAGCCAAGGCCTGGCCAGGGGATGCCGATGGTAGCCCAGGTGCTCGTGGGCGAAGCGCAGGTCGTTGCGCGCCCTGTAGTAGCTCTGGACCAGCTTCAGCCCTTCGCTTCGGACGAAGGAGCTGGAGGCCTGGTGCTCGACCACGGCTCCGGGTACGACCAGGGTGGGGATCCCATGCTCCTTGCGCAGCCCGAAGGCATAGCTGGTCTCCTCGCCGTAAAGGAAAAAGTCGGTCGGGACAAACCCATGGCTCTTGGCTATGGCGAAAGGGATGAGCATCGAGGCTCCATGCGGATGCGAGACCGGGCGGACCCGCATTTCAGGAGCCGCCTGCTCGATCGGCTTGCCACGCCAAGGGTCGTAGCCGCGGCCATAGTCGATCTGCTGGCCGCTCATCTCGTAGCCCCCGCCGTAGGCGATCCTGCCACCGGCATCGACCACCAGGGTGGCGTAGAGGGCCTGCCCATGCTGCTCGTAGGCCTCGAGCACCCGCAGCAGGGCGTCTGGCCGAGGGCGGGCGTCGTTGTTGAGGATCCAGAGCAGGTCGTAGCCCCTGTCCTTGCCCCACTGGTAGGCGAGCTCGTTGCCCCCCGCGTAGCCGAGGTTCTCGGGCGCGCGCAGCAGGGTCAGGCCGCCGAGCTTCTCGGCCAGCGCGCGCGCCTGGTCGGGGAGCGAAGCGTTGTCCACGACCACCAGGTCGGGCCGGACGCCCTCAAGCGCCTGGCAGGCGCGGACGCAGTCGAGCGTCATGGCCGAATTGTTCCAGTTGAGGATGGAGATAAGCACGCGCTTCATGATGCGATTCCTTGTTTCAAGGCCCTGATTCCATAGATGGGACGTACCCTGGCGGCGCCCAGCGGCTTGTAGGGCCAGGCCTCCGCGACGCGGCCGGCCAAGGCCTGGCGACGGAATAGGACGCCGCTTGCGTCGGGGATGGTGTCGTGGAAGATGAGGCTGCGGGCGGAGCCGTCGCTCCCGGCCAGCCAGACCGCCCCCACCTTGGCCAAGGCCATTCCCTTTCGCCATTGCCGAAAAGGCGCGCCGGAATTGTTTCGGTTGGCCTCCCAGCGCGCCGCCTTGGGCAGGCCGTCGCAGGGGGCCAGCAGACCGGGGCTCCCATCGTAGCTGGCGTCGTCCGGCAGGATCGGCTCGAAGTCCTGCCAAGCGTTCGGAAGGAAACCCTCGAGCCGGCGAGGCAGGAAGCGGGCGTGGTTGTGGTTGGGCAAGATGACAGAGACCTTAGGCATGGCGGCGCGATTGGATGCGGAAGAAAACATAAAGGCCCATGGCGCGCAAGGCCCGGACGAGCCGGAACCGGGACAGCGCTCCAAGCGTCTCCTGCTTGGCCAGCCCCATCCCCACGTAGGGATCCAGGAAATGCCGACCGCGCACAAGGACAATCCACCCGCGCTCCTTGACGAAAAGCGGGTCGTTGTTGCGAGAGCTGAAGCCACCATCCGCGTACTGGGCCACGTCCAAGGCAATGTACTGGCGCTTGATGGAGGGATCCGAAAACCAGCGGATGTTGTGGTCCCAGTCGGCAAGGATGGCATAGCGCAAATTGAAGCCGCCGACTTTCTCGAAAACCGTCCGGTGGAGAAAAATGGACTGGTGGCAGATGTTCCGGCGAAGCAAGTCCGTGTAGCTGAACTCGCCCCTGTAACGTCCGCCAAAGCGGGGGCTAATCACGTTGCCGTAGATGGCACCCGCGCCCTGGCGGAGGGCCTGGGCCGCCACCCCGGAAAGCACCCGCTCGTCGAGCAGGTAATCGTCGGCGCCCAAGAAGTAGATCCAGTCGCCTTGCGCGCGCGCGATGCCCTTGTTCATGGCGTCATAGATGCCCTTGTCCGGCTCCGAAATCCATTTGACATGCGGATACCGCCCCAGGACCTCCAGCGTGCCGTCGGTGGAGCCTCCATCGATGACCACGTGCTCCCAGTCCGCGTAGTCTTGCGCCACGACGGACAAGATGGCACGCTCGATGCAGGCGGCAGCATTGTAAGAAGGGGTCAGGATGCTTATTTTCATGGGTTTGTTGAGATGGTGGGAACCGGGGGAAGGCCGGTTCAGGCCTCCTCCCAGGCGAAGGCCGAGATGTTGCGCTGCCCGGGGTCGAACTCGACGCCCACCAGGAACACCGGGCGGCCCTGGCCCTGGTACTTCTG
>JAIFMG010000096.1 GCA_020048645.1 Bacteroidota bacterium | reverse complement strand
AAAATTTCGTGTTCTTCGTGTTTTTCGTGGAAAAAAATCGAACATTGATTTCAGATTTAACACAATCTAATTTCAAAGTCTTACTTACCCACTCGCTCTTATAAAGAACCATTTTTGGGGATGGAAGTCAATGCCCAACGCGGGCGCGATGCCACCGCAAGCCGAAAAAGCCTACCTTCGCCCCATGCGAACCTTCATCATTTACAAGCCTTTCGGGATGCTGAGCCAATTCACCCCCGAGCAACACGGCCAGTCCACCTTGGCCGACCTGGATTTCAACTTCCCCAAGGATGCCTACCCCCTGGGCCGCCTCGACGCCGACAGCGAAGGGCTGCTTTTGCTGAGCAGCGACAAGTCATTGAACCTGAAACTTTTGCACCCGAGCCGGAAGCAGGCCAAGACCTACTGGGCGCAGGTTGAGGGCCAGCCCACCGAGGCCGCCCTCGAGCCCTTGCGGCGCGGGATGACCCTCCGGATCAAGGGCAAGGATTTCGCCTGCCTGCCCGTCGAGGCCGGACTCCTGCCCGCGCCGCCCGTGCTGCCCGAGCGCGTCCCGCCCATCCGCCAGCGCCTGACCGTGCCCGACGCCTGGCTGTGGCTGCGCCTGAACGAGGGCAAGAACCACCAGGTGCGCAAGATGCTGGCCGCCACGGGCTTCCCCGTCTTGCGGCTGGTGCGTTCCGCCGTGGCCGGTTTCGAGCTGGGCAAGGGCATCCTCGAAGGAGCCCAGCCCGGGCAGGTTTGGGAAGTCCGGCTCAGGCTTTGAGCTTGGGGTTGTCCTGGTGCCGCTGGGCGTCGCGGCGCGTCTTCTTGTCGAGGTTGCGCTCCAGCGCCTCCGTCAGGTCGATGCCCGTCTGGTTGGCCAGGCAGACCAGCACGAACAGCACGTCGGCCATTTCGTCGGCCAGGTCGGGGCGCGGATCGCCCTGCTTGAACGACTGCTCGCCATAGAGCCGGGCCATGATGCGGGCCACCTCGCCGACCTCCTCCATCAGGATGGCCGTGTTGGTCAGTTCGTTGTAATAGCGCACGCCGACGGTGCGGATCCACTGGTCAACGGTTTCTTGGGCTTCTTTCAGCGTCATTTCTTTTGTTTTTTGGGATAAAGGCCTTCTTGAGTTCCGCCTTCCGGAGTCCAGTGGTGTACCCGGATCAGCTCCGGGAAAGCCTCGGGCTTGAAGATGGAGTTGCGGTTGAAGACCCGCAGGCATTCCTGGATGCCTTCGGTAACGCTGGGGTGGGGGTGGCTCACCTTGAGCACGTCGCGCAGGCTGTTGCCCTGGTTGATCAAGTGGGCGATCGACACGATGAAGGCCGAGGCTTGCGGCCCGGCGGCCCTCATCCCCAGGATCTTGGTATCCTCGTCCACGCCCGTGATGACCTTCACGAAGCCTTCGGTGGAGCGCATGGCGATGGTGCGGTTGACCAGCTCGCTCGAGTAATAGACCGTCTGGTAGGGCACTTTTCGGGCCTGGAGCTGCTTCTCGTTCAGGCCCACGGCCGCGACCTCGGGCTTGAAGAACATCAGCGTGGACATGTTGTCGTAGAGGATGGGGAAATCCAGCTTTCGGAAGATGCTCTTGGCGGCGAAGCGCCCTTGCAGCTCGGCCACGCTGTAGAGTTGCGCGTGCCCCGTAACGTCGCCCACCGCGAAGATGTGGCTGCGGTTGGGGTTGCTGTCGATCACGCAGAAGTCGTTGATGTCCAGGAAGCCCCGCTGCGTGGTGCTCAGGCCTACGTTCTCCAGGCCCAGGTCGTCGAGGTTCGGCACGCGGCCTATCGAGATCAGCACGGCGTCCACCTCGATCACGTCCGTGTGGCCGTCCTCGTAGTCGAGCACCACTTGGAGATTGTCCTCGTCGGGCCGGATGGTGCGCAGGCTGGCCTTGTGGTGGATGATAACGCCGTTGCGCTCGAGGTTGCGCGAAACGAAGTCGCTCACGTCGTCGTCCTCGAACGGGATGACACGGTGCGAGCGGTCCAGCAGGTGGACCTCCGTCTGCCGGAAGTTCGAGAAGATCGTCGCGAACTCGCAGCCCACGATGCCCGAGCCGATGATCATCAGCCGCTCGGGGAACTGCTTGAGGTTCAGGATGCCGTCGGAGTTGAAGATCTTGCGCTGGTCCACCTCGATGCCCGGATACTCCCGCGGGCGCGAGCCGGTGGCGATGATGAAATTCTTTCCTCGGTAGCTTGTTTTGCTGCCATTGCGGTCCACTTCCACCGTGTTCATGTCCACGAAGCGGGCGTGGCCGTACTTCAGCGTCAGGCTGCCGCCTCCGGGGCGCTTGCCGCGGGCGTAGGTCTCGATTTGCGAAAGCATCTGGTACTGCTTCTTCTTGGCCGCCTGGATCACCGACTTGCGCACCTGCTCGTAGTCCACCGTCAGGCCCGAGGCGCGGTAGCCCCTGTCGATGGAGGCCGCCACGGCGTAGTCCTGCGAAAGCTCCCACATGGTCTTGGACGTCATGGCACCGTGCATGATGCCCGCGCCGCCCAGGTGCTTCTTTTCGACCAGCAGGACATCCTTGCCAAAATCGACAGCCCGCATGGCCGCCGAAAAGCCTCCCGGGCCGCTGCCCAGCACTATCAAGTCGTACAAGTCCTTTTCCATGTTCATCTTGGGTTTTGGCGAAGCTTTCGCATCTTCGTGATGGGGCGCTCCCGGCCGGGGCGCTTCACAAAATTAAAAAATCTAGCCGCCCATGAAAACCCGAATCGCGTTGGCCGCGCTCTTGGCCCTGGCCTCGCTGCTGGCGCACCGCCCCCAGGCCTCGGCCCAGTTCGACAACTCCGCGCTGTTCTTCCAGCGCTCGCTGCCCGAGCGGCAGGGCCTCTACCTGCGCGCCAACAGCCTCTTTTTCAACAAGAACAACGAGTACTTCAACCGGATTGCCGACGGATACACGCTTTTCGGCAACCAGAGCCTGCTGGCGGTGGGCCTGGTGCCCGGCCACGGCCTCGAGCTGCTCGCGGGCGTCTTCGCCCAGAAGGATTTCGGCACCACGGGCTGGCGCCACCTCCAGCCCGAGCTGCGGGTCCGCTGGCGACCCGACAGCCTCAGCCAGCTCATCCTGGGCACTCTCGACGGGCCGCTCCTGCACCAGATGCTCGAGCCCGTTTACGACTTCGAGCGCGCCCTCGAGCTGCCCCAGGAGTGGGGCCTCCAGTACCGCCGCGCCGGCCGCCTGGCCCAGCTCGACGCCTGGATTGCCTGGGACAGGATGCTCTACCCCGGCGACAGCCTCCAGGAGCGCATGGGCGGAGGCCTGCGCGCCGACCTGCCCCTCGCGCTGGGCGAGCGCCTGTCCGCCCTCGCGCAGGCCCAGCTCACGGGGATGCACCGCGGCGGCCAGATCGACGCCAGCCCCGAGCCGCTCGAAACGGCCTTCAACTCCGCCCTAGGCCTGCGCCTGGAGGCCGAGCTCGCCGGGCCTTTGCTGCGGAAGTTCTGGTTTTCAGCGCATTCCATCGGCTGGAAGGACTTCTCGCCCAACTACAAGGCCAAGTTCGAGGACGGCCACGGGTGGTTCCTCAACCTGGGGCTCGAGCGCGAGAAGGTCGGCCTGGTGCTCAGCTATTGGCAGGCCGACGAGTTCCTTTCGACCCACGGCGGCGACCTCTACGTCTCGGCCTCGCGCACCTACAAGCACCCGACCTACCTGCTGGCCCACCGGCAGCTCATCGTCCTGCGCTACTGGCACCAGGTCCCCATCGGCCCCGACGCCAGCCTGGTCTCCCGCTTCGAGCCCCACTACGACCCCGCCTTCCGCCGCTTCGAGTTCTCGATGGGCCTCTACCTCAACTTCGGAAGGTCGTTCCGCCTGCTGGACGAGCTGCCCTGAGATCGCCCTTCGTTCGTTGTTCGATGTTTTTCCTGAAATTCGATGCGGGGTAGCCATCACGCCCCTCCCAATCCGCATCCAATCCCATTTTTTCTTGGCTCACTCTTCGCTGACACTGAAAATTTGGGCCAGTTGCTCGGCATTGGGCAGGTTTTCAGCGATTTCCTTGGGCAGTTGCGCGTATGAGTACGTCGCGATTCCCATGGGTTTGTTGGCAATTTCCAGGGCGTATTCCACCGTGAGGTGGCTTTTGGTCTTGCAAAGCAGGATGCCGATGCTCGGGTTGTCTTCTGGGTACCGCACGGTCTTGTCGAGCAGGTGCAGGTACCAGTTGAGTTGTTGGCTGTATTCGGGCCGAAACTCGTTGACTTTCAGTTCGATGGCCACCAGGGACTTGAGCTTGCGGTGGAAGAAAAGCAGGTCCACGAAATATTCCTTGTCATCGAGCTCCAGGCGGAACTGCTGCCCCATGAAGGCGAAATCAGCCCCAAATTGCCCGAGCATCTTGGTGATGTTGTTCACGAGCGCGTTTTCGAGCTGTTTTTCGTTGTGGTGGTCGGGCAGGTTCAAGAACGACAAGTCGTACTCGTCTTTGAACTGCAGGGTGTAGTTGGCGATCTCTTGGACTGAAAGCGCCCTCTCGAAGTTGTTCTGGAATTTTTGGTGGTTGGCGTATAGGCCGATTTTTATCTTTTCCTCCAAGACGCTTCTGCTCCAGGCCTCTTTCTTGGCTTTCTCCAGGTAGAACAGTCTTTCGGTCTTATCTTGTATTTTGCTGAATATGAGTGAAGTATGTCCCCAATGCAATTTGGCCACAAGCTGTGGCCAAATTGCATTGGCTTGGATTTCTTCGTAAATGAACTTCATCCTGCGCAGGTTTCTTTCCGAAAAACCTTTCACTCCAATAAACTCGGCCTGCAAGTCGATGGAAAGTTGTTGGATGACGGACGTTCCCCAGCCCGTTTTTGTCTTTTCGGAAATTGTCTTCCCAATATCAAGGTAAGCAAGAACCATTTCGGAGTTCACGGCGCTGTAGCTGTTGTACTGCGCCTGCAAGATTCTTTGTTTCAACGCGATGAGCGTTTGCAGGTAGTCTTTGTTCGCCAAGTCGTCCATCATGTTCGCGATGTGTTGTTGGGTTGTGCTGTCATTTGGGAATTACAGGCACAAGATACGGACGAACTTCCGAAATCGCAAGCGCGGGCACGAATTTGTCCATAGCCAGTTTTTCGGGCCGGAGGCGGGCGTCGGCCACATTGCCAAGTTCGTGTTTTCCAGTGGTTTTGTGTGCCCGTCTTGCGCGGTTGACGGGAAGCGGGGGCGGGGTGGCCGGGCGTCTTGGGTGGGGTGGGGATTGTCAGTTGATTTGTTTTTAAGATGACATTTCTATTGGGTTATCAATGCTTTGAAGGTTGATTGCTTTGCGATTCTGGGTTGCCAATCGTCAAAATTAGCTGGAAAGGATGTTATTTCTTGATGATCTTCTTTCCGATAAAACCGATAAAGCATTTTCGAAGATTCGAATCTGGATGAAAATAGCCGCGGCCGTGTTCCGGAGTGAATCGAAAATGCCACTCAAAAAATCGGTACTGGTTGTCAGGACAAAGGATGGTTAACTTCTCCGTCAAGAAATTGGTGCGAGAAATTGATTCAGGTGAATTCTTAAAAGGCAGTTTTGAGAATTCAAAGTTTCCGTCCCATTGGGAAAAATATTGTTCCAATTCAGATAATTTTTTGATGATTTGTTGAAACGAATCGTCTTTTGATGAATATTGGATGATTTGTACCCTTACATCCTCACAAAAAATCAGGGAGGGAAATATTGCTTCACGCTGGTTCCAAAGTGAAACGCCATCCAATTTTGACAATTCACTATCGAGTTCTCCTTTAATTTTTGATAAAATACCGGCTGCTAATTGTGACAAATGCTGCAAGTCAGAAAAATGATCAACTGTTAGACCACCTTCTTTTTTATAGTTCAGGTCATTGTCAAGAAATTCTTTTTCAATGGTAATGCTACTGCTATTCCACTCTGGTCTGGAGGGAAGACTTGTGCAAAGTGCTTTATTTTCATAGCCGTAGGCAAAACCTTTGCAAGGATTTTGTCCAAAATAGTAATATGGATAGTCATGGATCAGTGGTTTATTTGTCGAAAGTTTGAGGAACAACTGTTTGTCATTTTTACTTTGGCGTGACAACCATTGCATTGCCGTATAATTGCAGAAACGCAGGTCTTTGATGCTCACCGAGCTTACAATGCTTGCTGTTTTTTTTGTGATTTTCTGGAGTTCTTTTGAGTTTATTAAAAAGAGGTCAAACCATTTTATCACTTCTTGCTCAACAGCTTCATTGACAACTGATAATTCATTGAATGCAATGTCCATGGTCGCAGGGATTACAATTCCATCAAATTTTTCTCGAATTCGTCAAAAAAACCTTCAGGCCATTCGTCAATTCTACCTTCTTGGTCAATTACAGGTTGCAATATTCTGCAGAAATGCGAATCGCTTTCAACGTCTCTGTCAAAATAGTAAATCCTAATTTTTTCAGCGTCAATGTTTCTCTTTTTTGTTGCTACTCGAAACCCGTTTAGAATATGGTCGCTATGGGTTTCTACGATGATTTGCACGCCATTTTGTGCGGCAAGTGCCATTAGCTCACCCATTTTGGATTGTCCTTTGGGGTGCAAGTGCGATTCAGGGTTCTCAATTATCAACAAGTCGTTTTCCGAGGCGGTAAGCAAGCTGACAATGATAGGCAGGGCGTAGGTTAACCCAAAACCGACATTGACAGGCTTAAACTCATTCGTGAACCCAGATTTTGTCGAAAATTTGAAAGTTTGAACCACGCCGTTGATATTGGAAAGGTAGGTGTTGCTCAATCTGACGTTGGGGGAAATCTCACTCAGCCAAGCGTCAACTTGTTGGTATAGGATTTTGGAAGATGTTCTTGTATGCAACAAATTGTCGTATCGAACCAACTTGTCGCCAAATGTGCTTAGGTAATGGGCGGTGTATTCTCCATATTTTCCGAGATTCCCTAATTTCGCGAAATCCTTGAAGTCGCCAGAATCGTCTTCCCAAGTGGCAGTTTGATAAATCTGTTTTGGGCTAAGGTGTTCTGCTGTCAAATACTGGAATGATTTTGAAAAAAGGCTTTCTTCCCCAAAATTAAGAATTGGTGTTTGCTTTATTGAATTTGCAGAAAGCTGTTGGGAATCCCTGGCAATAAAAGTTCTTTCGAGCAGATGTGTCTGATTGAACATTATTCTAATGAAAATTTCTTCATTTTCCGCGTATTGGTACAACACATCCGAGCCTGTCCCTAGTTCAACCAACTCACCTTTTAGCAAAAGCGCGTTGTCCAAAATCGTTTTTGATTGGCGAAGAATCAGAAGGCTTTGGATAAGAGACGATTTTCCCATTCCGTTGAGGCCGGTAAGCAGATTCAAATTGCTCAATTCCACACTCGCTTCGCGAATGGCTTTGAAATTTTTCAGGTGGATGTTCGTAATCATGGCAAAGGAATTTAGAGGATGAATGAATTTAAAAAGGCGGCAACTTTTTCGAATCGTGTTGAGACTTTGTTTTTTTCTGCGGTTGCCGTGGTTATCGCATTCCAAAAGTCGGAGTCGTTGCAAAGATGGATGAAACTGCTCTTGACCTCCTCTTTCTTTTCGATGATTCTTGCGATAGAATCGGTGTCAATCTTTGAAAGGGAAACGGTTAAGACTTCAAAAAGAGTTTTGTTGATGGGTTTGCGCCTATCTTCCTTGTCCAATCGTTTTCTGAAAGCGTCATTTCCAAAAATAGCGATACATGCGTTCAATGACTTGGCAAAGTCAGCTTCAATTTTATCAAGATTGATTTTGGAGTCTTTTAAAGCTGCCATTCCTTTGTTTAGGAATGTGTCCAAATCAGGTTCGTAAGTCTTGTAATCGATGAGATAGAACGAAATGAAACGTGTTACGAAATCCCTGTCTTCCATTCTATCAGGTTTTATGGCATAATCCGTGGCTTTTTTAAACTCATCAAGCTCGGATAGCTTTTTGACAAATTTGGATGGAACTCCTTGGTTGAGGGCATTTCGTATTTCTTGAGGCTCCAATACCAAGCCGCCAGTGTTGATTCTCTTGAATATGTTGTATTTCACCTCATCAGGAGTGCCCTGCTTGATGATGTAGGCTTGGATTTGAGTCTCAAGGATTCTTCTTTGCAAATCCCTGGGCAATTGGGTGAAAGTCTTGCCATGATAAGCTGTCAAAAATTCAAGATTTATTAATTTCATTGGGGGGAGAGGGGTTCCAGCTTCATCTTTTTTCTCGATAATATCTTTTACAATGAAATTGTTCAAAGCTGAAATGCGTTGCAAGCCGTCAACAATTAGCCATTTGTTGTCGTCTGTTCCATCAAAATAAAAGGCCGGCAATGGAATTCGAATCAAAATTGATTCGATCAGCCTGCTTTGTTTTTCGGCCGACCACAAATCGCTTTTTCTTTGAAAATCAGAGAACAATTCAATTTCTTCATACTTTAGTCTTGCGACGATTTGATCGATTGTGGAAGGCTTGGACTGGATGTCGATTTTTGTTGGGTCGAAGGGGCTGACGATGAGGCTGTCTCCTAGGTTTTCCTTTTCGACTTGGCCATTTTCTTCGGTATGCGTGGAATTGTCACTCATGTTTTTTGTTGAAAGTGTGTTTGGAGAAGAAGCGTTCAAACGCGCCCGTCAAAAGAGTAGGCTGAAATCTTTTTTTGGCAAGAAAAACACTTTGGAAGTAGGAGATTTCGGCAACGGTATTATCCATCGTGGGAGAAGGGGGATTGGCCAAAACCAAATGTAACCAGTAAATTCTTTAAAAGCAAGGATTTGCGCCTCTTCTTTGAATATTGGCTGCTTGGCCGAAGACAGGCATGGCCTTGTGGGCCCAGGCTCGCGGTTCGAGGTGGCTTGTCGGTTTGTTGGTGGTTTGTCCTCATGCGGCGCCTAGTCCGAGAAGTCCATGTTCTCGTCGAGGGTGAAGTGGAACTCCGAGCCTTGGCCGATGCGGGAGACGACCTCGAGCTTTCCGCCGAGCAGGGCCACGGTCTGGGAGGAGATGCTCAGGCCCAGGCCGGTGCCGCGGTAGATCTTGGTGGGGTTCTCGTCCATGCGGCCGAAGTTGTTGAAGATGATCTCGAGGTTCTCCTTGGGGATGCCGATGCCGGTGTCCTTGACGAAGAAGGTGACCTTCTTCTGGTTGTGGACGGGGCGGAATCCGAGCCAGATGGTTCCGTGTTCGGTGAACTTTATGGCGTTGCTGATGAGGTTCTTGAAGACTTGGCGCAGGCGGAAGGAGTCGGTCTGGATGTGGTAGGCCTGGCTCTTGGGGATGTCGAGGACCACGTCCACCTCCTTGCCGAAGATGGCGGGCTCGCCCTCGTGGTCGGCGTGGATTTCGGCCAGCAGGCGCACCAGGTCCACCTTGTGGGGGGTGATGACGACCTGGCCGGCCTGGAGCTCGGAGAGCTTGATGATGTCTTCGATGAGGTTGAGCAGCACGGAGCTGTTCTCGCGGATCATCTGGGTGTAGTAGTCCCTTTCTTCCTCGTCGCTCTCTTCGTCGGCCAGCAGCTCCGAGAACCCGACGATGGCGTTCATGGGGGTGCGGATTTCGTGCGACATGTTCTTGAGGAAGGAGGTCTTGAGCTGGTCGGCCCGCTCGGCGGCGTTCTTGGCCTTGAAGAGGTCCGCGGTTCGCTTGTTGACCATTTCTTCGAGGTGCTTGCGGTAGGCGTCGAGCTCGGCGGCGTCGCGCTTGCGGGCGGTGATGTCGGAGACGATGGCCACGACTCCGCCTCCGGCCTCGGTGGGCAGGAACGAGGTGGACAGGGAGACGGGGAAGGCCTCCTTCTTGCGGAAGAGCTGGCTTTCGAAGGTCATGTAGCTGAACTCGCCGTCGCGGTAGGCCTCGAGCCAGCGGCGGTGCCGGCCGGCTTCGGCCTCGGGCGTGAAGCTGAAGATGTTGGCCTGCTCCGTCTGGTTCTCGTCCATGCCGACCATCTGGCGGAAGGCGTAGTTGGACAGGCGGATGTTGCCTTCGAGGTCGAGCACCAGGATGCCGTCCTTGGCGCTGGCGATGATGGACTCGATGAAGGCCTTGGACTCGCTGAGCTGCTTCTGGGTGGACATGATCTGCCGGTTCTGCTCGAGGATCTGGTCGCGCTGCTGGGTGGCGAGCTCGTTCTGGCTGGCCAGCTCCTTCTTCTGGGCCTCGAGCTGGCGGGTGCGCTGGGCGACGGTGCGCTCGAGCTTCTCGGTCTCGCGCTTGTTCTTGCGCCTTTGCCGGTGGACGAGCAGGACGACCAGGGCCAGCATGAGCAGGGCCAGGGCGAGCAGGAAATAGGTCTGGCGGTAGAAGGGCGGCTTGATGATGATGCGCAGGTTGAGGACCCTGTCGGAGTCGATGCCGTTGCTGTTGGTTCCCTTGATTTCCAGGACGTAGTTGCCGGGGCTCAGGCCGTTGTACGAGATGAAGTTGCGGTTGCCGATCTCGACCCAGTTGTTGTCTTTGCCGTCGAGCCGGTAGGCGTAGCGGTTCTTGGCCGGGGCGGTGTAGTCGAGCACGGCGAACTCGATGGAGAAGAGGTTCTGGTCGTGCTCGAGGACGATGGTGCCGCCGTAGGTGATGGCCTCGGCGATGGGCGAGCCAGGCCCCGGGCGGACCACCCGGTTCATGACGCGGAGCTCGGAGACCACCAGGGGCGACGAGTAGTCCTGCCCGGCGATCTCGGAGGGCAGGAAGCTGTCCACGCCGTCGATCCCGCCGAAGAAGAGCTCGCCCGTGCCGGCCTGGTGGCTGACCCCGGTGTTGTACTCGTTGTTGCCCAGGCCGTCGTTCCAGTTGTAGGCCAGCACGCTCCGGCTCTCGATGTCCATGCGGAAGATGCCGTTGTTGGTGCTTCCCCAGAGGTTGAGCCGGTCGTCGATTTCCAGGGACCGGATGTTGTCGTGGGGGAGGTTGTCGTCTTGCGTGAAGGCCACGCACTCGAGGCTGCGGGTGTCGAAGTGGACGAGGCCTCCGCCGATGGTGCCCAGCCAGAGGTGCGTGGAGTCCTTGGCGAAGGCGGCGATGGCCGTGATGTTGCTCGAGGGCAGGCTCCGGGCCTGCTCGGGGTCGTTCTGGAGGTACTCGGGCTTCTTCTGGTTGATGGGGAACCGGATCAGGGAGGCGTTGGTGGCCAGCCAGAGGATGCTGTCGGAATCGAGGTGCAGGTCGTTGATTTCCAGCTCGTCGAGCCCGATGCGGTTGGGGAATACATAGACCTCCTCGAAGGCGTCGAGGCGGGGGTCGAAGCGGAAGAGCGAGTTCTGCCCGGCGGCCCAGATGCTGCTGTCGGTCATGCAGGCCAGGCGCCGGATGGGCAGCTCGACGGGCTTGCCCAGCGAGAGCAGGTCCACTGCCTCGAATCCCTCGCCGTCGCGGCGGAAGACCCCGTGCGAGTTGCCCAGCCAGATCTGGCCCTCGGCTTCCATGATGCACCGGACGTCCAGCCCCTCGAGGCCTGGGCCCATGAGGAGGAAGCCGGCCTTTCCGGCCGGGAGCAGGGCCAGCCCAGACTCGAGCCCGAACCAGAGGTTGCCCTGGCTGTCCTTGAGCACGGCGTGGATGTCGTTCTCGGGCAGGCCTCCGGGCACGTCGGGGTCGGCCTGGAAGTTCTGGAACTTGTAGCGGTAGGGGGCGTACTTGTTGAGGCCCTTGCTCTGGGTGCCGACCCAGAGGTTCCCGTCGCGGTCGTTCAGGATGGCCGTGACGATGTTGCTGCTCAGGGTGCGGGGCAGGGAAGGGCTGTTCTGGAGGTAGCTGATCTCGATGTTGCCGGCCCCGGTGCGGCGCAGCTTGCCCAGGCCCAGGCCGCTGGAGCCGAGCCACATGCTGCCGTCCTGGCCCCTGGCCAGGCAGTTGACGTGCTGGCTGCTGCGGCGGGCGTCGTTGGGGTCCTTGTACGACTTGAAGGTGACCTGGCCGTCCTCGCTCACGTGCATGAGGTTGAGGCCGTCGGAGGTGCCCACCCAAATCCATCCGGGCTTTTCCTCGCGGATGCTGGTGACCTGGTTGTTGACCAGCCCCTGCTCGCTGATGCGGTAGGTCTCGAAGGCGTCGCTGCGCGAGTCGAACCGGCTCAGGCCGGCGCTGGTGCCGAACCAGAGAAAGCCGAAGGCATCCTGCTCGATGCACCAGACGGTGTTCGAGGCCAGGGTCGTGGGGTCGAAGGGCATGGAGGTGAAGGTCTTGAAGCTGTCCAAGGCCGGGGTATAGCGGTTGAGGCCTTGCTGGGTGCCCACCCAGATGTGGCCGTCCTTGTCCTCGAGCAGCGCGTTGATGGCGTTGTGGATCAGGCCCTTGCCCAGGGAGTCGTCCGGGACGCGCTGGAGCCTGTCGAAGTGCTCGCGCTCGGCGTCGTAGCGGTTGAGGCCGTTGTCGCGGGTGCCCACCCAGAGGACGCCCTGGCGGTCCACCAGCAGGCACGAGACCTCGTTGGAGCTGAGGCTCGTGGTGTCGAGCGGGTCGTGCCGGAAGGCCTTGAAGCTGACCCCGTCGTAGCGGTTCAGGCCGTCCATGGTGCCGATCCAGAGGAAGCCGGTCTTGTCCTGGGCAAGGCAGGTCACGCCCCCGTTGGAGAGCCCGTCCTCGGTGGTGATCTGCTCGAAGAGGTACTTCTCGACTTGTGCCGACCCTGTCAAGTGGCATGAGACCAAGCACGAGAAAAGTAGGAGCTTAGCTGCGCTATGGAGGAGTCTTCGCGGCATGGTGCGTTTTTGGAGAATGGCTTCGGGCCTGTCCTAGTTCACCAAAAGTAGCAATTTTTTTTGGATGCTTCGCCACCCGGGGCTGCTCCGTGCGCGGGGCGTCCGGGCCGCCGTTCCGCTGGGTTCCGCTTGTGGGAGGGGCGGCGGAGGGAGCCTCGCCCGCTTGGCCGCCCCGCTGGGCGCTTGGCCCCTCAGGGGATGTCGATGAACTTGTGGCTCTGGATGGAGACGCGCCAGCGGGGGAAGCGCTTGGCGTGGTCGATGGCGGCGGCGAGCTGGGTGTGGCGCTGGTTCCACTCGGGCTGGAGGTAGAGCCGGCAGCCGGGGCGCACGCCCAGTGCGTTCTGCTCGGCCCAGCGCAGGCTGTCGGCGTCTTCCACGACCACCTTGAGCTCGTCGGCCTTGGCCAGCGAGTCGGGCAGGGGGCCGCGGTAGGTCTTCGGCGAGACGCAGACCCAGTCCCAGGTGCCCGTGATGGGGTAGGCGCCGGAGGTCTCGAGGTGGGTGGCCATGCCGGCCTCGCGGAAGGCGCGGGTCAGGGCCGTGAGCTCGTACTGGGCCGGCTCTCCGCCGGTTACGACCACGTGCAGGGCGCCGGCCTCGGCGGCCCAGCCCACGATCTGGGCGATGCTGGCCCGCGGGTGGCGCTCGGCCTTCCACGATTTCTTGGTGTCGCACCAGGGGCAGCCGATGTCGCAGCCGCCCAGCCGGACGAAGTAGGCGGGCAGGCCGGCGTGGCTGCCCTCGCCCTGGAGGGTGTAGAAGTGCTCGACGATGGGGAACTCGAGGTCGGGGGTCTGGCTCATCGCTTTCGGGGGTTTTTCAGGTTTGGCTCGGGCCCGCGAAAGTAGGACTAAATCAGAGACGCGGCCTCCCGCTCCGCGCCAGGCCCTGGGGGCGACTTTTTGGCAACTTCCGGACCCTCTCGCACTGACAACAAGGCACAAGGCCCCGGGCCTGGTTTTTTCATCTTTATACAACTGCTTGAATACCAATGCTTCACGGCATCGGCCCATGCCAGGGCCATGCCGCCTGGTACGATGATTGACCAGAAAAAGCCCGTCGCTTCTTCGACGGGCCCGCGAAAAAAGATTACTTTCGCGCCGCCGACAAACGGCGGGGCCCGCGCTTTGCGCGCTGGCGCCCCGCCAACTGGCCTCCAACCACAACCGAACAGCAAGACCCATGGGATTGACCAATTTCCTGACCAAGATCTTCGGCAGCAAATCCGACAAGGACATAAAGGCCATCATGCCGATGGTCAAAGCCTCCAACGAGCAATTCGAGCGGCTCAAGAACCTCGACAACGACAAGCTCCGCGCCAAGACCGCCGAGTTCAAGGAACGCATCCAGCGGCACATCGAGGCCGAGCAGCAGGACATCAAGACCCTCCGCCAGGAGCTCGAGCAGGTGGACCTGACCCAGGCCGAGGGCATCTACGACCAGATCGACCAGCTCGAGAAGGCCATCGACCAGAAGATCGCCGACAAGCTCCAGGAGATCCTGCCCGAGGCCTTCGCCGTGGTCAAGGAGACCGCCCGCCGCTTC
Organism: Bacteroidota bacterium; assembly: GCA_020048645.1. Classification (GTDB taxonomy): domain Bacteria; phylum Bacteroidota; class Bacteroidia; order Bacteroidales; family UBA6013; genus UBA6013. The sequence goes on along the minus strand of JAIFMG010000096.1, from coordinate 13,043 downwards.
GCCAGCAGCGAGAGCCTCAGCCTCACGGCCACCCCGTTCGACCGCGACCTGGTCGGCAGGGGGATCCGCCTCGACGGCATAAGTTTCGACGGCGACAAGGCCGTCTATTCCAGCACCTGGACCTCCGGCGGCACCCCGCGCCGGTGGGACATGGTCCACTACGACGTCCAGCTCATCGGCGGCCACGTGCTTCACGAGGGCAAGATCGCCGAGATGGGCACCGGCGAGGGCAAGACCCTGGTGGCCACCCTGCCCGTGTACCTCAACGCCCTGCCCGGCCTCGGCGTCCACGTCGTGACGGTCAACGACTACCTGGCCAAGCGCGACTCCGAGTGGATGTCCAGCCTGTTCAACTTCCACGGCATGACCGTCGATTGCATCGACAAGCATCCGCCCAACTCGCCCAAGCGCCGGGCGGCCTACCAGGCCGACGTCACCTACGGCACCAACAACGAGTTCGGGTTCGACTACCTGCGCGACAACATGGCCCTCACGCCCGAGGAGCTCGTGCAGCGCAAGCACAACTACGCCATCGTGGACGAGGTGGACTCGGTGCTCATCGACGACGCCCGGACGCCCCTGATCATCTCCGGCCCCGTGCCCCGGGGCGACCAGCAGCAGTTCGACCAGTTCAAGGAAAGGGTCGCCAACCTGGTCAACCTCCAGCGCAAGCTCGTCGCGCAGATCTTCGTCGAGGCCAAGAACAAGATCAAGGACGGCGACAACAAGCTCGGCGGGCTCTACCTCTTCCGGGCCTACAAGGGCTTCCCCAAGACCAAGCCCCTGATCAAGTTCCTCAGCGAGCCCGGCATGAAGACCCTGCTCCAGGAGACCGAGAACATCTACATCGCCGAGAACGAGAAGCGGATGCCCGAGGCCACCGACGAGCTCTACTTCGTCATCAACGAGAAGAACCGCAGCGTCGAGCTGACGGACAAGGGCCTCGACGAGATCTCGAGCGGGACGGGCGACGACGACTTCTTCGTGCTGCCCGAGCTGGGTTCCCTGCTGGCCGAGCTCGACAAGCAGGCCCTGAGCCCCCTGGAGAAGGCCCAGCGCAAGGACGTCATCACCAGCGAGTACGCCATCAAGAGCGAGCGCATCCACACCGTGACCCAACTGCTCAAGGCCTACTGCCTCTTCGAGATCGACGTGGACTACGTGGTCATGGAGAACAAGGTCAAGATCGTGGACGAGCAGACGGGCCGCATCATGGAGGGCCGCCGCTACTCGCACGGCCTGCACCAGGCCCTCGAGGCCAAGGAGAACGTCCGGGTCGAGGCCGCGACGCAGACCTACGCCACCATCACGCTCCAGAACTACTTCCGCATGTACAAGAAGCTCTCGGGCATGACCGGCACGGCCGAGACCGAGGCGGGCGAGTTCTGGGACATCTACAAGCTCGACGTGGTGGTCATCCCCACCAACCGCCCCATCCAGCGGGCCGACAACGAGGACCTGGTCTATCGCACCGCCCGCGAGAAGTACAACGCCGTCATCACGGAGGTGGCCGCCCTGGTCGAGAAGGGACGCCCCGTGCTGGTGGGCACCACTTCGGTCGAGATCTCGGAGCTGCTCAGCAAGATGCTCAACATGCGGAAGATCCGCCACAACGTCCTGAACGCCAAGCTGCACCAGCGCGAGGCCGAGATCGTGGCCGAGGCCGGCCAGCCGGGCGTGGTGACCATCGCCACCAACATGGCGGGACGGGGCACCGACATCAAGATAACCCCGGCCGTCAAGGCCGCCGGGGGCCTGGCCATCATCGGCACCGAGCGCCACGAGTCGCGCCGGGTGGACCGCCAGCTCCGCGGCCGCTCGGGCCGGCAGGGCGACCCCGGCTCCTCGCAGTTCTTCGTCTCGCTCGAGGACAGCCTCATGCGCCTGTTCGGCTCCGACCGCGTGGCCAAGCTCATGGACCGCATCGGCCTCGAGGAGGGCGAGGTCATCCAGCACAAGATGATCACCAACTCCATCGAGAGGGCCCAGAAAAAGGTCGAGGAGAACAACTTCGGCATCCGCAAGCGCCTGCTCGAGTTCGACGACGTGATGAACTCGCAGCGGGAGGTCATCTACAAGCAGCGCCGCCACGCCCTACACGGCGAGCGCCTCGACATGGACATCGCCAACATGATGTTCGACGCCTGCGAGGCCCTCGCGGCCGCCACGCACGGACAGGTCGGCTTCGCCGAGTTCCAGGAGGAGGTCCTCCGCCAGCTCTCGATGAGCACCGAGCTCGGGGCCGACGCCTTCAAGCAGTCCAAGGCCCAGGACCTGGCGCAGGCGCTCTTCGACGAGGTCGTCAGCCGCTACAAGGCCAAGATGGAGAACATCGCCCGCATGGCCATGCCCGTCATCCAGCAGGTACACGCCGAGCACGGCGAGCGCTACAAGCGCATCTCGGTGCCCCTGACCGACGGCCGCATCGGCTACAACGCCACCGTTGACCTGGAGGAGGCCCTGCGCGTGCAGGGCCGCAACATCGCCCGCCAGTTCGAGAAGATCGTCGTCCTGCGCGTGATCGACACGTCTTGGAAGGAGCACCTCCGCGAGCTCGACGAGCTCAAGCAGTCGGTCAACAACGCCCGCTGGGAGCAGAAGGACCCCCTGCTGATCTACAAGTTCGAGTCGTTCGACCTGTTCAAGAAGCTCATCGAGGAGAACAACCAGAACGTGGTGGCGACCCTGCTCAAGGCCCAGCTCATGCAGCAGGACCCGCAGCGGGCCCAGCAGCAGCAGCAGTTGGCCAACAGCTCCACCAGCACGCCCATGCCGAAGTTCCAGCAGATGCAGTTCACCCGCCCCGACCCGAACGCCGCGGCCCAGCAGCCGTCGCCTGCCCAGACCAGCCAGCAGGCGCCCAAGCCGCAGGAGCCCAAGATCGCGGAGAAGCGGATCGGGCGCAACGATCCCTGCCCTTGCGGCAGCGGCAAGAAGTACAAGCAGTGCCACGGCAAGGTCCTGCACGGGGGCGAGTGAGCGCCCCGCCTTGCCCCAAGACTTTCGCGAAGGCCGTCCCCAGCCGCTTGGCAGGGACGGCCTTCCGCCTTTGTTTCCTGCCCTGGCGGGCGAATGTCCCTCGGGCCGTGGCTTTGCCATGTCGCGGAATTTTGGTTACTTGCGTGGACACACAAGCCAAATCTTCCTGAAAAACGGCGCCAATGGAAAAAGCCCTTTCGTCCCTGCTATTGCTCGCTTCCTTGTGGGCTTGCGACGGGCAAGGCCCCGACGCTGGCCAACTGCTCCAGGAGGCGGAGCCCCTGGAGGTGTCCGCCCGCTCGTCGGTGGTGGTCATCGAGGACAAGCTCTTCAACCTGCCCTCGCCCTTGCAGGTCTCCCAGCTCATCAAGGACTCGCGCGTCTCCTACGACCCCTACCTGGCCAACCCTCCGGCCCGCGCCGGCGAGTACGTGAGCCTGTTCAAGCGGGCCCTGAACCTGGGCGTTTACGGCACCGACCTGGGCTACGCCAGCATCTACGAGCAGCATGGCGAGGCCCGGTCCACCCTCGAGGCCATGCAGGACCTGGCCGACCAGCTCCAGCTCTCGAGCAACTTCAGCCAGCAGACCGTCGAGCGCCTCGACAAGAACCAGGAAAACCGCGACTCGGTGCTCCGCATCACCGCCGAGCTGTTCCAGAACGTGGACGGCTACCTCTTCGAGAACGAGCGCAACCAGGAGGGCGTGCTGGTGCTCGCCGGGGGCTGGGTCGAGAGCCTGTTCCTGCTCACCCAGAGCAGCCAGGAGCTCGGCGACTCCACCCTGGCGCAGAAGATCGGCGAGCAGAAGTACACCCTCGACAACCTCATCGCCCTGCTCCGCCCGCACTACCAGAAGGGGCCCCCGGAGTTCGACGCGCTCCTGATGGACCTGGTGGACCTGGCCTACGTCTTCGAGGGCGTGGCCATCCATTACAGCTACGTCGAGCCCATCGAGGACCCCATCCGCAAGACCACGGTGGTCCGGGGGCAGACCATGACCGAGATCAGCGACTACCAGTACAAGACCATCGCCGGCCTGGTCAAATCCATCCGGGACAAAATCGTAGAATGATGAAGCCCATTCCTACCTTGGCAAGAACGATGCTGGCCCTGGCCCTGCTCCTGGGCCCTGCCGCAGGCATCCGCGCCCAGGCCATCGACCTGGCCTGCCAGCAGTACCTCAAGGCGCCCTACATCAGCGACGGGCAGCGCTACTCGGCCGAGCTCCAGCCCCAGGGCCTGAAGACCTTCGCCATGACCTTCTTCGGGAGCACCACCTACCGCGTGGTGGTCTGTGGCGACAACGACGCCCGCACCCGCCTGGTCTTCAAGCTGTTCGACCAGGAGCGCAACCTGCTTTTCGACAACAGCCGGCACGACTACACCCCCTACTGGGACTTCGAGTTCCTGCACACCCTCGAGTGTACCTTGGAGGTCAGCCTCGCCGGCTCCGCCCCCAAGGCCTGCACCGTGCTGATGCTCGTGGGTTTCGCGAACCATCCCTGAAGAACGACAACGCGCAGCCCATGAGCAACCGAATCCTCAAAGCCCTGATGCAGCTCTTCGCCATCATCGCTCCGCCGGACAGCAACGAGAAGGAGAGGACCTCGGTGGTCGAGTCTTTCCTGCAAAGGCAGCTCAACAGCGAGCTCATCCAGGAATACCTCGCCATCTTCAACGGCTACTTCGACACCTACCAGCGCAAGGGGAACGACAGCCAGAAGCGCAAGCAGCACATCTCGGCCAGCTCGGTGCGCGTGCTGCGCATCTGCACCGAGATCAACAGCGAGCTGGCCCAGCGCCAGAAGATCATCGTCCTGATGCTCCTGCTCGAGTTCATCAAGTCCGACAACGCCATCACGGAGCAGGAGCTCGAGTTCGTTAACACCGTGGCCGAGACCTTCTTCATCCCCCGCGAGCAGTTCGAGCTGATCAAGCACTTCGTCATCGACTCGTTCAGCCAGGAGCCCATGGACTCGGACAAGCTCCTGCTCATCGACGGCAACCCTCGGCACAACCACTTGCGCAACATCAAGCACATCCAGTCCGAGGCCCTGGGCGGGCAGATCCGCATCCTGAACATCGACACCTCCGGCCTGTTCGTCATGCGCTACGTCGATGTCAACGAGCTTTACATCAACAACCAGCCGCTCCAGCCCAACAAGGTCCACGTGGTGCATCCGGGGGCCTCGATCCGCAACCCGGTCATCAAGCCCATCTACTACAGCGACGTGGTCAGCACCTTCAACGCCGACGCGCAGGACACGCCCATGCTCTTCCGCGTCGAGGGGGTCGAGTACCGCTTCGAGGCGGGCGAGGTCGGCCTGCACCCCGTCTCGTTCCAGGAGCAGTCGGGCAAGCTCGTCGGCATCATGGGCGCCAGCGGCACCGGCAAGAGCACCCTGCTCAACGTCCTGAACGGCTCTTCGCCCCCGACCACCGGCCGCGTCACCATCAACGGCATCGACATCCACTCCGAGAAGGACCTCATCAAGGGCGTCATCGGATACGTCTCGCAGGACGACCTGCTCATGGAGGACCTGACGGTCTTCCAGAACCTCTACCTCAACGCCAAGCTCAGCCTGAGCCGGTTCGACGACTTCCAGGTGCGCAAGCGCGTCATCAAGACCCTCAAGAGCCTGGGCCTCTACGCCGTCCGCGACCTGAAGGTCGGCAGCCCGCTCGACAAGAAGATCAGCGGCGGCCAGCGCAAGCGCCTGAACATCGCCCTGGAGCTCATCCGGCAGCCGGCCGTCCTCTTCCTCGACGAGCCGACCTCGGGCCTGTCGTCGCGCGACTCGCAGAACATCATGGACCTGCTCAAGGAGCTGGCCCTGCTGGGCAAGCTCGTCTTCGTGGTCATCCACCAGCCTTCTTCCGAAATCTTCAAGATGTTCGACCAACTGGTGCTGCTCGACACGGGCGGCTACCTGATCTACAAGGGCAACCCCGTGGACGCCATCACCTACTTCAAGTCGAGGATACACCACGCCAACTGGAACGACAGCGAATGCCATGTCTGTGGCAACGTGAACGTCGAGCAGATATTCAACATCATCGAGGCGGAAGTGGTGGACGAGTTCGGCAACGTCACGCAGACCCGCAAGGTCTCGCCCCGCGAGTGGCGCGACAAGTTCGAGGGGTTCCGCAAGGACAAGGAGCAGGAGCTGCCCCTGCCGCAGGGGGTGCCCAAGGCCAGCTTCCAGGTGCCGAGCCGGCTGATGCAGTACTGGATCTTCATCCGCCGCGACGTGCTCGCGAAGGTGGCCAACAAGCAGTACCTGGCCATCAACCTGCTGGAGGCCCCCGTGCTGGCCCTGATCCTGGCCTTCATCGTCCGGTACTTCGACATCACCAAGCAGACGGCCTACTCGTTCGACCTCAACGAGAACCTGCCGGTTTACATCTTCATGGCCGTCATCGTGGCCACTTTCGTGGGCCTGACCGTCAGCGCGCAGGAAATCTACAAGGACCAGAAGATCCTCAACCGCGAGCGCTTCCTGAACCTGAGCCGGTTCAGCTACCTCATGTCCAAGATCACGGTCTTGTTCGCGATCTCATCCTTCCAGGCGCTGGCCTTCGTGCTTCTGGGCAACTTCATCCTCGACATCAAGGGCATGTACTTCCATTACTGGGTGATGCTCTTCTCGACCTGGTGCGCGGCCAACGTCCTGGGGCTTGTCGTCTCGGACAGCTTCAAGACCTCGGTCACCATCTACATCCTGATTCCCTTCCTGGTCATCCCGCAGATTGTCCTGAGCGGGGTCATCATCGAGTTCGACAAGATCAACCCCAGCATCTCGGCGCCCAACAGGGTGCCCTGGTACGGCGAGATCATCACCTCGCGCTGGGCCTACGAGGCCTTGGCCGTCCACCAGTTCCGCGACAACGACTACGAGCGCAACTTCTACGAGCTCGACCGCAAGGTGCAGTTCTTCCAGTACAAGAAGGACTACTGGCTCAAGGAGCTCGAAAAGCAGCTCACTTTCGTCAAGCGCAACTTCGCCGACCCGGGCAAGGCCGCCTACGTCGGCTCGGCGCTGCTGCTCCTGCGCAACGAGCTGGGCCGCGAGCTGGCCATCAACCCCAACGCCCGCTTCGGCGCCCTCGACCAGCTCTGGCCCGAAAAGGTCAGCCTCTCGGCCGTGGCCCAGGCCGAGAAGTACCTGGCCGAGCTTTCCGACTACTACCGCGCCCGCTCCAACAGCGTCCGCCAAGAGAAGGACGAGTTCGAGCGGAGCCTGAACCAGGCCGACCCCGAGGGCCTGGCCCTGCTGCGCCGCCAGCACCGCAACGAGCAGCTCGCCGATTTCGTCACGGGCGGGAAGTTCGACAACGTGATCACCTACCAGGGGCGCATCTACCCGCAAAGCAACCCGATCTACCATTACCCCGAGCATCCTTTCCTGAAGGCGCATTTCTACGCCCCGGTCAAGTTCATCGGCAACTGGCAGCTCGAGACCTTCTGGGTCAACCTCGCGGTCATCTGGCTGTCAAGCCTTTTGCTGTTCGCGGCCCTCTATTTCCGTTGGTTGAAGAAGGCCTTGGACTTTTTTTCCAAGAAAAAAAGAATCCGGTTGAAAGCCAATGATTGAGCCGCGCGAGATCCTCCTGGGCCACGGCAGTGGTGGCCGGATGGGCAGGCAGCTCATCGAGGAGGTCTTCCTGCGGGCCTTTGGCGGCTCCGAGTCGTTCGCGCCCGACGCGGCGGCGCTGGATTTCCCCCAAGGGCCGGGCAAGCTGGCCTTCACCACCGATTCCTTCGTGGTGGACCCCCTGTTCTTCCCCGGGGGCGACATCGGCAAGCTGGCCGTCTGCGGCACGGTCAACGACCTGGCGGCCAGCGGCGCGCGGCCGCTCTACCTTTCGGCGGGCTTCATCATCGAGGAGGGTTTCCCCTTGGCCGACCTCATGGCCGTGGTGCGGAGCATGGCCCAGACGGCCCGCGCGGCGGGAGTCCGCGTGGTCTGTGGCGACACCAAGGTCGTGGACCGTGGCAAGTGCGACAAGCTGTTCATCAACACCGCGGGCGTCGGCTGGCTTTCGGAGGCCCTGGCCGGGCTGGGCAGTGGCAAGGCCATCCGCCCGGGCGACCTGCTGCTGCTCAACGGCCCGATTGCCGAGCATGGCATGGCCGTCATGGCCGCCCGCGAGGGCATGGCCGCTAGCGCGGAGCTGGTCTCGGACTGCGCGCCGCTGGGCGGCCTGGTGGAAGAGCTGCTGCGGGCGGCCCCGCGGACGCGCTTCCTGCGCGACGCCACGCGGGGCGGGCTTTCGGCGGTCGTGGTGGAGCTGGCCGAAGGGCTGGGGCTGGGCATCGAGCTCGAGGAGGAGGCCATCCCGCTGGGCCAGGCGGCCCGCGGCCTGTGCGAGGCCTTCGGCTTCGACCCGCTCTACGTGGCCAACGAGGGCAAGATGGTGGCGGTGGTGCCGCCCGAGGAGGCGCCGGCGGCCCTGGAGGCCCTGCGCGGCCACCCGCTCGGGCGACAGGCGGCCCTGATCGGGGCCGTTACGGCCGAGCATCCCGGCCGCGTGCTGCTGCGGACGGCCATTGGCGGCATCCGCGTGGTCGATCTGCCGGCCGGGCGGCAGTTGCCCCGCATCTGCTGAGGCCTGCTTTCCCACTGTCTGCCATTTCCTGATTTTAGGAAATCGCGCGTCTTTCATTTCTACGAAAAAAATCGTATGTTTTCGGGGCCAAAATCATTGCCGATGAACCGCGAAGAGAAGTTCTCCGAGCTGCGGGCCCAGGCCCAAAGGCTCCTGGAGGCCCAAGGAGCTGACTCGAAAATGCTGGAATCCAACCAGTTGGGCCATGTCTTGGAAGAGCTAAACATCCACCAGATCGAGCTGGAGATGCAGCACAAGGAGCTGCGCGAGGCCTATGACAGGCTTGAGTACGAGAAGCAGGCCTTCCAGGAGCTCTACCAGGACGCGCCGGTGGCCTATTTCACCTTCAGCTTTTCGGGGAATGTCCTCTCGTTCAACGCCGAGGGGCGGAAGCTGCTCCGGACAGGGGAGGAGAGCCTGGCCAACCGCTCCTTCTTCCGTTTTCTGGACGAGGAATCCAAGCGCGTTTTCACCCGGGTCTTCCGGCGGGCCAGCCAAGACGGCCGGCTGGTCGCGGAGGAGCTGGAGCTGCGGCGCCAGGATGGGCAGGAAGTGCCCGTCAGGATGCAGGCCCGGGCCATCCGCCTGCCGGGCGACGGCGACTGGGCCATGCGCTGCGCCTTCGTGGACCTGAGCGTGGAGCAGGAGCTCCGCGGGCGCCTTCGCCGCGAGCGCCAGCGTTTCCAGGCCATCGCCGACTTCACCTACGACTGGGAGCATTGGCTCCTGCCCGATGGCAGCTTCAACTACGTCTCGCCTTCGGTGGAGCGGGTAACGGGCTACTCGCCCGAGGAGTTCCTCCAGGACCCAGGCCTCCTTCGGCGCATCATCCATCCCGACGACCTGGCCGCTTACGACACGCACTTCAAAGCTGGTTTCAAAGGGCATGACAACGTGCTGGAGATGAGGATTGCCCGCAAGGATGGCGCCTTGGAGTGGATCGGCCACCAGTGCCAGCAGGTCTTCCTCCCCGACGGCAGCCCGGCGGGCTGGCGGGGCAGCAACCGGCAGATCACCCAGCACAAGATCTTTGAGCAGGATCGCGAGCGCATTTTAGAGGAGCTGAAAGCCCGGACCGATGAGAACCAGACCTTGATCGAGGAGCTGCGCCAGTTGAACGAGTACCTGCTCGAGAGCAAGAACGCCTTCGCCGAGGGCCAGCGCTGGCTCCAGGCCATCATGGGGACCGTGCAGGTCGGCATCGGAGTAACCGATGGCAGCGGCGGTTTCACCATGGCCAACTCGGCCTTGCTGGCAATCCTGGGCTTCGGGCTGAAGGAGATCCGGCGCCTGAAGGCCACCGACCTGACCCACGAGGACGACCTCGACGCGACCCGAAAGGTGATAGACCGCTTCCAAAAGGGGAAGCTGGAAAGTTTCAACATGCAAAAGCGCATGACCCGCAAGGATGGAACCGTCATCTGGGTGGACGTGTCCACCAGCGCCATGCGCGACCGCGAGGGGGCGCTCACCCACATCGTCGGTGCTTTCAGGGACATCACCGAGCAGAAGGCCCGCGAGCAGGAGATCCGCAAGCTCACGGCGGCCGTCCACCAGAACCCGGCCTCCATCGTCATCACCGACCCCGAAGGGAGGATCGAGTACGTGAATCCCAGATTCGAGCAGATCACAGGCTACAAGCTAGAAGAGGTGGCCGGCCAGACTCCCCGCCTGCTGCGCTCGGGCCACCAAGGCCAAGCCTTTTACGAGAATCTCTGGAACACGATCCTCGCCAAGAAGGCCTGGGAGGGCGAGGTGCTCAACAGGCGCAAGGATGGCTCCCAGTACTGGGAGGAGATGGTGATCTCGCCCATCGTGGACGAGCAGGGCCGGATACGGCACCTGGTGGCCAGCAAGAACGACATCAGCCAAAAGAAAAAGGCCCTGCTCGACCTGGTCGAGAGCGAGGCCAAGCTCAAGTCCGTCTTCGCGATCATGGACGTGGGCATCACCCTGACCGACGAGCAGGGCTACGTCATCGACTGCAACCCGGCCTCTGAGGTCATCCTGGGCATCAGCAAGGAGGATCACCTGCGGCGCAACTACGCCGACGACCACTGGAACATCATCCGCCCCGATGGCAGCCCGATGCCTGCCAGTGAGTACGCCAGCGTCAGGGCATTGACCCAGGGCCGACCGGTGCATGACGTACACATGGGCCTGGTCCTCAATGACAAAAGCGTGCGCTGGATCAACGTCAGCGCCATGCCCATCGCCGCGAAGGGGTATGGCGTGGCCATCACCTACGTGGACGTCACGCGGCAGACGGAGTTGCATCGGCAGCTTCTTGAGAGCGAGAGGCGATTCCGCACCTACATCCTCAGCTCGCCCACCGCAGTGCTCACGGGCTTGCTCGAGGGCGGCTTCCAGTTCGCCAACCCCGCGGCCGAGCAGCTTCTGGGCTGCTCTCGCGAGGAGCTGCTCTCGCGGCGCATGGCCGATTTCGTCAGGCCCGAGCAGCGGGCCGCGACCTGCGGGGCGATACGCTCGATTCCCGAGACTGGCGGCTTGCGCAATTTCCAGACCGAGTTGCGCCGCGCCGACGACAGCCTGCTGCACGCCAGCATCGACAGCGTGCCCCTGGGCCCTGACCAGTACATGGCCTTCATCAAGGACATCACGCCCGTGGTCGAGGCCCAGCGCGAGCTAGAGGAGCGAACCCGCACCCTTCAGCAGTTTTTCGACGTCAACCTCGACCTGCTCTGCATCGCCCGAAACGACGGAGTTTTCCTCAAGGTCAACAAGGCCTGGGGCCAGACCCTCGGCCTCGACGAAAACGAGCTCCTGGGCACCAATTTCCTGGACCTGGTCCACCCCGACGACAAGGAGGCCACCCTGGACGCCCTCTCGGAGCTACAGCACCAGCACCAGGTGATGAACTTCGTGAACCGCTACCGCCGCTCCGATGGTTCCTACCGCTTCATCGAGTGGCGCTCGGCCCCCTCGGGCGACACCATCTTCGCTTCCGCCCGCGACATCACCGAGCGGAAGCAGTTCGAGGGCCAGCTCCAGCAATACGCCAACGACCTCAAGGCCAGCAACGAGACCAAGGACAAGTTCCTTTCCATCATCGCCCACGACCTCAAGAACCCCTTCAACCTTTTGCTCGGGTTCTCGGAGATGCTGCTCGAAAACCACCGCGAATACGATGTCGAGCGACGCGAGAGGCAAATCCGGGCCATTTACGAGACCTCCCGCTCCACCTTCGCCATGCTGGAGGACCTCCTGGCATGGGCAAGGGCCCAGACGGGGAGGCTGGAAGTGTGGCTGCGTCCCGTCGAGCTTCGGGACGTCTGCCAGGTCGAGCTGGAAAAGGTAGAGCCGATGGCCCGCAAAAAAAACCTGGCCCTGAGGCTCGAGTCCGATGGGCCACTCATGGTCATGGCCGATTCAAACATGCTGGCCACAACCCTCCGGAACCTGCTTACCAACGCCATCAAGTTCTCGGAACCTGGCGGCCTGATTGTCGTGCGCGTGGAAGCCCAGCATGAGATGTCATGGGTGATAGTCCGCGACAACGGAACCGGCATGGGAGATGAGACTTTGTCCAACCTCTTCAAAATCAACAAGAAATCCTCTACCATCGGGACCAGGGGCGAGACGGGGACTGGGCTTGGCCTTTTGCTTTGCAAAGAGTTCGTCCAGAAGCAGGGGGGCCAGATCCTGGTCAGCAGCACCCTAGGCAAGGGAAGCGAGTTCCGATTCAGCCTGCCCATCTGGGACTGAGGACGCCCGGTCTTTCTGGCGGAAGCTCTGGTGATGTATCTCCTGGTCCGACAGCCCGGCGGCCTTGAGGAGCCTGGCCATGTTGAGGATCGTCCGCCGCTGCTCCTCGAGGGCTTTCGCGGTGTCCGCGAGGACCTTGTCCTTCTGTTCGAGGACCTTGTCCTTCTGTTCGAGCGCCTTGTCCTTCTGCTGGAGTTCCCTTGCGGTCTTTCGGAGCTCCTTCTCCTTTTCCTTTAGCTGGGACTCGATCTCCTTCTTGTGCATCTTTAGCCAGGCGATCTTGTTGTCGCGCTGCATGAGGGGCCGCAGGAAGAAGTCCTCGGCCTGCATCTGCTTCTCGAGGTCGGGGTTGTCGATGTCGGCGCTCTGGAGCCTGCGGATGACTCGGTCGAGGAAGCCGGGGAAGATCCTGCGGAACAGCCGGAGGCGGTACTGGTTGTCGGTCTTGCGGGCGCACTGGTCGAAGAGCTTGAGCAGGGACAGGAGCTGGCGCCGGTGTGGGTCGGTCCCCGGCCCGGCCTTCTCTGCCTCGCGGAGGTAGGGGAGCTGGACGACGAAGAGCTCGTAGCTGAGGTTGTCGATGAACTCGTTGGGTGCGTCGATGCCCTTGCCGGTGAAGATTCCGGACTTGACCTGGCGTGTCCTGACCACGAGGTCCCGGATGTCGTCCTCGATGGCGAAGTTGAGGATGAAGATGGGGATGAGGCGGTAGGGGAGCTCCTCCTCG
>JAIFMG010000018.1 GCA_020048645.1 Bacteroidota bacterium | reverse complement strand
TTGATTTCAAAAAATTTTCGTGCCCTTCGTGCCTTTCGTGGACAAATCCCCTCCAAGGACAAGAATGGGCGCGGTCTAAATGGTCACTTCTGAAATTCGCTTTCAAAAATTATCATTGATTATCAATGGGTTAAAAATAGAAAAATGCAATCTAATTTTGATTTCAAAGAAATTTCGTGCCCTTCGTGCCTTTCGTGGACAAATCCCCTCCAAGGACAAAAATGGGCGCGGTCTAAAAGGATCATTTCAAAATTCCCTTTCAAAAGTTTTCTTTGATTATCAATGGGTTACAAATAGAAAAATGCAATCTAATTTTGATTTCAAAAAAATTTCGTGCCCTTCGTGCCTTTCGTGGACAAATCCCCTCAAAGGACAAAAATGGGCGCGGCCTAAAAAGGTCATTTCTAAAATTCCCTTTCAAAAGTTTTCTTTGATTATCAATGGGTTACAAATAGAAAAAAGCAAATAATGGTTTTTATGCTGGACCCAATTATTGCTTAATACCAAGTTGTCGAAACTGGCGCCTGGGACACGTCCCCATCGAACGCGGCCGCGGGCATCAGAACAGCAGCTCCAGCAGCTCGGCCGGCGCGGCGGGCAGGGCGTGGCCGCGCAGGGCGGACAGGAGCTCCTCGGGCAGGTGGCGCAGGCCGCGGAGCGACTCGCCCAGGGCGGGCGGCAGGGCATGGCCGTCGTACCAGAGCGCGGCGGCCTCGACGCGGCCCTTGGCCACTTGCAGCTCGGCGCGGAAAGGCTTGCCCAGGAGCTCGGCCTCGCGCACGAAGCGGTAGCGGGGCGAGTAGCCCCAGACCCAGTCCCAGGTGGCGAACTTCTCGGCGCGGCGGCGCCCCACGTCGAGCCAGTGCTCGGCCGAGGGGCTCCAGGGCTGGGCGCCGGGCAGGCGGCTGGCCACGCCCTCGAGCAGCAGCCGGGCGAATCCGTCGGCGTCCAGGCCCGCGTGGCGGGGGCCGAGCCGCGGGGCGATGTTGGCCACCTGGCTGCGCACCGAGCGCACGGCCTTGTCCTCGAACTGGGCCTGGCCCGGGCGGATGGCCCGCTCCAGCAGGTCGAGGTCCGCAGAGAAGAGCAGAGTGCCGTGGTGCAGGACCCGCTGCTTGAAGACGTGCTCGGCGTTGCCCGAGATCTTCAGGCCGTCGAGCCGCAGGTCGTTGCGCGGGCCGATCGCCACGCGCAGGCCCAGATCCTGCTCCAGCACCTGGGCCACCGGGGCCAGGTGCTTGCGGAAATCGACCATGCGCCCGGCCTCGGCGTTCACCACGAAGGCGAAGTTCAGGTTGCCCAGGTCGTGGTAAACGGTGCCGCCGCCCGAGATGCGCCGGGCCACCTCAAGGCCCAGCGCCCGCGCCTCGCGCAGGTTCACCTCCGAGAAGGCGTTCTGGTGCTTGCCCACCACCACCGACGGGCGCGCCCGCCACAGAAGGAAGAAGTCGTCGGCATGGGCCCGGAGCAGGTGCTCTTCGAGGGCCAGGTTCTCGTGCGGGTCGTGGGTGGGCGAAATCAGGCAGCGCATCGGCATCGCGGGTCGGGATGGGTGTGCCCGCGAAGGTAAGATTCGCCGCCGAAAAAGCCGCCGCGCGTCCATTTCTCGGAAGTTGCGCTTTTTCTTCCGGAGCATTATCATTTCATTAGGATGGAGTTCTGCTCGGTTTGGGTACATTTGGGCAACCAAACTTTCATTTTTACCCAACAAACTACAACATGAAAAAGTTAGCAATCCGAATCCTGCCCCTTTTTGTCCTGGCCATTTTCATGACCGCGTGCCCGTACTCTTCCACCGTGCCCCTGAACGCCCCGAGCGAAAAGGTGGACCGCACCGCCAAGCTCACAGGCAAATGGACGGAGGAATCCGAGGACGAGAACCCGGTCTTCTACGAGTTCAAGAAGAGCGACGAGAACACCTACGAGGTCGTCAAAAACGAGTGGAACTCCACCGACGAGGTCTATGGCGCCACCAACTACGTCATGCACACCACCAGCATCGACGGCACCATCTTCCTGAACATGAAGGACGGCGAGACCTACTACTTCTACAAGCTCGAAATGGCCAGCGACGGCAAGTCGTTCAAGCTCTACGAGGTTACGGACAACATCGACGAGACCTTCAGCGTCTCCACCCAGATGTACGACTTCTTCAAGCGCTACAAAGACCTGAGCTTCTTCTACAACAGCGACGAGAAGACCTACACCAAAGAGTAGGCGATGCCCTCGGGCGAACTTTCCGCGGCCCGCTCCCCCTTTTCCGGGAGCGGGCCTTTTCGTTCTGGCCCACCTGCCGCTTTTTTTGTGTCGAGGCGGGAATATGAGCCGCCTTTCCTTTGTCCAAACCCCAAAAGCGAAAGCCCATGCCCAAAGCCCCCGAGCCGACCGACGACGACCTGCTGCGCGCCAGCCGCGAAGGCAGCCGCGAGGCTTTTGGCAAACTGGTGGAGCGCCACCAGCGCAGGGTCGCCGCGACCGTCAAGTCGATGCTCGGCGACACCGACGCGGCCCAGGACGTGGGCCAGGAGGTCTTCATCCGCTTCTTCCGCTCGCTGGACAGCTTCCGGGGCGACTCGAGCCTGCCGACCTATCTGACCCGCATCGCCATCAACCTGTCGCTCAACGAGATAAAGCGCCAGCGCCGCCGAGGCTTCTTCTTCAGCCGCGACGAGCCCGAGCAGCACCTCCAGACGCCCGACCCCTCGCACTCGGCCGAGAGCGACGACCGCCAGGCCCTGGTCCGGCAAGCCCTCCGCCAGCTCGACCCCAAGTTCCGCGCCGTGGTTACCCTCCGCCTCATCCAGGGCTACTCCACCAAGGAGACCGCCCAGATGCTCGACCTGCCCGAAGGCACGGTGCTCTCGCGGCTGGCCCGCGCCCAGAAGAAACTCGCCCTGATGCTCAAACCCCTGATCTGAAACAAGCCATGGAAAACCTCGACCTCCTACTGCTTGACCTGGCCGCCGGACGCCTGCCCGCCCCCGAGCGCGACGAGCTGCTCGCCCGCCTGGCCCGCGACCCCGCGCTCGCGGAACGCTACCGGCAGGCGCAGGCCCAGCACGCCCTGCTGCGGCCGCTCGCCGACGACAGCTTCGGGCCCTTCTTCGCCGCCAAGGTCCTCAACCGCCTCGAAGCCCAGGCCGAGCCCGACGACTGGGCCGCCTCGCTCCAGGCCATTTTCGCCCGCTTCGCCCTGCTGCCCGGGGCCCTGGCGCTCATGCTGCTGCTCTTCACCCTCGCGCAGACGGGCCTGGACCTCAACGGCTTCCTGGGCCTGGAGACCGGCCTCGAAGCCTTCTACAACGACGAAATCTACACCCTCGCGCCATGAACAACAAGCTCAAACCCATCTTGCTGCTCAGCCTGACCCTGCTGCTCGGGGCGGCCATTGGCTTCTTCGGGGCCGGATTCTGGCTGCGCGGCCGCGCCGCCCAGCGGCAAGCGCGGCCCGCGGACGGGCTGCAAGGCCACATCGAGCAGATCGTGCAGGCCCGGCCCGAGCAGCGCGAAGCCATCCGGCGGCAGGTCGAGCCTTTCAGCATCGGCATGGACAGCCTGCGCGCGACCCACCAGCGCCAGGTCAAAGAGCGCTTCGAGACGCTCTACGACTCGCTGGAGCCCGTGCTCGAGCCCCCGCAGCGCGAGCTGCTCCGCGCCCGCCTCGACCGCCTGCACCAAGGCCCCGGCCCGCGAGGCCCGCACGGCCCCGGACGCGGCCAAGGGCGAGGCCAAGGGCACGGGCAGGGACGCCACCGCTGAAAAATGGCTCGCCAAGGCATCGCCCCGCGGCTTGTGGCACGGGCATTGAGCCTTTGCCCGTGGCATAAGCCGCATTCCCAAAATACTTCCAACATGAAAAAGGCATTGTTTCTCCTGTTGATGCTGGCTCCGGCCGCTCTTTCCGCACAAAGCGTCTATTACAAGGGCAGCCGCGTGGGCGAGATCGAGTCCGACGGTGATGTCTATGTCGGCGGCTCGCGCGTGGGCGAGTTCGAGGAAGACGGCGACGTTTACATCCGCGGCTCACGCGTGGGCGAGATCGAGGACGATGGCGACGTTTACCGGAACGGCTCGCGGGTGGGTGAGATCGAGGACGATGGCGACGTTTACCTCAACGGCTCGCGGGTGGGCGAGGTCGAGGACGACGGCGACGTGTATTACAACGGCTCGCGGGTGGGCGAAGGCGACGGCATCCGCCGCGATTGGCTGGCCGGCTTCTTCTTTTTCTTCTTCTGGGACCTGGACTCGGGCAGTGCCCAGAAATGACCGGCAAGGAGCGGCCCATGAATCGGCTGCTCGGCCGCGAAAATGAGCTACCTTTCCCGCATCCAAACACAACCCCGACCATGAATCCGAACAGCTTCATCGCCAACGCGTACTGGGGCGCCGCCGCCATGGGCGCCTCCTGGGCGGCCAACGCCCTGGGCTTCCTGCTCGTCTTGCTCCTGTCCGCGGAATCGCCCCAGGATGGCCTCGGCCTGCTGGGCATGACCTTCGTCTTCGCGGCCCTGGCCTTCCTGTTCGCGGTGCTGCCCTTCGCGCGGCTGCTCGACCGGCTCTGCGTCGCGCTGGGGGCCGACTGGAAGTTCGCGCTGTTGATGTACCTCTACGCGGCCACGGTGCTGGACCTGATGCTGTTCGGCTTCATGGGCGGGGCCACCAGCCTCAAGGAGCTGGCCCTGGGCTTCGCGGCGTGGCTGGTGCAGTGGGGCGGGCTGCATGGCCTGCTCTGGGCGGTCTTATACGCTGGCTTGCGCCGCCGGTACCTCCGGGGCTTGGGCGCTTGAGCGCCGTGGCTTTAATTGGGAATTTTTAATTACGAATTACGAATTTTTAATTACGAATTACGAATTACGAATTACGAATTTTTAATTACGAATTACGAATTACGAATTATTAATTACGAATTGGGAATTACGAATTTTTAATTACGAGTTTTTAATTTTGGATAGGCCTTCGCGCTGTGCTTCTGGGCTGGGCTATCGTCCCGTCTGGGTGGCTTTGGTGTTAGGCGAATACCGCGAGGACAAACTTGGGCTGATGCGCAAATTCACAAATCAAGAATCTTTTTGTTCGATTTGATTTTTTCGATGAACTTGATTAAATTTGCGCATAATTTAAAATTAATGGTATGTTGATTGAGTTTTCAGTTTCAAACTATCGTTCTATCGGAGAGAATCAAGTGTTAAGCCTGGTTCCCTCCTTGAACCAAAAGGAGTACTCCGAGAACATCATCGCGAGAGGCAATTACAAAATACTGAATGCTGTTGGAGTTTATGGCAACAATGCCAGCGGAAAAAGCAACCTCCTTAACGCGTTTGAACTGTTGGACAAACTGCTGTACATTTCGGCACGATCAAGCTCAACGACCAAGCTACCCTACAAACCTTTTTTGTTGAGGGAAGGTTTTGGACAGAAACCCACAAAATTTGAGATTGTTTTTCTGGTTGAAAACAACAAATATCGATTGGGTATCGAGTACAACAGAACGAAAATATTGAAAGAATGGTTGTACCGCAAAGCGGTGGGTCGAGAGGTGATGCTATACGAGCGCGAGCAGGAAAAAATTCAAGTATCCTCCGGCTTCAATGGCTCGCCAAAGCTCATCGATGCCGCGGTTGAGGCCACACGAGACAACTCCCTGTTCCTTTCAACTTGCGACATGCTCAATTTAGCGGAGGCCAAAACACTGTTCAAGTGGTTCGACAAGCTCGCCTATGTCAATGGAATAGAAACCGAAAGGGAAGAAATTACCACCATCAGCCTGTGGAAAAACGAGAGATTCCAACCCAAAATCAAAGAGTACATCGGCTTGTTGAACCTGAGCATCAAAGATTTGCAGGTCGTCCTCGAAGACTTTGACGCCTCGAAGCTGCCCAAAGACCTGAGCCAGGGATTGAAAGACATGCTTGTTACGAATTTGGAAGGAAGCCAAGGGTTCAAAACGCTTAGCTCGCACCAGTTTTATGACGAATTGGGCCTCCCAACCCAAAGGGCTTTGCATTGGGATTTGGATGAACACGAATCGGAAGGAACAAAGAAAGCCTTCCACTTGAGTGGGCCTATCATCAAGACACTCTTGGAAGGTGGGGTTTTGATCATTGATGAGGCGGAAGCCAAGATGCACCCCCTGATGACCATCAACACGATCAATCTTTTCCTGAACGGAAAAACCAATCCCAACAACGCGCAAATCGTGTTCGCCACGCACGACACGAACCTCCTTTCCTACTGCAAATTGCGCCGAGACCAGATCAACTTTATCGAGAAGAACAGTTGGGAATCATCCGAGCTTTTCTCTCTTTCTGACTTCAAATATTTTGACAATGGAAATCCAACGGAAAGGCCTGATATCGACAAGGAGAAACGGTATTTTGAGGGCAGATACGGCGCGATTCCTGTCCTAGGGGAGTTTGCCAAAAAAATGGAGGAATGGTATGGCTAGAATCAAGTAAGATAAGCAAAACTCTTAAATTAGTTTAGCTTTTTTGCCCGAGCGCCGAGCTTTCCCGAATTTTTTGGAAGTGTGCATCGTGGTACAAATGGACAATAATTCGCTCGGCTTACCATTCAACCACAAAGAGCACAAAGTCTCTGTGAACTCCTTGGTAATCAAAAGAGAAACTTTTCATACTTGCGAATAATGTTAACTTGTTAAAAATTCAATTAGCACTTACTTGTTGAAACTCATCTTTTCCGGGCCCCGAAAGCACATTTGCGAAGCGCTCTGATTTTTCATCCACCACATTTTTCACCCCCAATAACAAAAACCTCCCCCGATGATTGTCGTGAAAACCATTTTGAAAGAAGTTCCTGGCAAGGGAATCGGCCTGTTCGCCGACCAGGACATCGCGGCCGGCCAAGCGGTCTGGCAATACGAGCCCGTCATTGACATCCTGGTCAAGAAGGCGGACGTGCCCGCGGGCGCCAAGGAGTTCTTCCGGGTCTATGGCGTGGACACGGGCGAGGACTTCATGATGCTGAACACCGACAACGCCCGGTTCATCAACCACTCCGACCGGCCCAACCTGCGGAGCCTGGGGCCTTTCGAGGCCAACATCGCCTCGCGCGACATCCGCGCGGGCGAGGAGCTGACCATCGACTACACCGAGATCGACGCGGTGGGCGTGGATTTCGAGAGCCTGCCGGACTGAGGTGAGCGTGGGGCGCGGCCCGGCGGCTATTCGTGCTCGATGAGCAGGCCCGCGGGCTTGTCCATGACCGAAATGGCGCGGGTCGCGGCTTGCGTTCGGCCGTCGTTGAAGGTGATTTCGAGCCTTACGGCGTAAGTGCCTGGCGCCCAGTAGCGATGCGTAGGGCTTCCAAGGCTCGAGGTCTGGCCGTCGCCGAAGTACCACAGGAGGCTGGCGACCTCGCTCTGCGGGCTGAACAGGAACTGGGCAGGGCTTCCCAGGCAGACGTCCTCGGCCAGGATGGAAAGCCCGGTGCTGAAACTGCCCGCCTTGAGGAAGACGGCCGAATCGAGGTCGTCGTCCATGAAATCGGCAATGGCGATCTTCAGGTGGTAGCTCGTGTTGGGCACGGTGGCCAGCTCGACGCGGATCAGCGTGGTCAGGCCATCGAAGGCGGTGTTCGCGCCGCCGGTGTTGTCGAAGTAGAACTCGCTGTTGGTCGTGTCGTTGACGTTGTTGATGGTGATGGGAATGGCCGAATTGGGCAGCAGCGCGATGTTTCGGGAAAGATAAAGCCCACCCGCGGGGTCTTGGCCGGTGACGAAAAACGCGAAAACATCGTTGAAAAGGCCCACGAACTCGGGATATTCCTCCGAAGCGAAGACGAACTCGAAGCTCATCCGGTCGCTCTGGGCCACGAAGTCGAACTCCAGGACGGCGGCGTCGAAGGTGGGGCCTCCCGTCAGGGCGTCGAGGTCGGCGTCGCCGGGGCCGGCCATCCCCTCGTCGGCTTCGGTCAGCGGGTCGTTGGGACCAATGGCCTCCACGGCCAATCCGGTGGACAAGATGACGCCTTCGCTGGGCAGTATGCCCGCCTGGCCCTGGGCGAAATGCCCCACCGAGCCAGGCTGGCCCACGTACACGGCATTCGTGATGGGCTGGGCGTCGGAGGCCATCAGCAGCGCGACCAGGCTGTTGATGTCCAAGGAGTTGTCGATGGTCAAGACCTGCGACGAGCCTCGGCCCGGCGCGAGGACCAGGGCAAGGACCCAGCAGGCGATCCAGTGTGGACGAGCGCGGAGCATGGCGGCCCTCGAGGGCAATGGTTCTGGTTTCATCGTGCGAAGGTACTCGCCCGGGCATCTGGCAGCAATAGCCCCAGGGGGCCAAGAGCGGCACCGGGGCTTGACCGAAAGCAGGAATTAGCGTATCTTCGCGGCGCAACCAACGACAAGACACGAGATGGCGAAATCCCTACTACGGTTTGACTGGGCCATGAAGAAGCTCCTGCGCCACAAGGCGAACTTCTCAATCCTCGAGGGCTTCCTGACCGAGCTCCTTGGCTTCGAGGTCACCATCGTCAGCATCCTCGAGAGCGAGGGCAACAAGGAGACGCGCGACGACAAGCACAACCGGGTGGACCTGCTGGCCAAGACCACCGAGGGGGAGCTCATGCTCGTCGAGGTCCAGAACGAGTCGCAGGTGGACTACTTCCAGCGCATGGTCTATGGGGCCGCGAAGCTCATCACCGAGCACATCCAGAAGGGCGGGCCCTATGCCCAGGTCAAGAGGGTCTATTCCATCAACATCGTCTATTTCGACCTCGGCCAGGGCACCGACTACGTCTATCGCTTCGACGGCAACTTCGTCGGCATCCACAACGGGGACGTCCTCCGGCCCACGCCCTCCCAGATGGCCGCCTTCAACATCGGGCACGTCCGGGACATCTTCCCCAAGTACTACGTCCTGAAGGTCAACAACTTCGACGACGTGGCCAAGGACACGCTCGACGAGTGGGTCTATTTCCTCAAGAACAGCGAGGTCGAGGAGGGGTTCAGCGCCAGGGGCCTGCGCGAGGCCGCCGATACGCTCCGGGAGAGCTTCGCCACCGACCAGGAGAGGCGGGCCTACGAGCGCTTCCGCGAGAACCGCTGGATTGAGCGGAGCGTCCTCGAGACGGCACTGATGGAAGGACGGGAGAAGATACGGCAGGAGGCCAGGCAGGAAGGAAGAGGAAGGAAGAGAAGAAGGAAGAGAAGAAGGAAGAGAAGAAGGAAGAGAAGAAGGAAGAGAAGAAGGAAGAGAAGAAGGAAGAGAAGAAGGAATGGAGAAACGGGACGTGGAGATTGTGCTGAACATGCGCCGGAAGGGCTTCGACGCGGCACAGATCGCGGACATGACCGGAATCGCCCTCAAGAAGGTCGAGGAAATCATCAGGCGCCACGCCTAGCTATGGCAACCAGGCCCAATCGCCCAGCGCTCGCGCCAGCAATCGTGGCCGACCCTTCAGCAAGGGATGCTGATTCGTTTTCCGCTCCCTGATTCGCGGTTTCATCTTTTTTCCGACTGCCAAGACGCGATGATAGCATCCAGGCGATGATCCGATCGCCAGACGCCAGATGGACAAATTGGCAAATTGCGCGTAGATTTGGCGATTGGAAACAACCGGATCGGGCCTGCGAAGCGACCTGTCGTTGCTTCTATGCGGCGGTTAGCACCCCAGGCTTCCGCACGCGAGCATCCGGCCGTATTGCCGAATCCACTCCTCATTTTGACATATCCCCAAACCAACCCAAGGAAAGATGAACTGGACAAAAAACAACAAACTCCCCATCATGGCGATACTGCTCTTTTCGGCAGGCTGCCAAGGACCTCAAGAGCCCATCGCCGAAGGTCCGCAGCCCCCCGTGGCCAACAAGGTCCCCCACGAGATGACCGAGCACGGCAACACCCGCGTCGATGACTACTTCTGGATGAACCAGCGCGACGCGCCCGAGGTGCTGGCCTACCTCGAGGCCGAGAACCAGTACACCGACACGGTGCTGGCCCACACCAAGGGCTTCCAGGAAAAGCTCTTCCAGGAAATCGTGGCCCGCTACCCGCAGCGCGACGAGTCTCCGGCCTACTTGCGCAACGGCTACTACCACTACAGCCGCTACGTCGAAGGAGGCGAGCATCCGGTCTTCTGCCGCAAGAAGGGCAGCCTGGACGCGCCCGAGGAAATCATCCTGGACGTCAACGAACTGGCCGAGGGGACGAGCTTCTGCGAGGTCGTCGGCCTGCGCGTCAGCCCCGACAACAAGATGCTGGCCTACGGCATCGACACGCTGAGCCGCCGGCAATACACCCTGCACTTCAAGAACCTGGAGACGGGCGAGACCCTCCAGGAGACCATCGAGAACACCGAGGGCGACGCCGTCTGGGCCAACGACAACCAGACCATCTTCTTCACGGTCAAGGATCCCACCACCTTGCGGCCCTTCCAGGCCATTCGCTACCGCCTGGGCAGCCCCGAGAAGACAGTGGTCTTCCAGGAAGATGACGAGACCTTCAACCTCTCGCTCCAGAAGAGCAAGTCGGGGCAATACGTCATGCTCATCAGCGGCTCCACGCTGACCACCGAGGTGCTGGCGCTCCGGGCCGACCAGCCCCAGGGCGAGTTCAAGCCCCTCCAGCCCCGCGAGCGCGGCCACGAGTACTACGCCGACCATGCCGGAGGCCAGTTCTTCATCATGACCAACTGGGAGGCCCAGAACTTCCGCCTGATGAAGACCCCCGAGAACGCCACCGGAAAGGCCAACTGGAATGAAATCGTGGCGCACGACCCCAACGCCCTGATCGAGACCTTCGAGCTGTTCGAGAAGTTCCTGGTCTATGACCAGCGCCGCGGCGGCAACACCCAATTGACCATCGTGCCCCACGACGGTGGCCCCACCAGCCAGATCCCCTTCTCGGAAGACGCCTACTCGGTGGGCATGGTCCAGAACGCCGAGCTGGCCAGCACGACCATCCGCTACGCCTACTCATCGCTGCGCACCCCGTCCTCCTACTTCGACTTCGACACCCAGACAGGCAAGACCACCCTGGTCAAGGAAGAGGAAGTCGTGGGCGGATACGACAAGGAGCAGTACGTTACCCAGCGCCTCATGGCCACGGCCGCCGACGGCACCCAGATTCCCATCTCGCTGGTCCACAAGAAAGGCATCGCCCTGGATGGCAGCAACCCCACGCTGCTCTACGGCTACGGCTCATACGGCTACACCATCGACCCATCGTTCCGCTCGTACCGCCTGAGCCTGCTCGACCGCGGCTTCGTCTTCGCCATCGCGCACGTGCGGGGCGGGCAGATGATGGGCCGCCAGTGGTACGAGGACGGCAAGCTGCTCAAGAAGATGAACACCTTCACGGACTTCATCGCCTGCGCCGAGCACCTGGTGGCCCAGAAATACACCAGCCCCGGAAAACTTTTCGCGCAAGGCGGCAGCGCCGGCGGACTGCTCATGGGCGCGGTGGCCAACCTCCGCCCGGACCTCTTCCACGGCATCCTGGCCGGCGTGCCCTTCGTGGACGTGGTAACGACCATGCTCGACGAGAGCATCCCCTTGACCACGGGCGAGTTCGACGAGTGGGGCAACCCCAAGGAAAAGGCCTACTACGACTACATGCTCTCCTATTCTCCCTACGACCAGGTCAAGGCCCAGAACTACCCGAACATGCTGGTAACCACGGGCTACCATGACTCGCAGGTGCAGTACTGGGAGCCCGCCAAGTGGGTGGCCAAGCTGCGCGCCATGAAGACCGACCAGAACCGCCTGCTCTTCCATTGCAACATGGACGCCGGGCACGGAGGAGCCTCCGGACGCTTCGAGGCCCATCGCGAGACGGCGCTCGAGTTCGCCTTCATGCTCGACCTGCTGGGCATCAAGGAATAAGTCCGCGAGGCGACATTCCGCGAGGCCGAGGCCGAAAGCAATGCTTTCGGCCTCGGTTTTCTTGCTCCATGCCAACAGCCACGACCGCCAAAAATTGTTAACTTTGTCCTTGGCCAAGACCATGTCCCACTCCAACCCCCAGTGATGAGCGAATATACCCTCTGCAAAAACGGACACTACTACCTCCGCAAGCTGGACAAATGCCCCTACTGCCCCCTGTCCGAGCAAGAAACCGCGCAAAACCCGCTCAAGAAGACCCAGGTGCTCGATTCCTCGGAAAACAGCCTCAAGCGCACGCAGGAGCTGGTCCCCGAGAACGACCTTCGCCGCACGCGCTTCCTGCCGTCCGAGCAGCCAATGGCCGAGCCGAGCCCGCAGCGCCGCCTGGTCGGGTGGCTGGTCAGCTTCAGCCAAAACCCGCAAGGGCAAGATTTCCGCCTGTTCGAGGGCAAGACCCGCGTCGGCTCAAGCCCATCGTGCGACTTGCGCCTCGAAGGGGCCGAGGTCTCGGGCCACCACCTGACCCTGCTCTTCCGCCGCAACGAGTTCCTGTTCAAGGACGAGCTGTCCACCAACGGCACCTTCCTCAACGGCAAGTTCGCCGAAGAGGGCCGCCTGCGCGACGGCGACCTCCTGCGCGTGGGCCAGCACGAGCTGCGCCTGCGCACCCTCGACGACAAGACCGGCACCGGCCTGGCGCCCGAAGACCCTGAAAGCCCAGCAATATAATCCACATCCAGCTCCGCGAGGAGCGAACCTTTCCTCAAGCGATGGACGCCAACCTGCAATTCGGCAACTGCACCCACCCCGGAGTCGTGCGAAGCCAGAACCAAGACTATTTCGGTTTTTTCGAGACGCCCAACGGCAGGCTCTTCGTGGTCTGCGATGGCATGGGCGGGCACGTCGGGGGCGAGACCGCCTCGCACGTGGCCGTCAACGCCCTGCGCGACTTCCTGTGCCAGAAAACCGTGGAGGACCCCGAGCTGGCCCTGCGCGAGGCCCTGGAGTTCGCCAACCAGCAGCTCCTGGGCGTGGTCGAGGACCGTCCGGAGCTCAAGGGCATGGGCACGACGGCCATCCTGCTGCTGGAACGGCAGGGCAGGCTCTACATGGCCAACGTCGGAGACAGCCGCCTCTACGTCTCCACCTCCGGCGAGCTGCGCCAGCTCAGCCGAGACCACTCGCTCGTGCAGCGCTTGCTCGACCAGAAGCTCATCACGCCCGAGCAGGCCGCCGACCATCCCAAGCGCAACGTCATCACCAGCGCCCTGGGCGTGGGCGAGCTGACCATCGACACCCGCGAGATCAGCGCCGAGAACAGCCCCGACGCCATTTTCATGCTCTGCTCCGACGGCCTCAGCAACATGGTGGCCGACAAGGAGATGCAGCGCATGGTACGACAGCCTCGCCCTTTGCAGCAACTGGCCGAGCAACTGGTGGACAAGGCCAACGAGCTCGGCGGAACCGACAACATCTCCGTGCAGCTCGTCCGGTTCGCGCCGGTCAGCATCCTCCTGCGGGGGCAGGAGCTCCTCCGGCACAAGTGGGCCAAGGGCGGAATCGCGCTCGCGGGACTTCTCTTGCTGGTCGGCATCCTATCCATCGCCAAAAGCCCGGCCTACGTCCCCGTGCCCAACGTGGACACCCTCAGCCGAAGCCTCCTGGCCGACTCGCTTCCCCAGCGCGTCGATGGCAAGGACTCTTTCGAGATTTTGCCCGTCCTGGCCGACTACCGCCTGGGCCGAGGAGAGGAAATCCAGGACGTGCTCGACCGTTTCGGCATCACCCGCATGGACTTCAGCGCCCACAACATGCACGTCCGCCCCGACCAGGCCGGCAACGGCGACCTGGTCCGCGTGCCCGTGCTGGCCCTGCACGTTTGCCAAGGCGGCGAATCGCTGGCCAGCCTGGCCCAGGCCTACGGATGCCCGCTCGAACGGCTCCAGCGCGCCAACCCCGACGCCCAGGAGCCGCTGGAGGCCCGCGCCGTCGTCTTCGTGCCCATGCCCTGATAACAGACCCCCAAAAGCAACTGCCTGCCCCACAACGCGCGATGGTCGGAAAACTGGTCAACCAATACAAGATCGTCAAGCTCATTGGCGAGGGCGGCATGGGCAACGTCTATCTGGCCGAGCACGCCACGCTGGCGCGGCCCGTGGCCATCAAGGCCCTGCACCGCGCCCACATCGAGAACGCCTCCGTCCGGGCCCGCTTCCGCAACGAGGCCGCGACGCTGGCGCAGCTCAAGCATCCCGGCATCGTCAGCCTCTTCGACTACGTTGAGCAGGACGACGGCGTCTTCCTGATCATGGAATATGTCGAGGGAACGCCCCTGGACCGCTACGTCCAGCGGGTGAGCGGCCCTTTGCCCGAGCAGAAGGTCGTGGACATGATGCGCCAGATCCTGCGCGCCGTGGCCTATGCCCACCACCGGGGCGTCATCCACCGCGACCTCAAGCCTTCCAACATCATGGTGACGCCCGAGCTCGAGCTCAAGATCCTCGATTTCGGCATCGCCAAGGTCATTGGGCAAGCCGAGCAGCGGCTGACCCAGACCGGCAGCAAGGTCGGCACGGTCTTCTACATGAGCCCCGAGCAGGTGCGCAACCAGCCCATCGACATCCGCACCGACATCTACTCGCTGGGCGTGACGCTTTTCGAGATGATGGCCGGGCGCAGCCCCTACGAGGAGCTCAACTCCGAGTACGATGTCTATGAGCGCATCGTCAAACATCCCCTGCCGCGGGCGCAGGCCTACTACCCGCCCGCCTCGGAGCGGCTCCAGCGCGTGGTGGACAAGGCCACGGCCAAGGATCCCCGCGACCGCTTCGCCAGTTGCGCCGCCTTCGAGGAGGCCCTGCTCGAGCCCGACCCAGGGCCGCGCATGGCCCACATCACCGACCACGGGCTGACCGTGGCCCGCGGCCAGCGCCGCCGCCTAGGGCGATGGGCCTGGGCCATTGGCGCGCTCGTGCTCGTGGTGGCGGCCGGCGCCGGCCTGTGGCTGCGCTTCAAGCCCCGCCCCTACTTCGTGGCCGCGCATCGGCTGGTGGCGCGCCAGCAGCCCGATCCGGCCGCGCCCGCCGTCTGGCAGGCCGACTTCGGCGCGCTGCTGCTGCTGAGGGCCGACGCCCAGCCCGACGCCCAAGGCTGGGTGCTGGCCCGCCTGGGCGAGGGCGGCCGCGGCCAGGAGGCCTTCGTCCCCAGCGACGCCCTGGCCTCGCCCGAGGAGCTCGCGCTCTTCAAGCAGATCTTCGGCGAGTTCAACTTCTCGTCGGCCCTGCCCCTGGGCCAGAAGCGCGCGCTGGTCGAGCATTTCCGCCTGCGGGGCGAAATCTCGCGGGTCGATGGCATGCCGTACTGGACCAGCAGCTCCGCCGGGCATTCCGATTTCGAGCCCTTCGCCACGGCCGACTTCGACGGCAACGCCTCGCCGGACATGGCGCACATGCTCCAGAACCCGCTGCGCGACCAGAAGCTCCTGCTGCTGCGCGACCAGGACCCCCAGCGCTTCGACCAGATAGCGCCCTTCCCGCCCGACTGGATGGCCCGGCTGGCGCCCGCCAGCCAAGGGCGGCGCTGGTTCCTCGGCAACGAGCGCGTCCTGACCACCGTCTGGGGACGCCGCTTCGTGGAGCCGATCCTCGAGCCGCTGCCCTACGACGCCATCGAGCTGTACGACGTCAAGGCCGACGCCAGCAGCCTGCTCATCTTCAGCAAGCCCGAGGGCAAGTTCGTCATCATCCCGCAAAAACAGCGCTGAGCGTGGCGGCCCAGAACTCCGAAGGCCTCCCGCGGTGTGGGATGCCTTCGGGGGCAGTGACAAGGCCTGGCAGGGCTCATTCTTGGTAGAGCAGGCCGACTTCCTCCTCGGTGAACGCCCGGTTGAAAACCCGCAGGTCGTCGATGGCTCCGTTGAAGAACTGCTCGGTGGAGGGTTCCTTGCGCGAAGGTGGCGAATCGGCCAGGGCGACGCTGCTGTACACTTCCTCCGAGAAGAGGGTGGCGCTCGGGCTTAGCGCGAGGTTGGCGTGTAGCTGACCGTGACGGTGGTGTTTCCTTGGCCGCTGGCAGGGCTTGCCTGGCAGAAGCTGGTATCGGAGGCCACGAACCGCCAAGTGGTGTTGGATTGCACCTCTACCGTGAAGGTGCCTGCTTCGTGCCCGACGGCCAGGGCCGCAAGGGGCGACGTTTCAAGGAGGATCGCGTCCTCTCCTACTTATACCATTTGCATTTACATTGCAGTCCAAAAATGGTTTGCAAAGATATAGGAATATCTGCAAATCGAAGTGATTTCGGCAGCGGTGGT
>JAIFMG010000141.1 GCA_020048645.1 Bacteroidota bacterium | reverse complement strand
AACAAAAGTACGTAGTTACCTAATTGCAATTTTATAAAAGCCAATGCCTGGTATTCAATGATTTGTAAGTTACGATTTCCAAGTTGGGTTAGCACCAAGCGGAGAGAGAACCGTTTTCCAAGGTATAGATTATTTATTATCTTAGCATAATGAAAACTCAGATTGGGATTTACTGATTCTGATAAATCAATCCAATATACCTTTTGAGCAAGAGACAAGAATTATGGATGATTATTATGAATTAGAACTTTCAGAGGGAATTGTTATTTCACCATTGATTTATTCCAAAATAGAATGGAATACAAAATATGCTTCAATTCCACTTCATAAAAATATCAATAAAGAGGGGATTAAAATAAAATGACAGGATCAAAACATGATTTATATTAAACCGACTATATTTTTTCACAAAATCCCACTACCTTTGTGAAAAAAACATATGGGACGACCGGTTCTCAAACTCAAGAACTACAAGGCCGAGGACATCAAGGCGCTGATGGACGGCGACAGCAGCCTGAAGCAGTGCGTCAGGATCCTGGCGGTTTACCAGGTGTCCCTTGGCCGCTCGAGCAGGAGCCTGGAGGATATCTTCCAGGTCAGCTCCAAGCAGATCACCAACTGGGTGCACCGCTTCGACCAGGAGGGCCTCGAGGGCCTGAAGGACAGGCCTGGCCGGGGCCGGAAGTCGAGGCTCGACCAGGACCAGAAGTCCCGCGTGTTCGACATCGTCGCGGACGAGTCCCCGGAGGACCACGGCTACAACACGGCCACCTGGACGGGGCCGGTCCTGGCCGACCTCATCCTGAGGTCCTTCGGGGTCTCCTACAGCACGTCCCAGGTGTACAACATCCTGGAGGAGCTGGGACTGTCCCACAAGAGGGGCCGGCCCACCTACCCCGAGGCGGAGCCGGCCGCGCAGGAGTCCTTCAAGGAGGAGTTAAAAAAAAAGTGCTAGAGTCCCCCCCGGGCACCGTGCTGCTCTTCGAGGACGAGTGCTCGTTCTCCAACACGGCCGGCGTGGGCTACAACTGGTCGCCCAAGGGGGCGCAGCCCGCGGTGGTGTGCAAGCAGAGGAAGCAGGAGAGGCTGACCCTGATGGGCAGCCTGAACTACGAGACGGGCCAGGCCACCGTCGACTTCCACGAGAAGGGCAACCAGGCGTCGTTCCGCAAGCACATCCGCAGGGTGCTCCGCGCCTACCGCGACAGCCCGAAGATAATCATGGTGCTGGACAATGTCCGCTACCACCATGCCAAGGCGTTGAAGTCGTGGCTCTCGCGGCACCCCAAGATCGACCTGGTCTACCTCCCGCCCTACAGCCCGAACCTGAACCCAGTGGAAAGGATGTGGTGGTACATGCGCAAGAGGATCACGCACAACAGGTTCCTCAAGACCTTGGACGAAAGGAAGGCGGAGTTCTGGAAAATGTTCTCGCGCTTCCTTGAACCGAACGATGAGCTCACCAGGGTTTGTGAAATTGATTATTAGTTTTAATTTAATAAAATATCGACTGGAAAGAGCCCGAGATACTTACGAAGATTCTTTGATTCTTAGAGAAAGAGGAAGATGGAACTCTGTTGCAGATAGACTATATTATTCAGCAAATTGCGCTACCCGCGCGCTTTTCTAGAGAACCAGAAAAGCCCCGTCCTTTTTCAAGGCGGGGCTTTTTCTCTTGGGCGGAATCAGAAAAATTGGCAGGAGCGAAGCGGCGCTCAGCCCAGGTAGCTGCGCAGGAGCTTGCTCCGTGAGGAATGCCGGAGGCGGCGGATGGCCTTCTCGCGGATCTGGCGGACCCTCTCGCGGGTCAGGCCGAACTTGTTGCCGATTTCCTCGAGGCTCATCTCGGGGGTGCTGATGCCGAAGGAGAAGCGGACAATGTCGCGCTCGCGGGAGGTCAGGGTCGAGAGGGCGCGCTCGATTTCCTTGCCGAGCGACTCGCGGAGCAGCTCGCGGTCGGCCTTGGGCGAGTCGTCGTTCTCCATGACGTCGAGCAGGCTGTTGTCCTCGCCGGCCACGAAGGGCGCGTCCACCGAGACATGGCGCCCGGAGACGCGGAGGGTGGAGTCGATCTTCTCCTTGGGCAGCTCGAGCATGTCGGCGATCTCGGCGTTGGTGGGCTTGCGCTGGTTCTCTTGCTCGAACCGGGCGAAGGCCTTGTTGATCTTGTTGAGCGAGCCGACCTGGTTGAGCGGCAGGCGGACGATGCGCGACTGCTCGGCCAAGGCCTGGAGGATGGACTGGCGGATCCACCAGACGGCGTAGGAGATGAACTTGAAGCCCCTGGTCTCATCGAACTTCTCGGCGGCCTTGATCAAGCCCAAGTTCCCTTCGTTGATGAGGTCCGGCAGGCTGAGGCCCTGGTTCTGGTACTGCTTGGCCACCGACACCACGAACCGTAGATTGGCCTTGGTGAGTTTTTCCAAGGCCGTTCGGTCGCCCTTCTTGATGCGCTGGGCCAGTTCAACCTCCTCATCGATGGTGATGAGATCCTCCTTGCCAATCTCTTGGAGATATTTGTCAAGGGACGCGCTTTCGCGGTTGGTGATGGACTTGGTAATCTTTAATTGCCTCATAAACTGCTGTTTGTGAATTATCGATCGTTCTTGCTTGTCCTGGGCGGGTGGCTCTTTCGTGCGCTTGAGTATTTTTTTCTAGCTTTGCAAAGCGAGTGGAGACACTCAAATTTCAAATTTAGTTAAAAAATTTCAAAAAAGCAAGCGCAATCTTAACGGACCTGTTCATCTTTTATTTCGCGCCCCATGGAAATCATCTTCCCAAGGCGTTTTTGGCGCGAAATCCAGGCCTACGGGCCTGAAAGACAAACGCCGCCACGGGTCAAAAATGTGCCGCGCTCGATGTTTTTTTGTTTTTTTGTCCCCATCTTCCCCCCAATCGCCAGGTGCATCCTTCTTTCATACGAAAAGATACGTGAAATGTTTCGCCACGAAGGGGCAAGACATGATTTTCGCACGAAAAAAACCGTTATCATTAGACCGTGCCAGCCCGTGGGCTCCGCCGCAGACCATCGCTAAGACCGCAACCACCATGCTCTACCCACTCTTGTTCGAACCGCTCCTCAAGGAGAAAATATGGGGCGCCGACCGCCTCCGCAAGCTCAAGGACCTGCCCCCCCACCAGGGCGACCACATCGGCGAAAGCTGGGAAATCTCCGCCGTCGAGGACAACATCTCCGTGGTGGCCAACGGATTCCTGGCCGGGAACACCCTCCAGGAGGTCATCGAGGTTTACCTGTACGAGCTCGTGGGCGAGGAGGTTTACCAGAAGTTCGGCGTGGAGTTCCCCCTGCTGCTCAAGTTCATCGACGCCAGCCAGATCCTCTCGCTCCAGGTCCACCCCGACGACAAGATGGCCCGCCTGCGGCACAAGGCCTACGGCAAGACCGAGATGTGGTACGTGCTCGAGGCCCTGCCCGGCAGCCGGCTCATCTCCGGCTTCAGCCAGCGGCTCAGCCCGGCCGACTTCCGCGCCCTGCTCCGCGAGGGCAAGGTCGAGCAGGCCGTCAACCATGTCGCGGTGGCGCCCGGAGACGCCTTCTTCATCGAGGCCGGGCGCATCCACACCATCGGCGCCGGCATCCTCCTGGCCGAAATCCAGCAGACCTCCGACATCACCTACCGCATCCACGACTGGGGGCGGCTCGAGCCCGACGGCCAGCCCCGCGCCACCCACCTCGACCTGGCCCTCGAGGCCCTCGACTTCGGCATGACCGACACCGGGAAGATCGACTACCAGGCCCTCGACAACCAGAGCGCCACCCTGGTCGCCAGCCCCTACTTCACCACCAGCCTGCTCCAGTTCGACCGCCCGGCTGCCCGCAACTACAGCCTCATCGACTCCTTCGTGGCCATCATGGTCCTCGAAGGCGAGCTCGCCCTGCTTTACGAGCCCCGCCAAGTCATGCCCCTGCGCGCGGGCCAGACCGTGCTCGTGCCCGCCTCATTCGAGAGCGTCATCCTCAACCCCAAGGGCAGGGCCAAGGTCCTCGAGGTCTTCATCCCCTGAGAGGCCGAGCCGCCCGGCCAGGCAACCCGCTTTTTGCTTACTTTAGAGGACTTAAAACCGAAAACAAGGCCTATGGAAGCCATGGAAATCAAAGGTTCCGCCGTCAAATCCATCACGGAGTTCGTCCGGTCGCGGTTCCCCGAGCGGTACAACGAGTGGTTCGAGAAACTGCCCGCCGAGTCGCAGCGCATCATGCGCGACCAGATCCTGGCCAACAACTGGTACCCGCTGGTCGAGGCCGTGGTGGAGCCTACCCGACAGTTGGCCATGTTCTTCGAGGGCGACAGCCAGAAGGCCGGCTGGGAGGCCGGATACTTCAGCGCCAGCCACACCCTGACGGGCGTTTACAAGATCTTCGTCATGATCGCCAAGCCGAGCTACATCATCAGCATGGCCTCCAAGATCTTCACCACCTACTACCGCCCCTGCTCCATCGTGGTCCACGAAAAGGCCGAGAAGAGCGTCACCCTGCACATCGTCGAGTTCCCCACGCCCTTCCCCGTCATCGACTACCGCATCGCGGGCTGGTGCCAGCGCGCCCTTGAGCTCAGCGGCTGCAAGGACGTACACGTCACCATCGGCAAGAGCCTCACCCAGGGCGATCCGTTCACCGAGATCTTCAACTCCTGGCAGTGAGCGCGCCGAGGTTCCTGCGGGCTTGCTGGCTGATGCCCCTGCTGCTGCTGGGGCCGCTTTGGGCTGCCAAGGCCCAGCAAATCAAAGTGTTCCACAGCGATAACCTGCCCCGGCCCGACACCGTGCTGGTCTATCTGCCCCAAGGCCCCGCGCCCGAGGACGGATTCCCCGTCGTGTTCATGCTGCACGGCTGGCAGGCCGACCACCGCTACCTGCCCCGCCTGCTCGACGCCCAGGCCCTGGCCGACGCCCACCGCATGGCGCTGGTCTTTCCCGACGGCCTCTACGACTCGTGGTACCTCGACAGCCCGCGCGACAGCGGACTGCGCTTCCAGCGCTTCTTCATGGAGGAGCTCCTGCCCTGGGTCGATGCCCATCTGCCCGTGGACAGCTCGGCCCGCTTCGCGAGCGGGCTGAGCATGGGCGGACACGGGGCCATGAGCCTGGCGCTCAACCATCCGTGGGCCTTCCGGGCGGCGGCCAGCAGCAGCGGCGTGATGGACCTCGCGGCCTCAAGCCAGCGCGACAACAGCCTGGCGCGGCTGCTGGGCCCCTACGCCAGCCACCGCGAGGACTTCGAGCGGCACTCGGCCCTGGGCCTGCTGGCCCGGCGGCCCGGCCTCGACCTGCCGCTCTACCTCGACTGCGGCGCCCTGGACCCGCTCCTGCCCTGCAACCTTGCCTTCGTGGAGCTCTGCCGGCAGATGGGCGTCGAGGCCCGCTGGGTGCTGGCGCCCGAAGCCCGGCACGACCACCGGCACTGGCGCCAGGCCCTGCCGCTCCACCTGGCCTTCTTCGAGGAGGTGCTGCGGGGCGAGTAGCCTGAAAGCCAATGGCTTCGCCCTGGCCGAAGCCCGGGGGCAGCCCAAACGGTTTGCTTTTCCAAAATATCTTTCCCACCTTTGGATACAGCCAAATCCAAAGCCCCGATGAAAAAGCGACCCATCAAAGCCGCGAATGTCCAGGGCCAAAGCGGCCTCCCGAACTTCAAAAACCTTTCGAGAGCTAAGTTTGACAGACTCGCACCGCTATCGGATTTGAGACTACAACATGCACGTTTGGATTGATGGAAGCAATTTTGATGGTGAGCGGGCTGTAATAAATTTCAAAAGGTATTGAACGCAAATGAATTATTTGAAAATTGAACCTCTTGAATATATTGATTATTTGCCCTACAATTTTATGGAAATTGATCAATTTATCCACCTAATCATATAGAAATTGATTGCGAACCTGATAATTTTCAAATTGATTAGAAAATCGTAGTTCAATGAGAACAAATAAAACAGAAGCATTTGGAAATGAGATAACTAAATAATGTAACAAAAATATGTTTGAGTGGGACGAAAATAAAAATAAATCCAATCAAGAAAAACATGGCATTGATTTTAACGATGCCAAAGATGTTTTCAAGGATGATAATAGTAAAGTATCACCAGATTTACGAAAAGATTATGGAGAAAATCGTTGGAAAATTATTGGAAAAATATACGGAAGTATTATTTCTGTAATTTACACAATGCCAGACAAATCCGTAAGGATTATTTCTGCACGAAAAGCCAGCAGAAAAGAACGTGATGAGTATAACAATAAATAAGAAAACGATGGAAACAAAAATATTAAATCAACAAGAAGCAATAAAGTTGCTCGAAGCAGGAGAAAATATTTCTGCTTATAAAGTTGTTTTTAACCAAGAAAAAATAGAAGCCCTAGAAGCAATTCTATTGGGTAAAAATAAGATAGACGTACCAGCAGAACTAATTTTCTACAACGACGATTCAATAGATTTTAGCGATGACCCAGATATTACAGACGAAGATTTCGATACAGGTAAGATTGTTTGGAGCATAAAGACATCTTTACCAGTAGATAAGGAGCTAAAAGATTGGATTGAAAAGGAGAAAGTTGATGTCGATAAATTATTGATGAAACTGATGAGAAATTTTTACGAAACGGTCAAAGATTTTCCAACGAAAGCTGCCTTGTGATTAAAAACAAATATCAATTTCTGTAACATTTTCGTTAAGTGCAATCAAATTTCGGAACTTATACCAAGTTGCGTTTGATGGCAAAAGATCCGAACGCAACTTGGCATAAGATGCCAGGGCTACGCCCCTTTCGACGATGCTGGGCGGCGCGATTCTACGAAGATGCCAGGGCTACGCCCCTTTCGATGATGCAGGCTTCGCAGCGAAAGCCCCGAAGGATCGCGAGAAGCCTGCGATGGACATTGTCAGAACAGCCCGAATTTGTCGGATATGGGTGCTCGGGACATTGCACCATTGAAAGCAACTTGGTATTCAACGCTCTATCCCTTGTTTCAAGTCACAAACGCAACCGGTGGCTCGATTAGGTAGCCAAACGACCCGGAGGGCTAGGAGGACCGCGATGGGGGCGATGGGGTCCATGTTCGGCCTGCGCCCATCGCTGGCTTATCGCGCCCGTTAGGGGCTGGTGTGCGGGTGGTTTTTTCTCCGATGGGCTTCTGCCATCGTTTTGCTATTTCGCGCCTACGGGGGCTTTGCGGCGAAGGCGGCTGGGTATCGGCAGACATTTCCCAAAAAAATTGCTCGCTGGCGAAGATTTTTTCTGCTGCCGCAAAACACCTGGCCCAGGCTTGCGTATAAGAAAATGATTCTTCATTCGGGCTGCGGATTTCAAGCTCTGGGCTTCGGCATTTTTTTCCTTTGGATTTATTTTCAAATCATTGTTTTTCAGGTATTTGGACAAATTTATGCAAAAGAATGGCTGACTGGCTCGCACGAAATCGCAAACGTTGGCGTTGTTCGGCAGATAGGCAGGAAAGCGGCCATTGATTGAAGAAACTTTTCCCTAATAAAACCATCACAAAGCCGAGCTTATGCAAACCTTAGAGGCCACGAGTCCGCTGGACGTCTTGATGGAAGATTT
The DNA here is from genome assembly GCA_020048645.1 of Bacteroidota bacterium. Lineage (GTDB taxonomy): Bacteria > Bacteroidota > Bacteroidia > Bacteroidales > UBA6013 > UBA6013. The sequence goes on along the minus strand of JAIFMG010000141.1, from coordinate 20,119 downwards.
GCGGCACAAGCTGCCGGGACATTTCAACGAACGCGACATGAGCCTCCTGCGCGAGGCCTACGAGATCTCTTCGGAGTGCAACCTGGGCCGCGTGCGCAAAAGCGGGGAGCAGTACATCGACTACTCCCTCAAGGTGGTCGAGGTGCTGGTGGAGCAGATGGGGCTGGGGGCCGTCTCTGCGGCGAGCGCGCTGCTGTACGACGCGCTGGAGAACGACACGCTGGACATGCAGCAGGTGCGGCACCGTTTCGGCAAGGAGATCGGCGACATCGTCAAGGGGCTGGTGAACCTGAGCCGGACCTTCGACCAGGACGTGAGCGACGCGGGGGAGAACTTCCGCAACATCCTGCTGGTGGCCTCGCAGGACGCCCGCATCCTGCTGGTGAAGCTGGCCCAGCGGCTGGTCCACATGCGGACGCTGGGCGGCGTGAACGAGGAGCGGCGGCTGCAGGTGGCGGCCAACACCATGTACCTTTACGCGCCGCTGGCCCACCGGCTGGGCCTCTACGCGATCAAGATCGAGCTGGAGGACCTGAGCTTCAAGTTCCGGCACCCGGACGTTTACGAGGACATCTTCCAGAAGAAGGCCAACGACCGCGGCAAGAGCCAGCAGTTCCTCAAGGAGGTGATGGCCAAGGTGCGCGAGCGGCTCGACCAGAACGGCTTCCAGGGCCGGTACCAGATCACCTCGCGCACCAAGTCGATCTTCTCGACCTGGAAGAAGATGCAGGCCAAGAAGGTGACCCTGGAGGAGGTCTATGACTTCCTGGCCCTGCGGGTGGTGTTCCGCCCGGCGGCCGACCTGAAGGTGAGCCGGCAGTGCTGGAGCATCTTCAACGTCGTCACGGACCTCTACCCGCCCAAGCCCGACCGCATCCGCGACTGGGTGGACTTCCCCAAGTCAAACGGCTACACGGCCTTGCACGTCACGGTGCTGGGGCCGCAGAACCGCTGGGTGGAGGTGCAGATCCGGACCGAGGAGATGCACGACATCGCCGAGAGGGGTTTCGCGGCGCACTGGAAGTACAAGCGCGAGCAGAACGGCGGCATCGCGGAGAAGGCCGCGCTGGCCGCCACGGACCAGATCCCGCTGGAGACGGGCGAAAAGGGCCTCGACGAGTGGCTGAGCCGCATCCGCGAGCTGCTGGCCTCGCCCGAGAAGAACGCCCGGGAGTTCTTCGACGGGTTCCGCCGCACGCTGTTCGACACGGAGGTGGCCGTCTTCACGCCGCAAGGGCAGGTGCGCACTTTCCAGAAAGGCTCGACGGTGCTCGACTTCGCCTTCTCCATCCACTCGGAGCTGGCCCTGGGCTGCATCGGGGCCAAGGTCAACGGCAGGCTGGCCGAGCCGGGCTACGTGCTCGAGACGGGCGACCGCGTGGAGGTGCTGACCTCGAAAAACCAGTCGCCCAAGCCTGAATGGCTGGACATGGTCGTCAGCAAGAAGGCCATCGCCAGCCTCAAGGAGGTCTTCAAGCAGGAGCGCCGCGAGCTGTCGCGCCGGGGCCAGAACCTGCTCGAGGAAGTGGTGCGGGGCCTGGACCGGCCGCTGAACGCGAACATCTTCCGGAAGCTCTACGAGGAGTATGGCATCAAGGGCAAGCCCGAGACCTACCTGTTCCTGGGCCAGAGCAAGGTCTCGGCCGAGCAACTGCGCAAGGTGCTGCTCAAGAAGTCTCCGAACAAGACCATCAAGTACTGGAAGCTGCAACTGAGCCGCAACGTCAACCGCCTGGGCCTTTTCAAGGGCGACCGGGCCCCTGCGGCCGCCGCCGCCACCGACTTCGAGTACCAGCTTTCGAGCTGCTGCCACCCCTTGCCGGGCGACGCGGTGCTGGGTTTCAAGGAGCTGGCCAACCCGCGGCAAGTTTACGTACACCGCGCCACCTGCCCGCAGGCCACGCGGGCGGCCAACGACGTGAACTTCTTCCCGGTGAAGGTGGAATGGGCCCGGGGCAACACCAGCGCCGAGCTGGTGCGGCTCTCGCTTTCGGGGCACGACCGCCCGGGCTACTTCGTGGAGCTGTCGAAGGCCCTGGCCGAGCATCCCAAGGCCAAGCTGCGGAGCTTCAGGCTGGAGACCCTGGACGGCATCTTCAAGGCGCAGGTGGAGCTGTACCTCTCGCAAGACAGCGACCTGGCCGCGCTGACGCGCTCGCTCAAGCAGGTGCAGGGCGTCCACACGGTCGAGCGGGCCGAGGCGCAGGAGGGCTGAGCCTCAGTCGAACTGCACGCCGAGGTCTTGCCCGGTCTCGCCCTTGGCCTTGGCGGGCGAGTTCCGTTTCAGGCGCAGGTCTCGGGCCTGGAGGTCTTGGAACTTGGGGTCCTGGCCCACGATGTTGCTCTGGAATACGGTGGCCAGGTACTGGGTCTCCTCCTTTTCGACCAACGAGAAGAGCAGGCTGACTTGGGCGTCGTACTGGCCAATGTCGCCCAGCGCGTTGGCCCAGAAGATGGAGTTCTTGACCATGGGGTGCGACTGGCTGCTGCTGAAGATGCCCCGCCACTGGTTGCCCACGAAGGTGCAGGACTCGATGGTGGGCGACGAGCCGTCCTTGCAGTCGATGCCCTCGTTGAGGTTGTCCACGAAGAGGCAGTTGCGGATGCTTGCGGTTGACTGCTTGAGCGAGAGGGCTCCGCAGAAGTACTCGAAGCCGAAGACGCGCCGCAGCTTGTTGGCGTGCTCGAAGACACAGTGCTCGAAGGCGATGCCGATCTCGGAGCTGTTGACCAGGACGATGCCCCAGTTGCCCTGCTCGCCCTGCCGGGAAAAGCGCACGGGCGCCTGGGCGGTGCCCCGGGCCACCAGCGAGCCGTTGACGCGGAGGAAGCCCAGGTCGAAGGCGGTGCTGTCGTAGGCCACGACTTCGCCGGTCTTGAAGAGGACTTGCACGCCGGGCTCGATTTCGAGGGTCTTGCGCTTGGGGACGATGGCCTCGCCCATGACCAGGTAGGGCGAGCCTTCGAGGGTCCAGCGGCCATGCACCTCGGCCAGGGGCTCGATGGTGGTCTGCGCCCCGGCGCGGGGCATGGGCAGGGTGGCCGCGACGAGGGCCAGGAGGGTGAGGAGTTTTCGTTTCATGCTGAAGGGCTGTGTTTTGGGTGGGTTGGTTTCTGCCCGCCGCGGACCGGCGAACCGGGGCGGGGCACGTCTGGCGAAGATAGTCCTTTCGGCGGAAAGCCTGAGCGATGGGCCGCCTTGGGCAGGCGCGGGCAAATTTCGAGCCTAGCCGGGGCATGGGGCTTGGGCCGGGGCGCATTTTGGCCTTTCTTTTCTTCCGAAAACGATTTAATTGGATTAGATTTGCGCTTCGCCAGCCCTTGGATTTTCAAGGCGCGGCATCCGGCAATTCCTCCTTTTGTCCTCAAGAAAAGAAAAGGCGAAAGCCAAGCGTTCCAACCCCACAAACAAAAGCCTCCCTATGGACCAATACTCGTACTTGGGCAACGGCGACATCAGCTCCATCCTCGCGATATACGAGCAGTACCAGGAATCCCCCGAGACCGTTGACGCGAGCTGGCAGAACTTCTTCAAGGGCTTCGACTTCGCGAAGGCCAACTACGCCGAGGGCCAGCCTTCGGCCAACGGCAGCCCGGCGGCCGCCGCGAAGGTGGCGGCGCCCTCTGGCAAGGCCAAGACCCAGACCATGCACGTCTCGGACATCGAGCTGCTGAACAAGGAGTTCCGCGTGCTGAGCATGATCGACGCCTACCGCCGGCGCGGGCACCTGTTCACGCAGACCAACCCCGTGCGCAAGCGTCGGCCCTACTTCCCGACCCTGGCCCCGAGCAGCTTCGGGCTGGACGACTCCACCCTCGACGAGGTGTTCCAGGCGGGCGCGGAGGTGGGCCTGGGCCCTGCCAAGCTCCGCGACATCCTGGAGCTGCTGGAGCAGACCTACTGCCGCTCCATCGGTTCGGAGTTCATCTACATCCGCAAGCCCGAGATCGTCCGCTGGTTCCAGGGCACCTTGGAATCCTCGCGCAGCAACCCCAAGTTCAGCGACAAGCAGAAGAAGGACATCTTCTTCCACCTCAAGCAGGCCGTGGGCTTCGAGCGGTTCATCCACCGCAAGTTCGTCGGGCAGAAGCGCTTCTCGCTCGAAGGGGCCGAGTCGCTCATCCCGGCCCTGGACGCGGTCATCGAGCGCGGGGCCGACCTGGGCATCCAGGAGTTCATCATCGGGATGCCCCACCGCGGCCGCCTCAACGTGCTGGCCAACATCCTGCGCAAGCCCTACGAGAAGATCTTCCACGAGTTCATGGGCCAGGCCTACGACGACGACATCGAGCTGGGCGACGTCAAGTACCACCTGGGCTACTGCGAGGACATCACCACCGACAACGGCAAGGTCGTCCGCCTGAACGTCACGCCCAACCCTTCGCACCTGGAGACCGTCGCGCCGGTGGCGCAAGGCATCACCCGGGCCAAGATCTACAACAAGTACGCCGACGACTTCAGCAAGATGGCCCCCATCATCATCCACGGCGACGCCGCCGTGGCCGCCCAGGGCGTCGTCTATGAGGTCGCGCAAATGGCCAACCTCAAGGGATACCGCACTGGCGGCAGCATCCACATCGTCATCAACAACCAGGTCGGCTTCACGACCGACTACCTCGACGCCCGATCGAGCACCTACTGCACCGACATCGCCAAGGTCACGCGGTCCCCGGTGTTCCACGTCAACGGCGACGATGTCGAGGCCCTGGTTTACACCATCGAGCTGGCCATCGAGTACCGCCAGCGCTTCAAGCGCGACGTCTGGATCGACCTGCTCTGCTACCGCAAGTTCGGCCACAACGAGGGCGACGAGCCCCGCTTCACGCAGCCCACGCTCTACAAGGCCATCGCCAAGCACCCCAACGTCATGGAGCTCTATGGCAAGCGCCTGGTCGAGGAAGGCATCTACACCCAGGAGGCCATGACCCAGGCCCAGGAGGATTTCAACTACATCCTCGACCTCAAGTACGAGAAGGCCCAGCAGATCAAGAAGGTCAAGATTCACCCCTTCCTCGAGGAGGACTGGGTCGATTACCGCTACTGCACGCCCGACGACTTCCACCTGTCGCTGCCCACCGGAGTGGCGCACGAAAGGCTGCTGCAGATCGCCGAGAAGATAACCCACATCCCCGAGGGCATCAAGATCTTCAGCAAGCTCGTCAAGCTCATGGAAGACCGCCGCGCCATGGTCAAGGAAGACCGCCTCGACTGGGCCATGGGCGAGCTGCTCGCCTACGGCACGCTGGTGGCCGAGGGCCATCCGGTGCGCATGAGCGGCCAGGACTGCGAAAGGGGAACCTTCTCGCACCGGCACGCCGCCCTGGTCATCGAGGACTCGCCCGAGAAGTACTTCCCGCTCAAGAACGTCTCGCCCGACCAGGCCTCCTTCCACATCTACAACTCGCTGCTCTCGGAATACGGCGTCATGGGCTTCGAGTACGGTTTCGCCCTGGCCCGCCCCAACGGCCTGACCCTCTGGGAGGCCCAGTTCGGCGACTTCCACAACGTGGCCCAGCCCATCATCGACCAGTACATCAGCTCGGCCGAGGAAAAATGGGGCCTCAAGAACGGCCTGGTGCTGCTCCTGCCCCACGGCTACGAAGGCCAGGGCCCCGAGCACTCGTCGGCCCGCGTCGAGCGCTTCCTCCAGCTTTGCGCCAGCCAGAACATGCAGATCGTCAACTGCACCACTCCGGCCAACTTCTTCCACGCCCTGCGCCGCCAGGTCAAGCGCGACTTCCGCATCCCCATGGTCGTCTTCACGCCGAAGAGCCTGCTCCGGCACCCGCAATGCGTCTCGAAACTCTCGGAGCTGGGCGAAGGCACGCGCTTCCAGGAGGTCATCGACGACACGAACGTGGAGGTCGAGAACGTCAAGCGCGTGGTCTATTGCACCGGCAAGATCTACTACGACCTGCTGGCCAAGAAGGACTACTTCGAGGCCCGCGACATCGCCCTGGTGCGCGTCGAGCAGCTCTACCCCTTCCCCGAACGGCAGATCGAGGCCATCCACGAGAAGTACGAGAACTCCCTGCTCTCGCTCTGGGTGCAGGAAGAGCCCGAGAACATGGGCCCCTGGTGGTTCGTGCAGCAGCAGTTCCGCCGCCTGCGCATCGACGTGGTGCCCGTTACCCGCGCCGCCAGCGGAAGCCCCGCCACCGGCATGTACACCATCCACGTGGCCCGGCAGGAGGAAATCCTCAACAAGGTGTTCCGCAAATGCACCTGCGAGCTGGCCTACAAGTACTGCGGCCTGCAATGCGTCGAGGGCAACTCGCGCAACCAGATCCTCTCGCAACACCGCTACCTCTTCGAGTGACCCGCCCGACGCTTCGTTCCTAACCTCAAGCATAACCAATCCTACCCGCAGCAATGATCGTAGAAGTGAAAGTCCCCAGCCCGGGCGAGTCCATCTCGGAGGTGGAAATCGCCCAGTGGCTGGTCAGCGACGGGGACGCCGTCGAAAAAGACCAAGACCTGGCCGAAATCGAAAGCGAGAAGGCCACCCTCACCCTGGTCGCGTCGGCCTCCGGCAAGATCAAGATCCTGGCCCAGGCCGGCAAAGCCATCGGCGTCGGCCTGGTGGCCTGCTCCATCGACACCGAGGGCACCGGAACCGCCCCAGCGCCCGCCGAGCCTGCCAAGGCGCCCGAGCAGAAGCCTGCGCCTGAGCCGGTGAAGGCCCAGGCCGAGAAAAAGCCAGAGCCGCCCCAGCCCCAGGCAAGCCCCGAGGCCGAGAAGGTGAAGGTGACGCCCCTGGCCAAGAAGCTCATGGACGAGCACAAGCTCTCAATCGACGACGTGCTGGCCGGCCTGCGCCGCATCACCACCGCCGACGTGGAGGCCGTGGCCGCCCTGCCGAAGACCCCGGCCGCGCCCGCCACGCCCAAGCCCGCGCCCCAGAGCGCCGCCCCCTCGGCCTTCATGGGCGACGGCTCGCGCGAGGCCCAGAGCCAGAAGATGTCCGCCCTGCGCAAGAAGCTCAGCGAAAGGCTGGTATCGGTCAAGAACGAGACGGCCATGCTCACCACTTTCAACGAGGTGGACATGAGCCAGATCATGGAGCTGCGCCAGAAGTTCCAACCGGCCTTCCAGCAGAAGCACGGCGTCAAGGTCGGCTTCATGTCCTTCTTCCTCAAGGCCGTCTCGCAGGCCCTGCTCCTCTACCCCGAGATCAACTCCGCCATCGACGGCGACGAGGTCATCTCGTACCGCTACGCCGACATTGGCATCGCCGTGCAGTCGCCCAAGGGCCTGCTCGTGCCGGTCATCCGCAACGTCGAGTCCAAGTCGCTGGCCGACATTGAGCTGGCCATCAAGGACTTCGCCGACAAATCCAAGAAGAACAAGATCTCGCTCGACGAAATGACGGGCGGCACCTTCACCGTTACCAACGGCGGCACCTTCGGCTCGCTGCTTTCGACGCCCATCATCAACCCGCCACAATCGGCCATCCTCGGGATGCACAACATCGTCGATCGCCCCGTGGCTGTCAACGGCAAAGTCGAAATCCGCCCCATGATGTACGTGGCCCTCTCCTACGACCACCGCATCATCGACGGCAAATCCTCCGTGGGCTTCCTGGTCAAGGTCAAGGAACTGACCGAAAACCCCTGGAAGATGCTCCTCGGAGGCCAAAGCCCCGACCAGATCCTGCTCAACATCTGAGCCGAATCCAGAAACAGACCACTGGCGGGCGGAGGAAGCGATTCCTTCGCCCGCTTTTCTTTGGGGTTTGGGAAATCCTCGCGGCAGGGCAAAGGGTCAACAGTGTTTCAATAAAGTTTCCACAAGTTCAAAAACCGTTGTGGACGACTCTTCGCGGGCTGGACTCTGGTGATTCCAAGCGTCGTAAATCTTTTTCGCTCTTCTGATGGCCAGATCGACTCTTCTCACTTTGGTCGCCCCATCGATTCCGTCTAGCACATCAAAGAAATCATCGCTCACGAATTTTTGCTTGTCCTCATACTCGACACCGAATGGCCTCAGCAACTCATTGATTTTATGGTTGTAGCCACTCCGATCAAAACCTCCCCCCTGATGATCTTCCAAGTGCAGGATGAGCCAATACTCAAAAGCTTGGTTGGAGTAGGCCACTTTCACGCCTTTTGATTTCGCAAGGCTAATGGCATCGTTGAAGTTCTTTTCCGAAAAATCGTCCTTGTCAAACACGCACCATACCTGATCATACTGGTCAATCTCCTTCAAGGCCTTTCTCACCAAACCTATGGTGTTCCCTTTGTCGCCATCAACCTTGATCGTGGCTGATTGCAATTTGAAATGTCTGAAATAGGAAGGCTCCGTGTTCTTTCCTTCACAAAAGATCAAGATGTTAGGTTTTGTGTATCTTGTAGGCTGAGGCCTGTCCAAGGAACGCTCTTTACGGCTTGGTTTCATCTCAATCTTGTTTTGTGGTTTCTTTGGATTCATTTCGCTTTTTCATCCTCTTCAGGAATCGAAACAATTTTCAAATCTTCAAAAAAACCAAGAAACGGCACGGCGCCGTAGCGACCGCGGGTGTAGCTTTCCTGGAAGGAGGCGTTCTTGCGGGCGTCGTCCGACTTGAAGTCGGCCAGCGAGTAGAGCTTGGCCTCGCCGCGCCGGTCCTTCTCGGTGAACCAGATTTGGTCGCGGCGAAACAGGGTGGAATCCAACAGGCTGATGTTGTGGGTGTTGAAGACCAACTGGGCGTTGTTGGGGTTGTGCTCCCGCGAGTTGAACAGCGCGACCAAGTGGTTGACCAGGCTAGGGTGCAACTGCGCGTCGAGCTCGTCCACCAACAGCAGGTATCCGTTTTGGAGCACGTCCAAGATCGGGCCTGCCAGGGCGAAGAACTTTCGGGTTCCCGCGGATTCGTCTTCTGCCATCGAGAAGCTGACCTTGCCGACCACGTCGTGCTGGGCGTCGTACTTTTTGTGCCTTGTCAGGACGTCGGTTACAATTTGTCGTTTCTCATCGCTCGATTGCTTGGCTATCCAATCCCTAAGTTCTTGGGGAATGGCTTCGGGGAGCTCTTCCGGCGTCATCTTTTGCAGTTCCGCGTCGAGGATTCCCAGGTCGGCGGCTTTCAGCAGCTCCATGATCTTGGCTTTGGCGTCGGCGTCCTCCATTTTTCCGTAGGTGAAACTCTGATAGCCGACTTCCTTCAGACTGGACAATGTTTTAGTTCGCTTGAACCAGTCCAGCACCTGGGTGGCGGAGGCCTCGTTGAACTGCGCGGCCACGGAGACCAGGAGCGCGTTGCCGCGTACCAGCCCTTCCTTGATGACCTTGCTGCCTTTGGGGAAAGCCCGGGCGTGCGGCCTGAACTGCTCGCCCTCGCGGTAAAAAAGCTCGACTTCCTTGGTCTTCGGCTTGTGGTAGAGCCATTCGGAAACGATCCGATCGCGCGCGGCCTCGAATCCGTAGCGGTACTGGACGCCTTGATGGATGAAAACTGCCTCAAACTCCGAGGCCTGGTCTTCGGTCTGGGTGCTGAGCCGGAACGGATGGACATCAATGGCATCCCCGTTCTGGCTTTCCTTCGAGCTGTTGAGCACGAAATAGCGCATGAAGGCGAAGGCGTCGAGCAGCTTGCTCTTGCCGCTGGCGTTCGCACCGAAGACGACCGCGCTCTTGAGCAGCCGCAATCCGTACTTCGCCTCCGCGACGACGTTCTCCTGCTCGCGGAAGTCCTTGTCGTAATTGGAAGCGACCAGGCTCAAAACGGCCTCGTCCTTGAACGTCTTGTAATTCCTGACGGCGAATTGCAACAGCATTTTCCTGCTCTTTTGATTGTTGCCAAAGATAAGGATTATTCATCAAATCTATGCAAAATAAAATCATTTTTCGGAATATTCATACGAATATCACCTTTATTTTTCAAATCAATTCCATATAATACCTTGATTGGGTCCAGCATGACAGCCCACAAAGACAGGGTGTCCGCGGGGCGATAGGCTCCGCGAAAACAGCTTTGTCCGCACCGCACGGAAAGTACGGATGGGCAAGATTGGAGGGTGGCGGAGGCAGATCGGGAAGAGCGCGCGGGGGCCTTCGGAAGGCTGGAAGGCGCATGGTGCGCGGCCCTTTCAGATTTGGCGAAAATCCGCTTGCGCGCTAGTGGCAAATGACTATTTTTAAGCCCTAATAAAACAAGCCGCACGAACAACCCCCAAAAACGAAGCTAGATATGAAAGTGGAAAGAATCTTTGACCTCCTGGACCGCTACCAGGAGAAATTCGCCAACAAGCCCGTCGCTTTCGCCGCGAAAGAGAACGGCAAGTGGGTCAACCACAGCACCCAAGACCTTATCAAGATGGCCAACCTGGTCAGCATCGGCCTGCTGGAGATGGGCATCGAGAAGAGCGACAAGATCGCCACGGTCTCGAACAACCGCCCCGAGTGGAACTTCATGGACCACGGGATGATGCAGATCGGGGCCGTACACGTGCCGATTTACCCGACCATCAGCGAGGAAGAGTACCGGCACATCCTGCGGCACTCGGAGGCCAAGTTCATCATCGTCTCCAGCCAGGAGCTCTACGACAAGATCTCGCCCATGGTCGCCGAGATCGACACCTTGCAGGAGATCTACACCTTCGACAAGATCCCCGGGGCCAAGCACTGGACCGAGATCGTCAAGAAGGGCGAGCAGGGGCAGAACGCGGTGAACCGGGGCAAGCTCAAGCTGCGCCGCGACGCGGTGGGCAAGGACGACCTGGCCACGATCATCTACACCTCGGGCACCACGGGCGTGCCCAAGGGCGTGATGCTGTCGCACTGGAACTTCTGCTTCCAGATCGAGCCGCTGGTCAAGATCATCCCCTTCCTGGGGCCCAAGAGCAACGCGCTGAGCTTCCTGCCCCTGTGCCACGTGCTCGAGCGCATCGGCGGCTACGTGTTCCAGTACCTGGGCGTCAGCATCTACTACGCCGAGAGCGTCGAGAAGGTGGCCGAGAACATCAAGGAGGTCAAGCCGGAGGTGTTCGTCTCGGTGCCCCGCCTGCTCGAGCGCATCTTCGACAAGATCATGGAGAAGGGCAACGACCTCGAGGGCACCAAGCGCGAGCTGTTCTTCGGCGCCGTCGAGCTGGGCCTGGCCTACGAGCCTTCGGGCAAGGACCTGAAGTACAAGCTCAAGCTGGCCGGGGCCAACGTGCTCATCTTCAAGAAGTGGCGCGAGGCCATGGGCGGGCAGCTCAAGCTGATCATCTCGGGCGGGGCGGCCTTGCAGCCGCGCCTGGCCAGGATCTTCCACGCCGCCAAGATTCCCGTGTGCGAGGGCTACGGCCTGACCGAGACGGCGCCCGTTATCGCGGTGAACCACACCAAGCACCCCAACCTCCGCTTCGGCACCGTCGGCCCGCTGCTCGACCCCGTCCAGCAGCAGGTCAAGATCGCCGAGGATGGCGAAATCCTCTTCAAAGGCCCCAACCTCATGCTGGGCTACTTCAAGGATCCCGCCAAGACCGCCGAGGACATCGACTCCGAGGGCTGGTTCCACACCGGCGACATCGGCCTGTTCGAGGAAGGCCGCTTCCTGAAGATAACCGACCGCAAGAAGGAGATGTTCAAGCTCTCCACCGGCAAGTACGTGGCCCCGCAGCCCGTCGAGAACATCTTCAAGGAATCGCTCTTCATCGAGCAGATCATGGTCATCGGCGCCGGCGAGAAGTTCGCCGGGGCGCTGATCTCGCCCAACTTCGAGTTCCTGCACGACTGGGCCCACCAGAACAACATCCACTACCGCGACCACGAAGAGCTGGTGGCCAACCCCAAGGTCATCGAGCGCTACCAGAAGGAGGTGGACGAGCTCAACAAGCGCCTGGGCAAGACCGAGCAGCTCAAGCAGTTCAAGGTCATCGCCCACTCCTGGACCGTCGATACGGGCGAGCTTTCGCCCACGCTCAAGCTCAAGCGCCGCATGGTGGCCGAGCGCTACAAGCAGCAGATCGAGGAAATCTACGCCCCCTACCGTTGAGCGCCAAGCGCCCCGCGCCTACCCACCGAGAAGCCTCCCCAAGCGGGGAGGCTTCTCGCTTTTTGGGGCGAAGGCATTGGCCGCGAGGCTGTTGCGGAGCGCACCAGTCCTCAAGCGCCGCGCGAGTGGCCCGCTTGGGCCGGAAGGCGAGGCCGTCCGCCCTTGCGCTTGCTTTTCTCGAAAATTAGCGTTAAATTTGGTTCAGGCCGATGGGAAAGGACGGAAGAGGCTTAGGCCGCGGCGCGAGACAGGCCCAAGAACCAGCATCAGTCCTTGGCAAACTCTGGTTTTTTCGGAGCTGCTTTGCCGAAAATTGAAGTAAATTTGAAAACCAATATTTTGATTGAAGCAAATGAGTAAAATTATATCCGATAAGGCAATAAAAGCAAGACAGTATTGGATTGAAGAAATCCGAAAACTGAGCGGCAATTTCGGTAGCGACACAGATAAATTGGAGAAGGAATTAGAAGATGAAATCAAGAGGAATGGTGTATTAACCCTAATTGACCACTTGCGACTTTGTGGAAATATTCCCGAGAGTTACGGACACGATACAAGCGAAGAAAAACTATATTCCAAATATACTGACTACTTGCTTTCATTGGCATACACTGCATTGGGGCTTAAAAGTTTGGTGCTAAAAGAAAGGACAGACGCAGCAGACGTTGAGGCATTTGCCAAAGATTACAGCTTTGTTGCAGATGCTAAAGCATTCAGACTAAGCAGGACCGCAAAGAATCAAAAGGACTTTAAAGTTCAAGCAATGCAAGGTTGGAAGCGCGGCAAACCCTACGCAATGGTTGTTTGCCCCATTTATCAGCTTCCTACTTCATCAAGCCAAATCTACCAGCAAGCCACAACACAAAATGTTTGTGTTTTTACATACTCTCATCTTGCATTGCTGCTAGCTTACTCTGAGAAAGAAGGAAAATCGAAAGCACAACAACTTTTAAAGAAGGTTTTTGAAACTGTTCAAACACTCAATCCTTCAAAAAATGCTACCGATTATTGGTTAGCTGTCAACAGAACTATTCTCTCCTTCTCCAAAGCAGTCGAGCCTTTGTGGAGCATCGAAAAAGGTGTCGCGGCTGAAAGTATCGCCATTTCTAAAGAAGAGGCTCTGACATTTTTGGCATTGGAAAGAGAAAAGATAATGCAAATGAGCCACGAGGAAGCGTTGAAAGAACTTATCAAGGTTCACAAAATTGAAAGCAGAATTAAAACAGTCGGTACCGTTTCTGATAACGGGCTGTTTACACTTCAATAAAAGACAATGGAAAACTTCATCAACAAAATAATCGAAGGCAACTGCGTAGAGGCAATGCGACAGTTTGACGACAATGTGGTGGACCTCACCGTTACTTCTCCGCCTTATGACGATTTGAGAAATTACAAAGGATTTGTTTTTCCATTTGAAGACATCGCGAAGGAACTTTACAGAGTTACAAAACAGGGTGGCGTGGTAGTTTGGGTTGTCAACGATGCAACAATCAATGGCAACGAAACAGGGACAAGCTTCAAGCAAGCCTTGTATTTTCAGCAAATTGGCTTCAATCTTCACGATACAATGATTTTTCGAAAGACAAACCCAATACCCCAGATTTATCGCAAACGCTACAACAATGAGTTTGAATACATGTTTGTATTCAGCAAAGGTGTTGTGAAGACGCACAACCCCATCATGGTTGACTGTTTGCACGCTGGCTTAGAACTCAACGGTACTACTTACAAGAACTTTTCAAAAAACGAGCAGACAAGAGAAAAGCTGGCAAAGCCTGTCAAGGACAAGAAAATCAAAGGAAATATTTGGGAATATGTTGTCGGCAAAAGGCAAGAAGACCAAGAAGCAAAAGGACATCCAGCGCCTTTTCCCTGCGAACTTGCAAGGGACCACATAAAATCTTGGACCAACAAAGGCGATTTGGTACTGGACCCCATGAGTGGCAGTGGAACAACCGCTAGAGTAGCTTGCGAAATGGGCAGAAATTATATCGGTATTGACATTAGCCACGAATATTGCGAAATGGCAAGGAGACGAATAAAACAAATCGCAGACGCACCTACTTTGTTCTTTGTGGAAGAGCCGCAAGGAGAATTTCACGCCGAAGCAGAAGAGGCACATCCGGCGAAAGCGGTCTTTCGAAGTGGCGGGGAAGGTACCTGATTGAAGGGTAGCGCTTCACCCTGTCTGAGATGAAAACCCTAGTAGAAATCCTAAGCCATGATGGATACAACCTTATTCCCTTATTGATCCAGGAACCCTAGGGTTGGCAAGGGTTTCTTGATGTTCTGCTGGGGGGCTCGGAAATTTCACGTTTGAACGCAACGTGGTATCACCTTTGAAAGCAAATTGGGCTCAGAGGCTGGCCCGCGCTTGGGCGAGGCTCTCGGCGAAGGCGGCGGCCAGGCCGGGCTCGGTGATGCCTTGGCCGGCGGCAAAGTTGTCATGGAACTTCGGCAGGCTGAAATGGGCGACGATGCGCGCGCCGTGCAGGGGCAGGCGCACCAGGCCGTAGTCCATGCTGCCCTTGCCGCCGCGGCCGCCGGGCGAGGTCGAAAGCAGGAAGACGGGCCTGCCTTGGAAGAAGTCCGACTGTATCCGCGAGCACCAGTCGAAAAGGTTCTTGAACGCGGCCGTCCAGCTACCGTTGTGCTCGGCCAGCGAGAACACCAGCAGCCCGGCGCCTTGCAGCTTCTCGCGGAAGGCCTTGGCGCCCGCGGGGAAGCCGTCCTGCTTCTCGGCGTCGGTCGAGAACAAGGGGCAGGCGAAGTCGTTCAGGTCGAGCAGCTCAAGCTCGTGGCCCTCGAACTGGGCGGCGGCGTAGGTGGCGAAGGCCTTGTTGATGGATTGCCGGCTAGTGCTGGCGCCAAAGGCTACGATTTTCATGGTGCGATTCCTGTTTGTGAGGGGAAACTCAGGGGAGATGGAAAAAGACCTTCGGGCAAACTGGCCTCGGTCTGCGCCAAAGCTATCCCATTTCCGCGAAAAGTTTGGGCCCCTTGTGGATTTGCAGGTCATTTTCCGTGAAAAGTCCTCGACTTTCCGCGCCGGGGCGAAGTCGGGCGTCCGCGCATCCGCCCACGGGGCGATGGGGCGCCAGCAGGCTTGCCGCTCCGGCCTGGCCCTCCCCGCATCCCGCCACCGGCGGAAAACGGCGGGAGGTTTTGCGGGCTGGCGCGGGTTGAGTAGCTTCGCGGAAAGAGACGCCTGGCGCCGAGACACCCTAAACCGAAAAACGATGGAGACCACCTACCGAAGCCTACTGACCTGGGGCGAGCCCGAAAAGGCCCAAAGCCTCGACCAAGCCATCCGCGAACTGGCCCGCGCGCGCCTGGGCCTGAGTGCCGAAGACCTCGAGGGCAAGCACCTCGAGGGCCTGGAGCCGGTGCGCCTGGACCGGCCCTGCCAACTTCCGGCTTCCTTCGTGGAAGCCTTGCGCGCCCTGCACGGCCCCGAGAACGTCAAGACCGACGACCTCTGCCGGGCACGGTTCGCCCACGCCAAGCACTACCAGGAGCTGCTGCGCCTGCGCATGGGCCAGATCCTCAGCCCGCCCGACGCCGTGGTCAGCCCGCGCTCCGAGGCCGAGGTCGAAGAGCTGGTCCGGCTCTGCCACCGCGAAGGCGTGCCCCTGGTGCCCATGGGCGGACGCAGCTCCGTGACGCGCGCCACCGAGACCCCCAAGGGCGGCATCGCGCTCGACATGACCAAGCACATGAACAAGGTGCTCGAAATCAGCGAGAAAAGCCTCACGGTGCGGGTGCAGGCGGGCATGTACGGCCCGGCTTTCGAGGGCTACCTCAACCACTTCAACACCGGATACACCTGCGGGCACTTCCCGCAGTCGTTCGAGCATTCCACCGTCGGCGGCTGGGTGGCGGCCAAGGGCGCCGGACAGGCCTCCACGGGCTACGGCCGCATCGACGACATGGTGCTGGCCCTGCGGGTCGTAACGCCCTCGGGGACCATCGCCACGAAGCCCTACCCGGCCAGCGCCCAGGGCTGGGACCTGCACCGCCTGTTCATCGGCTCGGAGGGCACCCTGGGCGTCATCACCGAGGTAACGCTGAAAATCAGGGCTTTCCTGCCGCAAAACACCGCCTACGCCACCCTGCTCTTCAAGAACTTCGCCGGGGCCGTCGAGGCCATGCGGCAAATCGTCCAGAGCCAGTACGCCCCGCCGCACCTGTTCCGCCTCTCGGACCCCGAGGAGACCGAGGTGGCCTTCCGCCTCAAAGGCTTCGACGACAGCTTCAACGACAGGCTGCTGCAGACCCTGGGCTTCCACCAGGGCCAACGCTGCATCATGTTCGTGGGATGCGAGGGCGACAAGAACAAGAACAAGGCCCTGGTCCGGCACATCAGCCGCCTGGCGCGCCGCTTCGACGGCATCTACATCGGCGAGAAGCCCACCCGCAAGTGGCTGGAGCAGCGCTACGCCAGCGCCTACCTCCGCGACCCGCTGATGGACGCAGGAGTCATGACCGACACCATCGAGACGGCCGCCACCTGGGACCAGTTGCTGACGATCTGGGAGGAGGCCCGCTCCTACCTCAAGGCCCGGCCGAAGACCATCTGCATGACGCACATCTCGCACGTCTATGAGAACGGGGCCAACCTCTACTTCACCTTCCTGAGCCCCATGGCCAAAGGCAAGGAGCTGCTCGACTACCAGAGCTACCACAAGGGCCTGGTCAACACGCTGACGCACTACGGCGGCTCGCTCTCGCACCACCACGGCGTGGGCCGCGCCCTGGCCGCCTGGATGCCCCAGGAGATCGGACCCGCGGGCATGGCCCTGATGAAGGCCATCAAGCAGCACCTCGACCCCAAGGGCATCATGAACCCGGGCAACGTCCTCGGCCTCGATGAGGCCTAGGCTGGCCTTGGCCTTGGCGCTGGCCCTGGCCCTGGCCTGCGAGCGCCAGCCTGTGCCCGCGCCCGCGGCGCCGACGCCCTTGCCCATCCGGGGCGCCGACCTCTCGATGCTGCCGGCCTTGCGCGCCAGCGGCCTCCGCCTGCTCGACCGCCAAGGACGGCCGGCCGACCCGCTGCGGGTGCTGCGCGACGCGGGCGCCACCACCATCCGCCTTCGCCTCTGGGTCGATCCGGCGGACGGCGTCTCGGCCTACCCCGCCGTCAGCGCCCTGGCCCGCGAGGTCGAGGAGCTGGGCATGGACGTCATGCTCTGCGTCCACTACTCCGACACCTGGGCCGACCCTGGGCAGCAGCACACGCCCGCCCGCTGGCAGAACCTGGAGCTGGACGCGCTGGCCGACAGCCTCTACTCCTACACCCGCCGCGTGGTGGAAGGCATCCGCCCCCGCTACGTCCAGATTGGCAACGAAATCAACAACGGAATGCTCTGGCCCCAAGGGCACGCCCAAAACGGCGAGGCCCTGGAGCTACTGCTCGCGCGGGCGGCCAAGGCCGTGCGCGAGGCCCGCACCGGCAGCCAGATCCTGCTGCACTACGCCGGGCACCGCGGCGCGCAGGACTTCTTCGAGCGCCTGGGCGCCATCGACCACGACCTCATCGGCCTGAGCTACTACCCCATCTGGCACGGCCCCAGCCTCGACAGCCTCGGCATGGCCTTGCAAGGCCTCTCGCGCCGCCACGGCAAGGGCGTGATGGTCGTCGAGACGTCCTACGCCTTCAGCTTGGGCTGGAACGACTGGACCGGGAACATCATCGGGGCGGAAGCGCAGCTCCTGCCGAGCTTCGCGGCCACGCCCAAGGGCCAGCGCGACTTCCTGGCGGCCGTGCTCCAGCAAGTGCGCCGGGCCACGCAGCCCGCGGGCTTCTGCTACTGGGGCGGCGAGTGGGTGAGCTTCGCCGGGCCGCAGTCCACCGAAGGCTCTTCGTGGGAGAACCAGGCGCTCTGGGACTTCGAAGGCCGAGCCCTGATGGTGCTCGACAATTTCGCGGCCGAGCCCTGAGGCACGGGCAGGCCGCAGGGCGAAATCCAACAAGCCGACAAGGGCCGGGTTTTTCTTACTTTTGGAGGAAACCAAAACCATTTCCTACCATGAGAAAGACCATTTTGATGCCTTTCTTGGCGCTGGCGCTGCTTTCGAGCCACTGCGGCGGCCAAGCCCAAACCCCGAGCGGCGCCCCGAACGCGGACGCCAGCCCCGAGCAGAGCCTCGAAGGCGATTTCCGCAGCGTGATGGGCGTGATGGACCCGCTCTCGTGCCACGCCTACAACGCGGGCTACCTTACGCTCGAAAACGGAGACCGCGTCTCGGTCAGCTTCGACGCCCTAAGCGACCAAGCCATTGACTGCGAGCAGCTTCGGGTTACGGGAAGCTACATCACCAGCAGCCAGGATGGGCAGAGTGGCGTCTGCCCCAAGGAAGATCGGCGGATTTTCGTGGCCAAGGCCTACGAGTGCCTCTAGGCCGCCGCGGCGGCACTATTTGGAATGCTTACAAACTTGTGCCGAAAAGCGAAAAAAACGCCTCGGGCATGGCCAGCGAACCATTTTTTTTTCGAACTTTAATATGAAATTAAAACCCAGTTAACAAGCCCACATCAAGGGCATAACCTAAATTTTGTCAACCATGGACGATAAACCAATGTACGAGTTCCGGGCCTTCGGTCAGGACCTCGATGCCACCGAAGGCCGGATCAACGACTTAGCCAAACCTGAAGTCCCATCGGAAGTATCGGAGCTCTACCTGCTGAGCGCTGCCCATTCCGACGTGAACGCGAAAGTCAAGCGCGGGCACCTGGACATCAAACGGCGCATGGAAACCCGGGCCAACTTCGACCACTGGAAGGCCGTGGTCAAGGACGTGTTCCCCGTGCCCGTCAAGGTCTTGCAGATGGAGGTCTTCCCCATGCTGGGCGTGGTCATCCCCGACTTCCGCCGCGAGGAATACACCTTCGAACAGTTCATGGACGAGCTCGTGGTGCCCCACCCCGAGATCAAAGTGGTCAACGTCATCAAGCAGCGCCGCTTCTATTCCTTCAACCATTGCAGCGCCGAAGTCTCCAACGTCTATGTCAACGGCGCCTTCATCAAGTCGATCTCCATCGAGTCCACCGACCTTGAGGCCCTGCTCGAGACCCGCAAGCAGCTCGACCTTAGCGCGCGTGAAAACGTCAGCTACACCACCGTGCTCAAGCGCCTGGTCGGCATGGAGCTCATGCCTGGCTTCAAGTACTGAAAAAACCAAACCGTTTTTCTACGAGCGCCGACCAAAAGTTCTTGGGAGGCGCTTTTTCTTTGCGCGCCCTTTCCGTCCGTTGTTTTTGCACATTTTGTTGGTTTGTTCGCTTGTCAAAACATGGAATGAAATTGGCCTCGAATGCACAAGTCATTTCGCCTCATGCCAAGTCGCGCTCGATGGTGGAATATGCAAATCGCCAGCGGTGGGCAAAATTTGGATCGAGAGGGACGCGAAGGACACGGATTTGGCGAACCAATCGGTTTTGCTGGATGCAAAATCAAGGGCAAAATAAGGCAATAAGGTTATTTTGACTCCTCCAATTGATTTTCCACTAAGGTTTTACCCAAAAATAAGGTCTTGTGCCAAGTCGCTTTCAAACGCGATAGGCTGCCGCGAAGGCTCGCCCAAGCCCGAAGGGGTGCCATGATTGTAGAAAGCGGAGCCAAACCAAAAAACGGCCAGATTCCTGCGCCACGACCTTTCCCCTGCGCCTGACTATTTCGCCCCTTCAGGGCTTGGCAAGGGTTGGCGTTCCCGTTCCGATGGGCTTCACCCATCGCTAAGATATTGCGCCCCTTCAGGGCTTTCGCGGCGAAGCCCGTGCCTTCGAAAGGGGCGTAGCCCTGACATCTTCGTAGCATCGCGCCGCCGCCGCACCATCAAAAGGGGCGTAGCCCTGACATCTTATGCCAAGATGCGCTCGAATATTTCACCTTTGATAGCAACTTGGTATGATGCCAAGTCGCTTTCGATGGTGGAATATGCAAATCGCCAGCGGTGGGCAAAATTTGGATCGAGAGGGACGCGGAGGACACGGATTTGGCGAACCAATCGGTTTTGCTGGACAAGCTGATCTTCGTCAAAACTTATACCATTTGCATTTACATTACAGTCCAAAAATGGTTTGCAAAGATATAGGAATATCTGCAAATCGAAGTGATTTCGGCAGCGGTGGTATTTTCAACCAATTCGCACAGGAA
>JAIFMG010000030.1 GCA_020048645.1 Bacteroidota bacterium | reverse complement strand
CCCGCGATCTTGGCCAATATTGCTTCGTATTTTTTCATGGTGCAATGTAAGCATTTCTTTTTGTCCCACTATTAAGGAATAGAACATTAATTCATTAAAATCTATTTGGTAATTTGTCCCCCTTTTTTCAATTAATTCAATTGCTATATCGTTTTTTTTACGAATATGGATTTGAGATTTTAAAAGACCATAAATAGCATATGCCATATAAGTTTTCCCAGTTCCATTAGGACCACAAAAGACAATCAGTTTCTGAGACAAATCAATTGTGCCCTCTTTTATTGCGCCAAGGTCTTTTACTTGTATTTTCATATTTAATAATTTAAACTGTTGAATTAAGAACATTTTTACTTTGCAAAAATATTAAATTTTTAATATTTCGTCGTTATTTGTCGCGTTTAACTGTGGCCAACGAAATTACTTCCACCATCCTCAATTCCTCCCCCAAAACACCATTGTGCAAATACGAATTAATTGCACCCCCCCCCAGAAGCCGCGCCAATCCGTAAAATTCGAATCGACAGGTTTTGGATGGTCGGCTGCCGACTTTGGCCCTCGACATCCGCAGTTTTAAAAAGTAGCTTGATCATCGGGGGGTGAAATTGACGTTAGCCAAACAAAGATACAAACTGTACCTTGAAAAAACAAGCGCCTTGGCGATTTTTTTGAACTCGAGTGCGGTATGCTGCGCGCGCGCTGTTGAGGACCCGCAGGTGCTTCTTGACCGGAAAACTTGATTTCACCCGAATCAATCCTTTTGCGCTACCCACTCGCTCTTCTAAAGAACCAACAAATATTTCGTCATACAAGTGCGAAATTCGGATGAAAAGCCAGGCTTATGACAAGGAATGGGCGAATCCTGAAGGGATGGAATTGTTGAAGCCAGACAAGCGTGCGATGGAGGGGAACCCCGAAGGGGTGGCATTGTCAGGCTCTTCCTCCCGGCCAGGACAATTTCACCCCTTCGGGGTTCTCTTCTTTGGCTTGGCTCCAATTTCTACAATCTTGGCATCCCTTCGGGGTTGGTCGAGTCTTCAAGGCGATCCATCACCTTTGAACGCAACTTGGTATCAGAAGGGCAGGACCCGAGGGCCCCAGAAGTAGGTGAAAATTGCCACCAGCAGCACCCCGGCGAAGTTCAGCAGCAGGCCCGCGCGGAACATCTGCCTCATGGTGAGCAGGTTGGAACCGAAGACGATGGCATTGGGCGGCGTGGCCACGGGCAGCATGAAGGCCAGCGAGGCCGAGAGCGTCGTGGCCACCATCAGCAGCAGCGGCGGCAGGCCGAGCACCTGCGACATGCCGGCCATCACGGGCAGGAGCAGCTCCGTGGTGGCGGTGTTGGAGGTCAGCTCCGTGAGCAGCGAGACCGCCAGGCTCACCACCAGCACCAGGGCCAGCGGCGGCAGCGCTTCCAGGCCCGCCAGGCGCTCGCCCATCCAGAGCGAAAGCCCGCTGGACTTGAAGGCTCCCGCCAGGGCGAAGCCGCCGCCGAAGAGCAGCACGATGGGCCAGGGCAGCTTCATGGCCGTTTCCAGGTCCATGAGCCGCTGGCCGGGCTGGCGGCGGCTGGGCAGCACGAACAGCAGGCTGGCCAGCGCGACGGCCACCGTGCCATCGTTGACGAACTCGGGCCGCGGCAGCCACTGGCCCCAGCCTTCCAGACGGAACGCGCCGAAGTCCAGGGGCGCGCGGGTGGTCCAGAGCAGGGCCAGCAGCGCGAACAGGGCCAGCACGCGGCGCTGGTCGGCGTCCATCGGCCCCAGGGCGGCCTGCTGCGCGAGGATCTGGCGGCGGGCCTCCGGCTCGTCGGGCAGGGCGCGGAGGTGCAGCCAGCGCAGAATGGCCCAAGCCGCCAGCAGCATCAGCGCGGCCAGCGGCAGGGCGAAGAGCATCCACTGGCCGAAGCCGATGGTCGCCGCCTCCGGGAAGTGGATGGCGTGGATGCGCACCAGCGAAAGGTTGGGCGGAGTGCCCACCAGCGTGGCCAGCCCACCGATGGAGGCGGCGTAGGCCACGCCCAGCAGCAGGGCAGGCGCCAGGGCCTGGCTCGCCTTGCCCAGTTCGCCCTGCCGGGCCACCGAGAGGGCCACGGGCACCATCATCATGGCCGCGGCGGTGTTCGAGATCCACATCGACAGCAGGGCCGTCGCGCCCATGAAGCCCGCCAGCAGCGAGCCCGCGCGGGCGGAGGCCTTCGAGAGCACCCAGAGCGCTATCCGGCGGTGCAGCCCGGTCTTTTCCAGGGCCAGGGCCATGATGAATCCACCCATGAACAGGAAGATGACATCGTTGAAGTAGGCCGAGGCCAGCTCCTTGCCATCGGCGGCGCCCAGCAGCGGAAGCAGGGCCACCGGCAGAAGGGCCGTTATGGCCAGGGGCAGGGCCTCGGTCATCCACCAAATGGCCATCAGCCCGCCGACGCCCAAGGTGGCCTGCATGGCGGGGCCATCGAGCGGGGCCAAGGCCAGCACGGCGGCCAGGAAGCCCAGGCCCGACCAGAAGCCGATCCGCTGCCGCACTTGCCCGCTCACGGCACCAGGGCGCGAAGCTCCTCAAGCAACTGCGCGTTCTCGGCCGGACTGCCGATGGTCACGCGAAGGCAGCCTTCGCAGAGCGCGAGCTGCGAGCGGTCGCGCACGACGACCTTGCGCTCGACCAGCAGCTTGTAAACCTCGCGCGCCTGCCGGACCTTGACCAGCAGGAAGTTGGCATCCGAGGGATAGACTTCTTCGACCTCGGCCAGGTTGCGCAAGTGGTCGGCCACGAAGGCGCGCTGGGCCAGCAGCTCGCGCACCCAGCCGTCTTTGCGCTCGGGGGTCTTGAGCAGCTCCAGGGCCTTTTCCTGGGTCAGGGCGTTGAGGTTGTAGGGGTATTTCACCTTCGACATCAGGCCGATGAGCGTGGGGTGTGCCAAGGCCATGCCCAGGCGGAGCGAGGCCATGCCCCAGGCTTTCGAGAAGGTTTGGAGAACCACAAGATTGGGGTATCGCTCCAGATGGGCGAGCACGGACTTCTCGGGGCAGAAGTCGATGTAGGCCTCATCGACCACGACCAGGCCGGGGAAGCCTTCGAGCAGGGCGCGGATGGAGGGCCAGTCGAGGGCGTTGGCGGTGGGGTTGTTGGGCGAGCAGAGGAAGATGATCTTGCTGTTGGCGTCGCTGGCCCGCAGCAGGGCCTCGGCGTCGAGCGTGAAGTCGGGGCGGAGCAGGACGGGGCGCAGCTCGATGTCGTTGACGTCGGCGCAGACCTGGTACATCCCGTAGCTGGGATGGATGCTGAGCACGTTGTCCTGCCCGGGGCGGCAGAAGACGCGGAAGAGCAGGTCAATGGCCTCGTCGCTGCCATTGCCCAGGAAGACCTGCTCGGGGCGGAGGCCCTTGAGCTCGGCCACGGCCTGCTTGAGCCGGTTCTGCCGCGGGTCGGGGTAGCGGTTGAAGGGGCTGTTGAAGGGGTTCTCGTTGGCGTCCAGGAAAATGGCGTCCTTGCCTTTGTACTCGTCGCGGGCCGAGGAGTACGGACGCAAGGCCCAGATGTTGGGGCGGGCCAAGGCTTGGAAATCGAAGTTTGGGGACATGGATTGGGGGTCTTGGTCTTGTCTTGGGTTCAGGGCAATTGGGTTCCGGGTGAAGGTCTTATTACTTGAAAATCAGGGAAAATGGTCAAGCGCGGGCTTGGTTCATCGGCCTCGTTTCTCCAACGGGTGGTTCCTGGGGAAGTCGAACAGCTCGAGGCGTCCGCCCAGTCGCCCGACCTCGTTCCAGTGCTCGACATGGAAGGCGAAGGAGGCCACGGCGGCCGTCGGGAACTTGTCGAAGCAGGTGGAGCAGAGGGTGCTGGCCAGGCTTTCGAGGCCGGGGTTGTGCCCGCAGACCAGGACGTGCCCGCCTTGCTCTAGGCCTTGGATCAGGCGCAGGAGGGTGGACGAGCTGGCCATGTAGAGCTCCTTGCTGAAGAGGATGCCTTCGGCGGGGAAGCCCAACTCGGCGCAAACGGCCAGGATGGTCTGCCGGGCGCGCCGCGCGGTGCTGCACAGGACCAGGTCGGGCATGGGCAGGGCGCCGGCCATGACCTTGCCCATCCAGGGGGCGTCGCGGCGTCCTCGGGCGTTGAGCGGACGGTCGTGGTCCTTCAACTTGGCGTCTTTCCAGCTCGATTTGGCGTGCCGAAGCAGGCTTATCTGTTTCATGGGCAGGGATGTTTCGGGGCGCGCAAGGTAGCGAAACGCGGCCAGTTGCGCAAGGATTTGGCGCGGCCGCCCAAAGCGGTAACTTCGCGCCCGGCGGCGGCGGAGCCTGGTTTCCGCGGACTGCCGCCCTGGCCGGCGCGCCGGTCCCGATTCGTCCCATCAACCCCCTAAAAAAAACACGACAAGACAATGGAAACTCGACTGGAGAACATCCTGGTGGACTACCGCGGCGGCGTCGCGGTGCTGACCCTGAACCGCGAGAAGCAGCTCAACGCCCTGAACCGCTCGGTCTTCGCGGACCTTGAGGTGGCCTTCACCGAACTGGCCGGGCGGGCCGAGGTCAAGGGCATCATCCTGACCGGGTCTGGGCAGAAGGCCTTCGCGGCGGGAGCCGACATCAAGGAGTTCATGAACTTCGACGCCGCGCAGGCCCGCGCGCTGGCGGCCAACGGGCAGCGCATCCTCAAGCTGATCGAGCTCTGCCCCAAGCCGGTCATCGCGGCGGTCAACGGCTTCGCCCTGGGCGGCGGCTGCGAGCTGGCCATGGCCTGCCACCTGCGCGTGGCCAGCGAAAACGCCGTGTTCGGCCAGCCCGAGGTGTCGCTGGGCGTTACGCCGGGCTACGCGGGCACCCAGCGGCTGGTGCAACTGGTCGGCAAAAGCAAAGGCATGGAGATGCTCATGACGGGCGACATGGTCAAGGCCGAGCAGGCCGAGCGGCTGGGCCTGGTCAACTACGTGGTGCCCCAGGAGCGCCTGCTGGAGGCCAGCCTGGAGCTCATGGGCAAGATCACGCGCCGCTCGCCGGTGGCCGTGGCAGGGGTCATCCGCTGCGTGGACGCCTTCTACCAGGACGGCGTGGACGGATTCGCCACCGAGGTCGAGATCTTCGGCCAGTGCTTCGAGAGCCAGGACTTCCGCGAGGGAACCCAGGCCTTCGTCGAGAAACGGCAGCCGGCCTTCCCCGGCAAGTGATCGCCTGCCCAGGGGCCATCGTCCCATCCCAACAAAAAGCCCCAGCCCCCCCGGCGGGGCTTTTTCGCTTTGTGGCGACGGCGGGCGCGCTGGCGGAGGTTTCCGAAAAGGTTTGCGGTGAATATTTTGTTAACGCGTTCATTTTGACGCCCCAAGCATTTGCACAGATTCCGCATTTGGCTAAGTTTGTAAGACATTAACCGAAATAGAAATGAGAGTTTACGAAAGTTGCAACCAAGTTCTCGACTACCTCGAAGGCGACGGCCTGGTCCGGAGCACCTGGCTGGCCCGCTCCAGCGAGATGAGCGAGGCCGACTTCATCGAGGAGATGGGCGTGCTGTCCAAGTTTTTCCGCGAGCACCGGCCCAAGGGCAGCATCACGGACCTGAGCGAGACCATGTTCGTGGTGCCCGAAGACCTCCAGCAGTGGTACTCGGAAACGATGGCCGACATGCTGCGGCAGGCCGGCGACCACAAGCGCGCCTACGTGGTGCGCAACCCCTTCACCAAGGAGGTCTGGCAAGACAACGTCGAGGAGCGCCAGCAGAAGGACCCTCGCGTGGAGTTCTTCCTGGACTCGGACCAGGCCCTGCGCTGGGTGCTGGCGTAGGCCCGGAAGGGGACATGGCGGGGCGCTCGCGCCCGAGGGAATGGCCGGACGAAGGCTGGGCGACGCGTTGTCCAGCCTTTCGCTTTTGGGGCATGAGGCGGCCAGGCGGGATCCGAAAGCCATTTTTTTTGTATCATTGTTTCCCAAGATACTTTCCGCCGCCACGGCATCAGGCTTCCCGAACGAGGCCGCCGTGGCCGAACATCCACCCAAAACAATCGGAAATGCGCATACTCAGCCTGCTTTTGCTCCTTTTGACCGCCCCGGCCCTGGCCTTCGGGCAGGATTCGCCCCCCATGCACAGCCATACCCTCGAAGTGAGCCCCGGGGACAGCCCCCTGCGGCTCTGGCTCGATTTCGAGAACCAGAGCGAGAAGATACACGACGGCTCGGCGCGCGCGCGGGTGGAGGGTGGCGTGGCGCCCTACACCTACAAATGGAGCAAAAACAGCGTGCCCCTCCAGAGCGACATGGCCCGCGGCCTGTCGGAGGGACGCACCTACCAGATCACCGTGACCGATGCCCAGGGCGCCAGCCTGAGCACCAGCTTCGCCCTGGAGGCCTACTCGGTCGATGAGCGCATCAACTCGTTCTTCATCCCGGTGGTGGACTGGATGGCCACGGTCATCATGGCCGACGTCTTCGCGCTGCTGGGCCTTTACGACAACCAGATTTACGACGACGCGGGCACGGCGCTGCTGCACCCCAACGGCGACCCGGTGCGCATGTCGATTCCATTCGTGGTGGTTTGGCTGGTGCTGGGCGCCAGCTTTTTCACCCTGCGGATGGGCCTGATCAACTTCCGGGGCTTCGGCCACGCCCTCGCGCTGGTGCGGGGCGACTACGACAAGCCCGAGGACAAGGGCGAGGTCTCGCACTTCCAGGCCCTGGCCACGGCGCTTTCGGCCACGGTGGGGCTGGGCAACATCGCCGGGGTGGCCATTGCCATCGGGCTGGGCGGGCCCGGCGCGACGCTCTGGATGATCATCGCCGGCCTGCTGGGCATGACCGCCAAGTTCGTGGAATGCACGCTGGGCGTGAAGTACCGCACCATCGACCCCGAAGATGGCCACGTCAGCGGCGGGCCGATGTACTACCTGGCCCGGGGCCTGAAGGCGAAGGGCATGGGCAGACTGGGCAAGGTGCTGTCCGTGGTGTTTGCCATTCTGGTGGTGGGCGGCTCGCTCGGCGGGGGAAACATGTTCCAGGCCAACCAGGCCTTCCAGCAACTGGCCCTGAAATTCCCGGCCCTAGAGGGCTTCGGCTGGGCCTTCGGCATCGTGCTGGCGGTGCTGGTGGGGCTGGTCATCATCGGCGGCATCCAGAGCATCGCGAAGGTCACGGAGAAAATGGTCCCCTTCATGGCCCTGCTTTACGTCGGCACGGCCCTGGTCATCGTCGGCATGAACTTCGACCGCGCGGGCGAGGCTTTCTCGCTCATCTGGTACGGCGCCTTCTCGCCCGAGGCCCTCAAGGGCGGCGTCATTGGCGTGCTGGTGGTGGGCTTCCAGCGGGCGGCCTTCTCGAACGAGGCCGGGGTCGGCTCGGCGGCCATCGCGCACTCGGCCGTCAAGACCGACGAGCCGGTGAGCGAGGGCATCGTCTCGCTGCTGGAGCCGTTCATCGACACAGTGATCATCTGCACCATGACGGCGCTGGTGATCATCTTCACGGGCTACTACGACAACCCCACGGGCCTCGATGGCGTGCAGCTCACCTCGGCGGCCTTCGGCACGGTCTTCTCGTGGTTTCCCTACCTGCTGATGGTCGCGGTGCTGCTGTTCGCCATTTCCACCATGATCTCGTGGTCCTACTACGGCGTCAAGGGCTTCAACTTCCTGTTCGCCAAGCTCTTCAAGAGCGAGAAGACCTCCTCGCGGGTTTACTACGCCATTTTCCTGATCTTCGTGGTCATCGGCACCACCTCCAGCCTTGGCGCGGTGCTCGACTTCTCGGACATGATGATCCTGAGCATGGCCTTCCCCAACGTGCTGGGCCTGCTGCTGCTCTCAGGCGAGGTGCGGCGAGACCTGCGCTCGTACATGGCCCGCGTCAAGTCGGGCGAGATCAAGCGCTACAAATGAGGCGGCCGCCCGCCGGGAGAGCCGGGCTTGGTTTTTGTCGTAGGGCCGTCCCAGATACCCTGGCCTGAACAAGCATGGAAGCAGCAAAACCCCATATCCTGATCGTCGAGGACAGCCCGGTCAACCGAGAGGCCCTGAATGCCCTGCTCTCCGAATGCGGCTACGACATCACCCTGGCCCAGGACCTCGCGCAGGCCGACGCGGTCCTCGCGGGCCAGTGCCCGGACCTGGTCTTGCTCGACGTGGGCCTGCCCGACGGCTCCGGCCTCGAGTGGTGCCTGCGGACCAAGGCCCGCGACCTGCTCAAGGACGTGCCCGTGGTCTTCCTCACGGCCATGGGCGAAAAGAAGGAAATCGCCAAGGGATTCGAAGTCGGCGGTTCGGACTACATCATCAAGCCGTTCTCCTCGACCGAGCTGCTGGCCCGCATCTCCACCCAGCTCGAACTGCGCCGCAAGACCCAGAAGCTCGCCGCCCTCAACCGCGAGCTCGAGTGGCAGGTGCAGAACCGGACCCGCGAGCTCGAGGACAAGAACAGAGACCTCCGCGCCCTCAACGACAAGATCAACAGCCTCGACAAGGCCAAGAACGACTTCCTGCTCCTGGTCAACCACGAAATCCGCACCCCCCTGAACGGCATCCTCGGCTTTTCGGCCATTCTCCGCCAAAGGCTGCAAGACGAGAAGCTCCGCGGCTACGTCGAGGTCATCGACAAGTCCGCCCAGCGCCTGCTGCGGTTTTCCGAGTCCGTCAGCCTGGTAACCCGCCTGCGCATGGACAACTACAAGAAGCAGTTCTCGCCGACCAGCCTCCACGCCCTGGCCCAGGAGGCCGCGCTGGCCTTCCGCGATAGCCTGCAAGAAAAGCAGCTCGTGCTGGTCAACGACTTCGAAAAGGCTCCCCAGCAGGTCATGACCGACAGGAACCTGGTGGCCAAATGCCTGGGCATCCTGCTCGAGAACGCCATCCGGCACTCGCCCCAAGGCGGGACGCTGCGGCTCGCCTGCGTCTCGTTGGGCGGCGCCGCCGTCCTTTCCCTGGCCGACGAGGGCCCCGGCTTCACCGAAAAGGCCCGGCTGCACCTCTTCGAGATGTTCCACACCGAGGACATTCTCAAGCACCAGTCGGGGCTGGGCATGGGACTGCTCACGGCAAAGCTCATCATGGAAGCCCTCGCGGGCCAGCTCCGGCTCGAAAACCAGGCCCACGGCGGCGCCAAGGTGGAGCTGGAACTGCCCATCGAAGGCTAATGCCAAGTTGCTTTCGATGGTGAAATATCCGAAACATCAGTTTCCGACAAAAGCGGGCTGCTTCGCCAATCCCGAAGGGATTGAATGTCAATAGCCCCGGATGAAATCCGGGGAGCAAACAAAAGCGGGCCGCTTCGCCAATCCCGAAGGGATTGAATGTCAATAGCCCCGGATGAAATCCGGGGAGCAAAAAAAGCGGGCTGCTTCGCCAATCCCGAAGGGATTCAATGTCCATAGCCCTGGATGAAATCCGGGGAGCAAAAAAAGCGGGCTGCTTCGCCAATCCCGAAGGGATTGAATGCCAATAGCCCCGGATGAAATCCGGGGAGCAA
>JAIFMG010000013.1 GCA_020048645.1 Bacteroidota bacterium | reverse complement strand
GGAAGAAACATTTTCAGGGAGCTCAAAAACACTTTTGACGGCCACAACTTCCTTTCCGTCAAATGCGAGATGACCTAAATAGTTACTTTTCCTCAAAGATAATAGGATAGAGGATGAAATTGTCACAATTGGTCAAATCGCTGGTTTTGAGGTCAATCTCGGGAAACAGTTTTTTTTTTGATGCCAAAGTCATCTTTTTGGCTTGAAGATTTGGCCATTTCGGAACGAATGCCTATTTTCGCATCCGCTTTTGATGAAGCGACCGGAGAGGTGGGTGAGTGGCTGAAACCACCAGTTTGCTAAACTGACGTACGGGTATAACCTGTACCGGGGGTTCGAATCCCCCTCTCTCCGCCAAAGTTCGGGGTGTAGCGCAGCCCGGTTAGCGCATCTGCTTTGGGAGCAGAGGGTCGTAGGTTCGAATCCTGCCACCCCGACGCAAGGAGCCCCGCCAATGGAAACATCTGCGGGGCTTCTCGTTTGGTGGCCCTTCTCTCTCCTGGGCCTACGCCGGGACCGTCAGAACGGGCGTGCTCGATTTTGGATTTTGGCGTTTTTCGCTTTTTTCTTATTTTCGCGATGTCTCGGAGTTCCGTCCAACGGGCTTTCTTGGCGCGTTCTTTTCGGGGTGTGGCGCAGCCTGGCTAGCGCATCTGCTTCGGGTGCAGAGGGTCGCAGGTTCGAATCCTGTCACCCCGACTTCAAGGGAATCCCCGTCCGCTTCGCAGCGGGCGGGGATTTTCCGTTGCTGGTGGGGCCTATTTCCAAAAAGGCGAAGCCCGCCCAGGTGGGGGGCGGGCTTCGGGGGCCGGGTCAGTAGATCAGCTCGAGCTCGCGCTGGCCGGGCGGCTGCCCGAACAGCCTCCAGAACTGCTCGGCGATGGCTGGGGCGTTGTACTTGGGGTCGTCGGGGCGCACGAAGCCGCGGACGATGACCTGGGCGACGTGTACGCCCGTTCCTTCGACGCGCTTCTGGTAGGCCTGCACGAGGTTGCGCTGGGCGGCCTTGCCCACGCTCAGGGTCGTCCAGTCGGGGTCGCCCGCGAGGGCCAGCCCGCCGCCGGTCACGAAGACCTTGCCGTGGCCGCGCTCGAGGTAGAAGGGCAGGACCAGGCGCATGAGGTGGAACAGCCCGCCGACGTTGAGGTCGAAGGCGGAGCGGAAGTTGTCCCAGTCTTGCTGGAGCAGGTCGCCGGGCACGACGGCCGAGGCGTTGAACAGGACCATGTCGGCATGGCCGAGCGAGTCGCGGAGGGTCTCGAGCGCGGCTTGCAGCTCGTGCGGGTTGGCGGCGTCGGCGGGCGCGGCCATGGCCTGGATGCCTTCGCCGCGCAGCTCGTCGCGCAGGGCCTCGAGGCGCAGGGCCTGCCTGCCCACGAGGCCTATGGGGTGGCCTTCGCGGCCGAAGCGGCGCGCCACGGCCTGGCTGATGCCGGGCCCGGCGCCGATGAGGGTGATGTTTCCTTTCATGGCTTGGGGAGTTTTTCTTGTGTGGCGGGTCGATTGGCCGCGGGGGCTCGAGGGCGGAAACCATTGCCTTCCGGCGGTGGGGTGGGGGCGGTTTTTCTGAAGATTCTCGTGCGTTTCACTTTTGGGAAAGAGTGGGATGGCCTGGATGGTCTGTTGCGCTAGTCGTCCTCTTCCTCCTTCTTGGGGTCCTTGGCGGCGCCGGGCTCCTGCGTGAGCCTTTCCCAGGTCTCGGCCAGGAACGCTTTGAGGCGCCGGAGCAGCTCGTTGAAGAGGGAGTATTCCCAGGCCAGCCTGCGCAGCTCTTTCTGCTCTATGGCCTCGCGCTCCAGCTTGGCCTTTTTCTCTTCCTCCTTCTTGGCCCTGTCCTTTTTGAGCTCCTCGGCCGCGGCCTTGTCGATCAGGCTGGCCCTTCGCCGGTCTTCCTTGTCCTTGATGTATCCGTAGAGCATGGCGGCCCCGGAGAGCATCACTCCCAGGGACATGAACAGGAGGATGCGCTCGACGATGGAGACGACCCAGAGGTCGATGAGGATGAACTTGAGCATGGCGGCGGCCAGGAGCAGGATGGAGGCGGCCTGCAGCCCGCGGAAGCGGTCGCGGAGGGTGGCGAAGAACAGGAGGATGCCGTGCGAGACCATGGCGTAGGTGAGCAGGGCTCCGCCGAAGTTGAGGGTCAGGAAGTAGAGGAGGTTGGTGTAGTAGAACAGGAGGACCAGTTGCAGGACGCGGAGCTCGAAGACCCAGCGGGGGGAGTCCCAGCGGCCGGGGTAGCGGTACTGGTCGTAGGCCAGCACGTGGAAGAACTGGCCCAGGAGCAGGGTGGCCATGACGAGCGAGACGGCCCTGTGGGGGCGGTAGGGGAAGTCGGCCAGGGTGAAGTCGTAGCCCAGGAACTCGAACATGCCCAGGAACATGAAGGCGTAGGCCAGGCGGTAGGGCACCAGGTAGGTGAAGGCGATCTCGGGGATGGCCAGGACCCACTTGCCCACGCGCACGGGCTTGCGCAGCAGCACGATGGCCAGGAAGTAGGCGGCGGCGATGAACAGCCCGGAGGCCAGGTCGTTGGGGAAGTTCCAGAACCAGAAGAACATGAGCATGACGCCCAGGTAGTAGATCAGCAGGCTCTGGGTGAAGATGTGGTCGCGGCGGGGCTTCTCCCTGCGCCCTGGCTCGGGCGGGTCGATGCCGAGCATCCGCCCGAGCCGGGGCCGGGCGGGGGCGCGCTCGGGATGCCGGGCCTGCTGGCGCTGCAAGGCAAGCCGCAGCCGGGCCAGGGCCAGCAGCAGGGCCAGGGTCGTCAGGCCCGTGAGGAAGCCCGGCAGGCTGTGGGCCGCGAAGTCGAAGGCGATGGCCACCAGGGCCAGGAGCTGGTACTCGCGGTAGAGCAGCCGGTTCTTGCCCATGCGGCTGTTGAGCATCGACAGGGCGGCGGCCAGCCAGACGGCCAAGGGCATCCACTCGGGCAGCCTCCGCCAGACGAGGAAGACCAGCAGCAGGGGCAGCAGCACGAAGAACAGGACCCGGGCCTCGCGGGTGCGTTCCAAGTTGAGGCTGTGGGGCATCAGCCAGCGGTAAACCGGCCGGGCCAGCCAGAGCGTCGCGTAGGCGCCCGCCAGGGTGGCCTTGTCGATGGCGCCCAGCCGCGAGAGCGAGAACCCGACCTCGGCCCAGTGGTTGAAGGCGGCCGCCGAGAGCAGCAGGTAGGTGCCCAGCCCCAGCAGCTCCAGGAAGCCGTCGCGCGAGCGGCCGGCCACCGCGAGGAAGTAGAGCGCCAGCGGGAACAGCAGCGGCAGGGTGTAGGCCGGCACGAAACGCAGCAGCACCAGCAGGTAGGAGGCCCCCACCCAGAGGTGGAAGGCCTTGTGGGTCAGCCGGCGCTGCAGCCTGGGCCAGGCCACGTTGCGGGGCTCGATGTCCATCAGCTTCAGGCGCAGGCCTTTGACGAAGTGCAGGCAGAGCAGCCCGAAGCGCTGGGGCGACTGCCAGGGCGCGGGCATGCCGCGGGCGTACTCGCCCTCGGTGATGCGGTCGAGCACCCATTTCTGGCGCTTCTTTGGCAGCCAGAGCAGGAAGGCCCGGTAGCCCCCCACGAAGAGCCCCAGTTGCGCGTAGCTGTAGGCCACGCCCAGGAAAGAGCCGTCGCCCAGGGCCGCGGGAGTCTCGCCGATGGCCCACAGCAGGGCCACCCCCAGGAACCAAGCGTACAGCAGGTAGCCGCCCCATCGTGTGAGCGGCTTCTCCTCCAGGATGCCTTCCGAAATCAGCCAGAGCGACAGCGTGATGCTGGTGTAGGAGAACCAGGCCCCCATCCATTGGCCCAGGGCCGTGAAGAACAGCCCCACCAGCCAGACCTGCTGGAGGTAGCCCACCACCGAGAAGAAGTCGGTGCGCACCACCGAGAGCTGGTCGGTCTGCACCGTCTTCAGGAAAAGCACCTCGCGCACCAGCAGGCCCTTCTGCTCGTAGAAGCTCGCCGCGCCCGCCAGGCCGTGCCCGTAGCGGACCAGCACCAGCAGCAGGCCCGCGAAGAGGTAGCTCAGGAAGCCCAGGTGCCACAGCTCGCCCTGCCAGCCGGGCAGCAGCGACAGCCAGACCTGCAACGCGTTCAGCAGCGAGAGCCCCAGCAGCGCGACGCCCACCCAGTAGGTCAGCGGATACTCCTCGACCTTGCCCCGGTAGGCCAGGAAGAGCCCCGGCAGCAGGCTCCAGAAGTGGAAGCCCCGCAGCAGCGGGTCGTGCTGCCAGGCCAGGGCCAGCCAGGCCAGCAGGAACCAGAACGAGACCAGCTCCTGCATGGCCATGAACATCCCGTGCTCGAACTTCATCAGGGCCTCGCGGTAGCGGTACAGGGCGTGTACCAGCAGCGCCATCACCGGACCCAGGGCCAGCAGGTTGACCATCCCGCGGTTCAGCGGCTCGACCATCCACAGCTCCGCGATCATCCAGAGGCTGTAGAAGCTGTTCAGCACCGCCGCAAGCAAGGTCGCGTAGCCCAGCCAGCGCAGCGCCTCCGAGCGGTAGTGGAAGCCCAGCAGCAGCACCGCGGCGCTCTCGGCCAGCCAGGCCGCCCCCATCAGCGGGTTCGGCACCAGGCCCCAGATGCCCAGGGCCGAGTAGAACCCCAGGATGCCCCCGAAGAAGATCAGCATGTCGCGGCTCATCCGCCGGCCCATCAGAAGCAGACCCAGCGCGTAGGGCACCGCGTTGCCCACGAAGATCCAGCCCAGCGCGAACCAGTAGCCGGTCTCCAGGAAGTACCGCGACAGGTTGGCCGAGAAGAGCAGGATGTTCACCGAGATCATCGTCATGTTCAGCGGCGAGAGCATCGACTTCGACCGCTTCAGCAGCTTCTGCGCGAAAAAGCTAGGCCAGGGCGTCTGGCCCCGCGGCTCGGTCCGTATCTCGAAGAACTCCAGGTACAGGAAGACCAGGCTGAACCCGTGGAAGTAGGCCAGGTGGTAGGGGCGCAGGTCCTGCCCCTGGGTCACCACCAGCAGCTCCAGCATCAGGTGCGAGGCCGCGAAGGCCGTCGCCCCAAGGTACCGCCAGTCCACCAGGTCCGTCAGGTAAACCATCGCCAGCGAGGTGCCCAGAAGGTAGCCCAGGTACTCCGGGTCGCGCAGCTCCAGCCGGAGAACGAAGGGCACCGAGACCACCATCAGCAGCAGGAGGACGGGCAGCACCCGGTCGCGCAGGAAGGCCGACTGCCCCAGCCCCAGCGCCGTGGCCGCCACCGTCAGCCAGAAGGCCGTCGCCGGCGAGTGCCAGAACGGGTAGGCCTCGAAGCGCTCCAGGAGCAGAAGCCCCACGAAGTTCCACAGCAGGCCCGACAACGACAGCGCGCTGCCCAGCAGCATCTTGCGCCTGCCCAGCACGAAACTGCCCACCCCAAGGCCCGCCGAGGCCAGCAGCCAGCCCGACAGCTTCCCAGGGTCCGAGAGGCCCCCGAACTGCCAGTCGTAGCGGTCGGCCAGGTAAACCACCAGGAAGAACAGCCCGCCCAGCAGCGTCAGGCTGCCCAGGAGCACCATCACCAGGTAAGGCAGGCGGTTCTCCGAGCGGTAGCGGTGGTACAGCTCCAGCACCGGGTTGCCCTCGGCGCCCGAAAGCTCGTGCCCGCAAGATGGACAGGACTTGTCCTTCTTGCCGACCTTCTTCCCGCAGTTTTCGCACTTCTTACCCATCCCCGGAGCGTTTTTTTTGGCATGGCCAAGGTACGCAAAATGCCCGCCTTCGCCCAAGCCCCCGCGCAAGTTCGCCCGTCCATGCCGCGCAACAGCCCCCAAGGCCTCGGCAGCGAACGCCAGACGCGCTACATTCGCGGCCCGCCCTTCTGCCGAGGCGGAACCCCAGTCCCATCCCCATAACCTTCAAAGAAAAATGGATCGTCTCAAAAACATCTCCCTCGCCCTGGCCGCGGCCCTGCTGGCCTCTTGCGGCGGCTCGCGAAACCCCGACCCGGCACCGGACACCACCGCGCTGCCCGACAGCGCCCAGGCCGCGCAAGACCTCCGATTCGAGCAGGAGGCCCACCTGGCCAACGTCAGGCAGCTCACCTTCGCCGGAGACAACGCCGAGGCCTACTTCAGCTTCAACGACAAGGGCATCATCTTCCAAGCCAAGAACCCCGCCTGGGACGCCCCCTGCGACCAGATCTTCTACTTCCCCTTCGCCGACGGCGACATGAAGGACCGCCGCCCCCAGCTCGTCAGCACCGGAAAGGGACGCACCACCTGCTCATTCTTCCTGCCCGGCGACACCACCGTCCTCTACGCCTCCACCCACCTCGGCGCAGACGACTGCCCCGCCGAGCCCCCCCGCGACAACGACCGCTACGTCTGGCCCGTCTATCCCTCCTACGACATCTTCGTGGCCGACCTCCAGGGCAACATCCTCAGGCAGCTCACCCAGGAGCCCGGCTACGACGCCGAGGCAACCGTCTCGCCCAACGGCGACAAGATCGTCTTCACCTCCGACCGCTCCGGCGACCTCGAGCTCTGGCTCATGAACATCGACGGAAGCAACCCCGTGCAGGTCACCAAAGACCTCGGTTACGACGGCGGAGCCTTCTTCTCGCCCGACGGAAAGCAGCTCGTCTTCCGCGCCTCCCGCCCCGAGACCCCCGAGGACATCCAGAAGTACAAGTCCCTCCTGGCAGAAGGCCTCGTCGAGCCTTCCGACATGGAGATCTTCGTCTGCGACCTCGACGGAGGCAACCTCCGCCAGATAACCCAGCTCGGCAAGGCCAACTGGGCCCCCTACTTCCACCCGTCCGGCCAGCGCGTCCTCTTCAGCTCCAACCACGCCTCCGAGCGCGGCTTCGGCTTCAACATCTACAGCATCAAGCTCGACGGCACCGGCCTCGAGCAGATCACCTTCGACGAGATCTTCGCCTCCTTCCCCATGTTCTCATACGACGGCAAGAAGCTCATCTTCAGCTCCAACCGCAACGCCGCCGAAGGGACCTACGACACCAACCTCTTCATCGCCGACTGGGTGGACTGAGCTTCCGCCCCACCCGCGGCCTTCCCCAAAGCAAGGCGCCAAGGCACCGGCGGCAGACCGGGCCTTGGCGCCTTTTTCCGTCGCGCCCGCTGTGGAAGGATGCCCATCCTGACTCCCCTGGGGGGCGGGGGCGGCACGGCCCGGCAGCAGGGCCGCTAGGGCGGCTCCCCGGCGGCAAGGGCCTGGCGCAAGACCGGGAAAGGCCAGCCTTCAAAAAAGATCTTGCGTTTGCGGGGAGGATGCCCTAAATTTGGGACGACTCGAAGGACGCGTCCTGCCCTGGGGTGGCCCCCGCCCAGCCACCCGACGGCAAAGCCCTCCCGGCCGGGGGGCGTTCCCAAAAGCCCCAAGAACGAACAACAGAACCACATGGCAAAGAAAAGCCTCAGCAAGAAGATCCTGCTGCCGATCACCGTGCTGTCCATCATCATGGCCCTGGCCAGCTTCTGGGTCGCCTCAGGCATGGCCCGGCAAAGCATCGAGGAGCAGGCGCGCCGCCGCGGCGGCCAGGTGCGGGAAGCCTTCCTCGGCCAGGTCGATGCCACCAGCGAGCACGCCCTGACCATCGCAGCAGGCTTCGCCAGCCTCGACGGGATCGAAGGGCCTTACCGCGAGCCCGACGAGGCCCTGGGCCGGCAGGTGCTCCGCCAGCTCGTGGCCGGATACCACCGCTCGATGGGCCAGTTGACCGACCTGGGCCAGGCCCTGAACATCCACTTCCACAAGTATCCCGCGCGGAGCTTCCTGCGCACCTGGCGCCCCACCGGCGATGGCGACGGCGGCGACGACTTGTCCTCCTTCCGCTTTTCCATCATGGAGGCCGCCCGGAGCCAGCGCCCCGTGCGCGGCGTGGAGGTCGGGCGCGGGGGCCTGGTGGTGCGCGGCATCTGCCCCGTGGTGGCCGGGGGAAAGTACCTGGGCTCGGTCGAGAGCCTCTTCCCCTTCGACGCGGTCCTGGATGCCGTGCGGCTGGGCCCTGACGAGCGGCTCCTGCTCTTCATCGACAAGGCCTCCAGCGAGGTGGCCTGGGAGCTGTCCGGCCGCGAAAAGCTGGGAGACTTCGTCTTGGCAAGCCCCGAGAGCAGCCCCGACCTGGCCTTGTTGTGGCCGGAGCTGCTCGAGAAAGGCATGGACGGCCCCTTCCTGGCCCGGAAGGACGAGCTGGTGGCCCATGCCTTCCCCCTGCTCGACTACGGAGGAAGGGCCGTCGGCGTGGTATGCCACCTCCAGGACATCTCGGAGCTGGTCCGCCTCGAAAGGCGCGGCTCCGCGCTCTTCCTGGCCTTGGTCCTGGCCATACTGGCCGCCTTGTTCCTGACCGTCTCCCTGGTCAGCCACCGGAGCATCACCCAGCCCCTGCGGGCCATCGAGGGCACCTTCGCCGAGGTGGCCCGGGGCGACCTCACGGTCGAGGCCGATTCCTCGAGCGGCGACGAGATCGGAGAGCTGGCCCTGGACCTGAACCTGAGCCTGCGCAAGCTGGAGCGGACCCTGGCCTCGGCCAGCCTCCTGGCCCTGGAGGTCGGCAAGCTGGGCCAGGGCACCATCGACATCGCCGAGAGCATCAGCGTCCGCGCGGTCGAGCAGGCCGCCCGCGTCGAGGAAATCTCCTCGACCATGGAGCAGATCGCCGCCATCGTGCAGCAGAACAGCGGCCATGCCAAGGAGACGGACCAGATCGCCCGCAGGGTGGAGCTGGAGGTCGGGCGCCTGGGCCAGATGAGCAACAACGCCGTCAGCACCATGGCCGAGGCCTCCGCGAAGGTCAAGGTCTTGGAGGACATCGCCCGAAAGACCGACCTGCTGGCCATCAACGCCGCCATCGAGGCCTCGAAGTCTGGGAGCCACGGCCGAGGGTTCTCGGTCGTGGCCACCGAGGTCCGGAAGCTGGCCGAGCGCTCCAGCCTGGCCGCCCGCGAGATAGGCCAGGCCATGAAGCTGGTGCTCGAATCCAACCACCAAGCCGAGCGCATGGTCGCCGACCTCCAGGGCGAGATCGCCCGGAACGCCGCGCTCATCGACGAGCTGGCCCGCTCAAGCGCCGAGCAGAGCGTCGGGGCCAGCCAGGTGAACCTGTCGCTCCAGAAGATCGGCGGATTCACCCAGCAGAACGCGCTGGCAAGCCAGGAGCTGGTGCGGAGCAGCAGAAAGCTGTTCGAGCTGTCGGCCGAGCTGGCCGAGCAGATCCGTTTCTTCAAGACCAGGGCCGGCCAGCC
This sequence comes from Bacteroidota bacterium, assembly GCA_020048645.1. Lineage (GTDB taxonomy): Bacteria > Bacteroidota > Bacteroidia > Bacteroidales > UBA6013 > UBA6013. The sequence goes on along the minus strand of JAIFMG010000013.1, from coordinate 54,179 downwards.
GGAGTCCCTGCCTCAGTAGAGCCAGACCCGCATGAGCGAGAAGAGGCGGTCCACGTCCACGGGCTTGGGCAGGTAGTCGCTGGCGCCAGCGGCCAGGCACTTGTCGCGGTCTTCCTTCATGGCCTTGGCGGTCACGGCGATGATGGGCAGCTTGCGGTGGGCGGGCTGCGAGCGGATGCGGCGGGTCGTCTCCAGGCCGTCCATCTCGGGCATCATGACGTCCATGAGCACCAGGTGGATGCCGGGCTCGTCTTCTAGGGCTTGCAGGGCCTTGAATCCGTTCTCGGCCTTGATGACCTCCATGCCCTTTTCCTTGAGCACCTTGGCCAGGGCGAAGACGTTGCGCATGTCGTCGTCCACGAGCAGGATCCGCTTGCCTTTGAAGAGGCTGTCCTTGTCGTGGAGGTTGACGATGACCTGCTGCTTGTCGGAGGGCAGGTTGCCGACCACGCGGTGCAGGAACAGGGCCGTCTCGTCGAGCAGCCGCTCTTCGGACTTGGCCCCCTTGATGATGATGGAATCGGCGTACTTCTGGAGCTCCTGGTGCTGCTCGGCCGTGATGTCCTTGCCGGTATAGACGATGATGGGCGGCAGTTCGATGCCGGGCCGGGCGCGGAGCTGGGCCAGGAGCTCCATGCCGTCCATGTCGGGCAGGCCGAGGTCGAGCACCACGCAGTCGAAGCTCTCGCTGGCGAGCTTTTCGAGGGCCTCCTTGCCGTTGGCGGCCTCAGTGGTCTTGACGTCGCCGTTGCCGATGAGCATCCCGATGGCCTTGCGCATGTTGGCGTTGTCCTCGACCACGAGCAAGTCCTTGATTTTCTTGTTGATGACGCCTTCTAGCCGGGTGAAGGCCTGTTCGAGCTGGTTCTTGTCGATGGGCTTGGTCAGGAAGCCGATGGCTCCTTTCTTGAGGGCGTCCACCTTGGCCTCCTCGGCCGACATGACGTGTACGGGGATATGGCGCACGGAGGGGTTCTCCTTGAGGGCCTCGAGCACCTTCCAGCCGTTGATGCCGGGCAGCTTGAGGTCGAGTATGATGGCCGAGGGCAGGTGCTTCTCGGCCAGGGCCAGGCCCTCCTCGCCCCGCGCGGCCACGATGCACTTGAATCCCTTGCCGCGGCATTGCCGGTAGAGGATCTTCGAGAAGAGCTTGTCGTCCTCGACCACCAGGATGACCCTGTCCTGGGGGCCGATGTCGCGGCGGTCGTCTTCCACCAGCGGGGCTTCCTCCACCGGGCCGGAGCCCTCGTCCTGGCCGGCGGACCCGGCCTCGGGCAACCCTGGGCGCTCGCGGGTCTCCTGCCTTTCGGGCGCTGGCGCGAAAGCCAGGTTTTCTTCGGGCGTGGCCTCGGCCTCGGGCTTGCCCACGGGCAGGAAGACCGTGAAGGTGGAGCCCTTGCCTTCCTGGCTTTCGAGCTGTATCTCGCCTTGGAAGATCTTGACGATCTGCCGCGAGATGGACAGCCCCAGGCCCGTTCCGCCGTACTTGCGCGAGGTGCTGCCGTCGGCCTGCTGGAAGGCCTCGAAGATGGCGCCCTGCTTGGGGCCGGGGATGCCGATGCCCGTGTCGCTCACGCTGATGCCCAGCATCTTGGTGGCGTCGATCTTCGGGTCGCGGAAGCGGTGGCTGGCCATTGGGCGGAAGAAGCGGATGCTGACGCCGCCCGCGTGCGTGAACTTGATGGCGTTGGAGACCAGGTTCTTGAGCACCTGCTCGAAGCGTTGCTTGTCGGTGGTGATGGAGGGCGGCACGCCGTGCTCCAGCTCGATGTCGAGCCGCAGCCCCTTTTCGGCGACCATGTGCGCGAAGACGTTGCGCAGGTTGGCGCGGGTCTCCTCCAGGTACACCTGCTCGAGGTTGATGGACATCTTGCCGGCCTCGATCTTCGAGAGGTCGAGGATGTCGTTGATCAGTTGCAGCAGGTCCTGGCCGCTCTGGTGGATGATCTGGGCCGACTCGATCTGCTCGGGGTTGAGGTTCTTGCCCCGGTTCTCGGCCAGGTTGCGGGCCAGGATCAGGAGGCTGTTCAGGGGCGTCCGCAGCTCGTGCGACATGTTGGCCAGGAACTCCGACTTGTAGCGGCTGGTGATTTCGAGTTCCTTGGCCTTTTTTTCGATGTCCTCCCGGGCGATTTCCAAGGCCCGGTTCTTCTGGGTGATCTCCCGTTTCTGCCGTTCGAGGTAGTTGGTCTTCTCCTCCAGCTCCTCGTTGGTGGCCCGCAGCTCGTCCTGCTGCGTCTGCAAGGCGGCCTCGGACTTCTTCAGGGCGGCGGCCTGCGACTCCAGCTCCTCGTTCGAGGCCTTGAGCTCCTGCTGCTGGGCCTGGAGCTCGGCCGCCTGCCGCTGCGATTCGGACAGCAGGTGCTTGATCTGGGCGTTGGTCTGGGCCGAGTGGAACGAGATGGCGATGTTCTCCATGACGATGCGCAGCAGCTCCAGCTCCTTGTCGAGGAACTCGCCCAGGGTGGCCAGCTCGATCACGCCGTGGAGCTTCTCCTCGAAGAAGAAGGGAGACGCCAGCACCTGCCGGGGCAGGGCCTCGCCCAGGGCCGAGCTCACGCGGACATAGTCGGGCGGGATGTCGCTGATCTGGATGATCGTCCGCTCCAGGGCGGCCTGGCCCACCAGCCCCTGCCCCAGCTTGATGCTGGCGTTCAGGTTCTTGCGCCGGTTGAAGGCGTAGCTGGCCTGCAGGCGCAGCTCCTTGGCCTTGGCATCCCAGACGTACAGGGCCCCGATCTGGGCGCTGGTGTACTGGCAGAGGAACTGCACCACGTTGCGCGAGAGCGTCAGCAGGTCCTGGTCGCCCCGCATCCGCTCGTTGAGCTGGTTCTCGCCCGACTTGATCCAGTCCAGGCGCTCGTTCTCCGACCGCGCCTTGCGGATGGACTCGGTCATCAGGTTGAACGAGCGGGCCAGGTTGCCGATCTCGTCCCGCGAATCGACCTGGAGCATCACCTGCGACTGGCCGCTGGCCACCTGCCGCACGGCCTCGTCGAGGCGGCGCACCGGCTCGGCGATGGCCCGCATCAGCAGCCACACCGCCAGGGCGGCGATCAGCAGCGAGAACAGCACCAGCGCGACCAGCGAGAAGCGGATCTCGCCGTGCAGGTCGCCCGCCTCGGCCGCCGACTCGAACGAGCTCTGCCGGTTCATCTGCACCAGCGCCTGGAGGTCGTTGCTCAGGCTCTCGTAGAGCGTGCCCGCCTCCTGGTTCAGCAGGTAGGCGGCGTCCGACTTCTTGCCCAGCCGCGAGAGCTTCAGGAACTCCTTGTTCAGATCGACGTAGCTTTTCCACTGCTCCACCACGCCCCGGTAGAGGCTGCGGTCGCGCGGGCCGGAGAGCAGCCCCTCGTAGCTGCGCTGGTTGTTCTCGACCTCGAACTGCAGCTCGCGCATCCGCTGCTCCAGCAGGCCCATCTGGTCGAGGTTGTCGGCGGAGGCGTGGCGAAGCTCCAGGATGCGGAAGGCCGAGGTCTTGCTCGCTATCTCCGTGATGGCCACCACGGCCGGCAGGCGGACCTTCGAGACATCGTCTATGGTGTCCTTTATCCGGGACATCTTCATCAGGGTGAACACGTTCACCATCACCAGGACCAGCATCATCAGCCCAAAGGCGATGGCCAGCTTGCCCACCAGCTTGACGTTTTTCAAGACCATGCCCAGATGTTTTCTTCAAAGATAAGCGCTTCGGGCGATTCGAGCGCTCAAAGCTCGGCCTTGAACAGGAAGCGCAGCTTGGGATAGTTCTGCTGGGTGTTCTGCAAGATGAACTGCGAGTCGGCCAGGAACACGTCCCGGCCCTGCTTGTCCACGGCCATGCTGCCGTGCTTCTTCTTCTTCAGGTCGGCCAGCTCCTCGGCGTCGCCCTCCACCCAGCAGGCCTTGTGGATGGGCAGTTGCTCGTAGCGCGAGGTGGCCCCGTACTCGTGCAGCAGCCGGTACTCGATCACCTCGAACTGCAGCGGCCCCACCGTGCCGATGACCCGCCGCCCGTTCGACACCTTGGTGAAGAGCTGGGCCACGCCCTCGTCCATGAGCTGCTCGATGCCCTTTTGCAACTGCTTGGACTTCATCGGGTCGGCGTTCTCGATGTAGCGGAACAGCTCGGGCGAGAAGCTCGGGATGCCGAGGAACTTCAGGTCCTCGCCCTCGGTGAGCGCGTCGCCGATCTTGAAGTTGCCCACGTCGTACAAGCCAACGATGTCGCCGGGGAAGGCCTCGTCCACGACCTCCTTCTTCGAGGCCATGAAGGCCGTGGGCGACGAGAAGCGCAGCTTCTTGTCGAGCCGAACGTGCGTGTAGTAGTTGTTGCGCTGGAACACGCCCGAGCAGACCTTCACGAAGGCGATGCGGTTGCGGTGGTTGGGGTCGATGTTGGCGTGTATCTTGAACACGAAGCCGCTGAAGGCCTCCTCCTCGGGCCGGACCAGCCGCTGCTCGGTGCGCATGGGCTGGGGCCAGGGCGCGATCTCGATGAAGGTGTCCAGCAGCTCCTGCACCCCGAAGTTGTTGAGCGCGCTGCCGAAGAACACCGGGCAGATCTCGCCCGAGAGGAACTTTTCGGACTCGAAGGCCGGATAGACGCCCGTTACCAGCTCCAGCTCCTCCTTGAGCTTCGCGGTGGCCGTCAGGCCGATGTGGGAGGCCAGGCTGGGGTCGTCGAGGTCGGTGATGTGGATGGGCTCGGGCTTCTTCTGCTTCTCCACCGCCTCGAAGAGGGTCAGGCGCTGGCGGCGCAGGTCGTAGATGCCCTTGAGGTTGCGGCCCATGCCGATGTTCCAGGCCAGCGGGCAGAGCTTGACCTTGAGCTTCTTCTCGATCTCGTCGAGCAGGTCGAACGACTCCAGCCCCTCGCGGTCCAGCTTGTTGATGAAGAAGATGATGGGCGTGTCGCGCATCCGGCAGACCTCCACCAGCTTGAGCGTCTGCTCCTCGACGCCCTTGGCCGCGTCAACCACCGCGATGACCGAATCGACGGCCGAGAGCGTCCGGTAGGTGTCCTCGGCGAAATCCTTGTGGCCGGGGGTGTCCAGGATGTTCACCTTCGTGTCCATGTACTCGAACCCCATGACGGAGGTGGCCACCGAGATGCCGCGCTGCTTCTCGATTTCCATGAAGTCGGAGGTAGCCGTCTTGCGGATTTTGTTCGACTTGACGGCGCCGGCCTCGTGGATGGCCCCGCCGAAGAGCAGGAGTTTCTCGGTCAGAGTGGTCTTCCCGGCGTCGGGGTGGCTGACGATGGCGAAGGTGCGCCGGCGTTGGATTTCGGCTTTGAGGCTCATGGGTTCGGGTTTGGCGTTAGCGGAGGTCGGAGGGCCGCGAAGATAGGCTTTCCAGCCCTCCCAGCAAAAAAACGTACTTTTGGGGACCAACGCCCTCGCCCATGAAGAACCTCCTGCTCCCGAGCTCCCTGGCCGCCGGGCTGCTTTGCCTCTGGCTTTCGGGCTGGATGCTGGTGCCCGGCTGGCATTCCGCCCAGACCACGGCCTGCCTGCTGCTCTTCGGCCTGGCGGCCTTGGCCGCCATTGTCCACGTCTGGCGCCTCTCGCGGGCCGAGCCCCGGCGCGAGCCTTGGCAGATCTTCGCCCACTTCTTCCTGCTGGGCCTGTGGACCTTCGCCGTGCTGCTGGCCTCGCTGGTGGGCCTGGGCGAAAGCCAGCACGGCGGCCTGATGGTGCGCTCCAAAACGCTGGTGGACAGCCAGGTCTTCGAGGCCGAAGCGCTGGCTGTCCACCTGTACCAGTACAGCGAGCTCCCCGACGGCTTCCTCTGGGAGGCCGTGGCCGTGCAGCGTCTGCCCTGGCCTTTCCTGGAGGAGGTCGCCTGGCTCGATAGCCCCACCGACAGCCTGCGCCTGCGCTGGCAGGGCGACTCGCTCTGGCTCAGCGCGCCCGGGCACGACCGCTTCCTGGCAGGGCGAGGCCCCTAGAACTTGTTCTTGAACGCGTGGCAGTAGGGCTGCGTGCCCTTGTGCTCGTAGTACTGCTGGTGGTAGTCCTCCGCCCTCCAGAAGGTGCTGGCCGGGCGCAGCTCGGTGGCCACGTCGTAGCCCTTGGCGCGCAACTGGCCGATCAACCGCTCCGAGACCACGCGCTGCTCATCATCGAGGTAGAAGATCGCCGAGAGGTACTGGTCGCCCAGGTCGGGGCCTTGGCCGTCGGTCTGGGTCGGGTCGTGGATGTTGAAGAACAGCTTGGCCATTTCCTCGAAGTTCGTCTTGGTGGTGTCGAAGACCACCCGCGTGGCCTCGAGGTGGCCGGTGGTGTGGGCGCAGACCTCGCGGTAGGTGGGCGAGGCCTTGTGCCCGCCGATGTAGCCCACCTCGGTGGCCAGCACGCCCGGCGCCTGGAGGAAGTAGTGCTCGACGCCCCAGAAGCAGCCGCCCGCGAAGATGGCCGTCTCGGAGGTCTCGATGGCCGAAAGGCTCACCGGCAGGAAGTCCAGCGACACGGAGTTGACGCAGTGCCGGGTGTTCTTCGGCGTGAAGCCCTCGCCCAGGAACACGTGCCCCAGGTGGGCGTCGCAGTTGGCGCAGAGGATTTCGGTGCGGCGCCCGTCGGCGTCGGTCTGGCGCCGGACGGCCCCGGGCACCTCGTCGTCGAAGCTGGGCCAGCCGCAGCCCGCGTCAAACTTGGTCGAAGACTGGTACAAGGCCGTGCCGCAGTTCTTGCAGCAGTAGGTGCCCTCGGCCTCGAGCTTCTCATACAGCCCCGAGAAGGGGCGCTCGGTTCCCTTTTGGAACAAGACCCGGCTTTCCTCGGGCAGGAAGCGCCCTTGGGGCGCGTTGGGAGTGCGGTTTTCCATGTGTTGCGATTTTCCGGTACAACTCAGCATCAAAAGAGGGAGGAAAAATAGGATTTTTTTCATGGCCAGGCATTTTTTCGGGTTCCGAACCTTGGGCGAGCCGCCGCGCCACAGGGGCGGGATGCCCGCGAAGATGCCAAAAAATTAGAGACGATGAAGTCCGAATTGTCCGCCAGCCCTCAAAACAGCCCAGGCCCTCCTCCCCCTCGCCGGGGAAAAAGGGCCTGGGGCGATGCCTTGCCGCTGTTTTAGAGCATGGCCAGGAGCTGGCTGCAGACGATCATGCCGACAAGGGCGGCCGGATAGACCGTCGCGTAGCCGATGCCCGGCGCGTCCGACTCGGTCTGGGCGTCCACGGCGGTCAGGCCCGGCGTGCTGGTCATGCCGCCCGTGATCACGCCCAGCAGGGTCAGGAGGTTGATCTTCATGACGTACCAGCCGATGACGAAGGCCAGCATCATGGGCAACATGGTGATGGCCACCCCGACCAGGAACAGGCTGAGGCCGTTGCCGCTGAGGGTCTCGACCAGGTTGGCGCCGGCGCTGGTGCCGACGCTGGCCAGGAAGAACAGCAGGCCCACCTGCTTGAGCATCAGGTTGGCGGGCCCGGCGACGTTCCAGATGATGGGCCCGGTCTTGCCCAGGAAGCTGAGCACCAGGGCCGCCGTCAGGACCCCGCCCGTCAGGCCGAGCTCGAAGCTGAGGCCGCCGGGCAGCGGGATGCGCACCAGCCCCAGCAGCAGGCCCACCACCAGGCCCGCCGCCACCGGCAGGAAGTCGGACTTGGTCAGCATCTTGTCCTCGTTGCCCAGCAGGGCCATGACCTGCTCGGCGTTGCCGCGGCAGACGATCATGACCTTGTCGCCGAAGCGCAGCCGCACGTGCGACTTGGGCGTGATGTCCACGCCTGCCCTGCGGATGCGGGTGATGGTCGTGTTGTAGGCCTGGAAAAGGTTCAGCTCGCCCAGGCTCTTGTTGACCACGTCCTTGTTGGTCACCAGCACCCACTCGACCGTCGAGCGGTGGTCCAGCTCGATGACCTCCTTGGTCGGCGGGCCGATGAGCAGCTCCACCTTCCGCAGCGCGTCGGCGTCGCCCACGGCCCGGACCAGGTCCCCGCGGAACAGCTTCGTGTCGTGCGTGGGCACGAAGCTCTTGTCGAGGTGCCGCACCCGCGACAGGTTCGCGCCCGTCATGTGCCGCAGCGCCAGCTCAGCCACCGACTTGCCGTCCACGTTGGGGTTCTCGACCAGGTAGTGGTTGTAGAGAAGCTCCGGATGGTCCGACACCTGGTCGCGCTTGTAGGCCTCGTCCTGCTGCTTGATGTCGATGCGAAGCACCCGAGGCACCAGGTTGACGAACAGGATGACGCCGATGACCCCAAAGGGATAGGCGATGCCGTAGCCGATGGACGCGCCCTGGCCGGCCGACTCGATCGCCGCCGCGAGGCCCGGAGTGCTGGTCAGCGAGCCGGTGAACAGCCCCACGGCCACCGTCGGGTCCACGTCGAGGACCAGCACCGACAAGGCCGTGATGCCCGCGCCCGACAAGACCAGCAGCACCGCCAGCCCGATCACCTTGGCCCCGCTGTGCCGGAAGGCCGTGAAGAAGCCCGGACCCGCCTGGATGCCCACGGCGAAGATGAACAGCAGAAGGCCCAGCTTCTGGAAGATGGACGGCACCTGCACGCCATAGTGCCCAAAGACCAGGGCCACGAACAGCACAGCCGACGACTCCAGGCCGATGCCCTTGATCCGCAGCTTGCCCAGGCCGATGCCCAGGACGATGATCAGGAAAACAGGAAAATATTCGCTTGACAAAAGTGCTTCCATATGCTTTTCGCTTGGTTGTGATTCCGAAATTTCACTGCGAACTTAGCAATAACCCGCCCGCGATGTTCCCCAGCAGTGCATTTTTCTACGCAATCGTTTGCCGCGGAGGCCCTCGCCAGGCCTCCGATCACCGCCCGGGACGCCGCATCCGCGCCAGCGCCCGCCGCGGGTCGTAGCGCCGCCAGAAGCGCCACCACGTCAGCGACGACCGGTCGCGCAAGGCCCGCCAGAACGCCCAGCGCGCCGCCCAGGCCGAAAGCTCGTAGCCGCCCCAGAGCGCCAGCCACCACACCAGCGCCTGCGCCAACAGCCCCGCCAGCGAGAAGCCCGCAGAAAGCCCCAGCCAGCTTCCCAGCGCCGGTATCGCCAGCCCGGAGGCCAGCCACGTCCACAAGGCCAGCAGGCCGTGCTGGGTCTGTATCGCCCGGCGCGGGCAGGCGTTCAGGCAGCGCATGCAGCTCTCGCAGGTGAACGACCAGCGCAACTGCCCGCCCCGCTCGCTGATGCTCGACGTGGGGCAATGCCGCTGGCAGAGGCCGCAGTGGTCGCAGTCGGCGTTCGCGTAGAAGCTCTTGGCCAGGTAGAAGCGCCCGGCCGCGAAGTACAGCAGCGCCACCGGCGCCAGGGCCAGGTCGATCGGCAGGCTCCGCAGCCCCTTGAAGTCGGTGCCGCCCTCCAGCACCCGCCGGGCCGATCGCTGGAGGATGGCCTGGCAGCGCCCCAGGATGGAGGCCACCACTGCCGCGCGCAGGCCCGGGTGGAAGGAGACCCAGTTGGACGGCATGTCGAGCGGACGCAAGCCCACCAGCCGAAAGCCCTTGGCCTTCAGGAAGATGGCCGCCATGAGCAGGGCCACGCCGCTCAGCCCGGGCGTGAACCAGCGGCCCATCTTCATGCCCGCCCGCGTGTTCACCACGAAGGCCGCAGCGCCGCCGCCCCTGGGCAGTTGCGCCAGGAACGACAAGACCAGCGGAGGCAGGTTGAAGCCATGCGTGGGCGAGAAGATGCCCACCAGGCAGCCCGGGCCAAGCCCTTCGAGAGCGTCGGCCGGCAGGCGCTCCAGGTCCAAGAGCCGGGTGGGCAGACCCAGCGCCTCCGCCTCCCCGGCCACCCACTGGGCCGCCGCCTTGGAGTTCCCCGTGCCCGAAAAGTAGAAAAGCCTAAGTTCGCGATAGATGCCGTCCATGTCGTTGCTTTCTTGCAATTTACTCCCAAAAAGGCAAAAAAGCAAGGCCGATGCCCTGCCGTCCGCTTCCTGCCAAGTTGTCCTCATGCCAAGGCCTTTCATGGCAATCTATCCCGTTTGATAGCAACTTGGTATAAACTAATCCTTGAAAACGGGTGAAAAGACCTTATTTTGAGGCAAAACCTTAGTAGAAAATCAATTGGCGGCGTCAAAATAACCTTATTGCCTTATTTTGACCCATGAATTTGCAAAGCAATACCAACTTGCCTTCGTTGGTAGAATATCCGAAACATCAGTTTCCGACAAAAGCGGTCTGCCTTCCCAATCCCAAAGGGATTGAACATGAATAGCCCCGGATGAAATCCGGGAGAGCAGCGAACCACCGCGAACCAGAACCCCGTAGGGGTTCAACGCGAAAACCAAGACGCTTCAAAGCAGCCTATCACGTTGGATGGCAAATTGATATGAAATATCCGAACGCAGCTTGGCACAAGATGCCAGGGCTACGCCCCTTTTGAGGGTGCGGTGGCGGCGCGATGCTACGAAGATGCCAGGGCTACGCCCCTTTCGGATGCCTGGCCTTCGCCGTGAAAGCCCTGAAGGGGCGACATATCCTAGCGATGGGTGAAGCCCATCGGAACGGGAAAGCCAACCCTCCCCAAGCCCTGAAGGGGCGGAACAATCAGGCGAAGGTCAAAGGTCGGGGCGCAGGAATCGGGCCCTCCATCATCCATGAGGACAATTTCGCCCCTTGGGGGCTCTCTTCTTCGCCTCGGCTCCGCTTATCATTACACCCCTTCGGGGTTGGGCGTGGCTTCGGGGCATACCATCACGTTTGATAGCAACTTTTTATTAGACAATTACTTACACTCCAACCCACGCACGGCAGGCCACTCCAATTCCATCCCTTCTGGATTCGCCCAATCCGTGTCATCAGCGTGCATTTCGACCCAAATTTTGCTCGATGCTGGCGATTTCTATTTTCCACCCTCGAACCCAACTTGGTGTCAGCGCCCAAAGCCGCGTCAGTCCTCGAAATCCACGGGCAGCTCGCCCAGGAAGCGGCCGACGACCTGGCGGAACTGCAGGCGGTTGATGGGCTTGGCGATGAAGTCGTCGCAGCCGGCCTTCATGCAGCGCACCTTGTCCTGGGTCATGCCGAAGGCCGTCTGGGCCACGATGGGCAGCTTGGGGCGGAAGGCCTTGATGGCGGCCGTGGCGTCGATGCCGTTCATCTGCGGAAGCCCGATGTCCATGAGCACCAGGTCGAGCGCGCCGTCGGCCCGGCAGAGCTCGACGGCTTCGAGGCCGTTGCTGGCGCGCAGGCAGGTGGCCTTCTCGAGCTCGAGCAGCGACTCGAGCAGGTTGAAGTTCTCCTGCTCGTCCTCCACCACCAGCACGCGGCGCCCCTGCCAGTGCCTGCCGGGCTGGGCCGGCATCCCGAGCTCCTCGGTGTCTTCCCCGCGGGGCAGCAGGTAGGGCACGGTGAAGTAGAAGGTCGAGCCCTTGTCGGGCTCGCTCTCGAGCCAGAGGTTGCCTTTCATGAGCAGCACCAGGCCTTTGCAGATGGCCAGGCCCAGGCCGTTGCCGCCGTAGCGCCTCGTGGAGCTCTCGTCCACCTGGCGGAAGCGCTCGAAGATGGCCACCTGCATGTGCTTGGGGATGCCGATGCCGGAATCCTTGACGAAGAAGAGCAGGTGCTGGCCGTCGCGCCGGCAGCCGAACTGGACGCGGCCCTCCTGGGTGAACTTCAGGGCGTTGTCGAGCAGGTTGCGGAGCACCTGGCCGATGCGGTCGCGGTCGGCGTGGACCTCGGCCAGCTCGGGGCGCAGGGTCTGCTCGAGCGAGAGCTCCACCTCCGAGGCGGGCTTTTCCTGCCGTAGCTGCCCGAGCTCGGCCTCGAGCTCGCGGAGCAGGACGTTGATGTTGAAGTCCTCGGGCTGGATGGCCATTTGCCCGGTCTCGATCTTGGAGATGTCGATGATGTCGTTGATGATGCCCAGGAAGCGGTGGCTGCTCTTCTTGATGGATTTGGTGATGTTCCTGCGCTTTTCGGGGTCCATGCGGTCGAGGTTGAGCAGCTCCGAGAAGCCGAGGATGCTGTTCAGGGGGGTGCGCAGCTCGTGCGAGATGTTTTGCAGGAAGGTGGTCTTGAGCCGGTCGCTCTCGGCGGCCTTGTTCATGGCCTCCACCAGGGCCTTGTTCTTCTGCTGGAGGCCCTCGTTCTGGGCCTTGACCTGCTCGGAGATGTCCTTGAGCTTCTGCTCGGCCTGGGTCCGCTGGGTTACGTCGTGGACGATGGCCAGGACGGTTGAGGGGTTGAGCATGGCCAGGTAGCTCTCGTAGTGGAGCAGCTCGCCCTGGTTGCGGAAGACGTATCCGAACTTCTGGGGCTGCCGGGTGCGGAGCGTGCGCTCGATCATGCGCAGGAAGAGGTCCAGATTCTCGGGGTCGAGGCCCTTGACCTGGCGGATGTTCTTGCCGATGAGCTCGCCGCCGCGGCTTCCGACCCGGCCGCTGCGGGCCGACTTGAAGTCGAGGTAGGTGCCCCCGGCGTCGATGGTGAAGTACATGTAGGGGATGGCCTCGATGAAGGCCTCGTTCTTGCGGATGGTCTCCTTGAGCATCTCGTCCTTGGCCTTTATCTCGCGGTAGCGCTTGAAGAAGAGGAAGAGCACCGAGGCCAGGACCAGCCCCAGGGCGAGCATGTAGCGGCGCAGGGCCAGGTTGTCCTCCTGCCCTTGCATGATTTCCTGGTTCTGCTTTCGCTCGCTTTCGTAGCGCATCTGGAACTCCTCGACCTGCTGCTGCTTGTGCTGGCTGACGAGCGAGTCCCTGAGGCTGTGGTACAGGCGGAAGCTGGCCAGGGCCTGGCTGTCGCGGCCAAGCCGCTCGAAGATCTCGGTCTGCTCGAGGTAGGCCCCGAGCTGGATGTCGTGGTATCCGATTTCCTCGGCGATGGCCACGCAACTGTCGAGCTCGGCCTTGGCCTGGGCCAGCTCTCCGGCGGAGGCGCGCATCTGGGCGAAGCCGAGGTGCGCCAGGGCCAGGCTCGACGGGCTCGCGAAACGCTTGCTGATGCTCTTGGCCTCGAGGAGGTAAACCGCGGCGGAGTCGGCCTGGCCCATGGCAAGCAGGGTGTGGCCGATGTTGCCCAGGGTCAGGGCGAGCTCGCGTCCGGCCCCGTGCCGGCGCTTGACCTGCTCGGCCAAGCGGAAGAAGTGCAGGGCGGAGTCGAGCCGGGCCTGCTTCCAGTACGACTCGCCCAGGTTGTTGTAGCAGAAGGAGATGCCCTCGTCCTGCCCGGCCTCGAGGTACCACTCGAGGCTGATGCCGATGTAGGTGCGGGCCAGCTCGTAGTTGCCCAGGACGATCTGGGTGGTGCCGATGTTGTTGCGCAGGTCGGCCACGCGCTCCCAGTCGCCCAGATCCTCGAAGACGCGGATGCTCTCCAGGAAGCTCTCCAGGCTCAGGTGAAGCCTGCCGTTGCGGTTGTGTATGGCCCCGATGAGGTTGTGGGCGCTGGCCTGGGTGTGGCGGTCGTTGGCCCGGGTGGCGTCCTCGAGCAGGGCCTGGGCGTATCTGAGCGCGTCGTCGAACTTGTCGGCCATGAAGAGGTAGCGGGCGTGCTGAAGCTGGCATTCCAACACCAGCGAGTCCAGGTTCCGCACCTGCGCGCCCTCCAGGGCCAGAAGCACGGTGCCGATGGCCTTGTCGATGCTGTCGCGGCTTTGCTCCGCGGCCAGCTCCAGGGTCAGGCGGATGCGCCTGGGGCCTTGCGCCTGGCTGATGAGCAGGGCCAGGCTGTCCTCGCGGGCCTGGCTGAAGGGCTGGGCCACGGCCCAGCCTGGCAGGCACAGGCCCCAAAGGAGCCAGGCCCAGGCCCACCCGCCCCGGAGGAGGGGCTGGTGGCTATGCGCGGAAGTTTTCGCCATGTCTAGCAATCGGCCAGGGGCTTTGGTGGTCTTGGCGGTAAAGATAAGGAGCTTTTCCATTTCACAAGCCATGTCGGACTTCCAAAAACAGCATATCCGCCGGCCAGGCTGGCGCCTCATGGGTTGGCCTTGGGTTTCCGGGGGAAGCTCAGGATGAACTCGCTGCCCTGGCCCGGCTGGCTCTCCAGCGCGATCCGCCCCTGGAGCTGCTCGACCAGGGTCTTGACGATGGAAAGGCCCAGGCCCGAGGAGTGCTCGCCGGCGGTGGGGCGGGCGCTGAGCTTCTTGAACTTCTTGAACAGGTGCCGGCGGTCGTCGTCGGTGAAGCCGGGGCCGTCGTCCTTGACCGAGAGCACCCACTGCTCGCCCATGCAGCGGGTCTTCACGCGGACCGTGCCGCCGGGCTCCGAGAACTTCAGCGCGTTGGAGACCAGGTTGTCGAGCACCCGCCCCAGGAAGTTCAGGTCCGTGAGGATGTCCTGGCCGCAGTCGCCCTCGAAGACGAGCTCCATGCGGATGTTCTTCTTCTCGGCGGCCTGGAAGTGGCCCGAGAGCAGCGGCTCGAGGTTCTCGGCAAGGACGAAGGGCTGGAGCTCCATGGGGGTCTGGTGCCCCTCGATGGCCGTGATGTCGAGCAGGTCCTGGATGAGCCTCCGGCCGCCTTCCAAGACCGTGATGATCAGGTTCTTGAACCGGTTCTGCTTGGGGTTGAGGTCCCCGCTCATCTCGATGAGCTCGAGCAGTTGGATGACGTTGTTCAGGGGCGATTTCAGGTCGTGGGCCACGATGCCCATGAGGCTCTTCTGCTCGTGGTTGAGGGTCTCGAGGTTGTCGTTCTTGGCCAGGATCTCCTGGTTGGCCTCGTAGAGGTCGCGGGCCTGGGCGGCGATTTCCTCCTTCTGGGCCTTGATTTCGGCGGTGCGCTTCTGGACGATGGCCTCGAGCAGGTCCTTCTCGCGCTTGAGCTTGTAGGTGCGCCAGCGGAAGAGCAGGAAGGTGGCCAGGGCCAGCAGGGCGGCGGCGGCCAGCAGGAAGGCCCAGGTCCGGTACCAGGGCGGCACGACCCGGAAGCTCGCCGAGCTGCTGGGGCTCCACTGGTAGATGCGCCCCTCCTGGAGGGCCTGCACCTCCAGCGCGTAGGCGCCTTCGTCGAGGCCGTCCACCACCAGGCGGTCCTCGCAGGGCCGCCAGGCGCCGTCGCCAGGCGCGACGCGGTAGCGGAACTGGGTGCGGTTGTTGGGGAAGTCGAGCACGGCCAGGCTCAGCACCAGCGCGCTGCCGTGCTGGATGAGCCACTGGCCGTCGCGGCTGGCGCGGGCCTGGTCGAGGCGCGCGAGCAGCGGCGCGGGCGTGGGCAGGCTGCGGTCCACCTTGCCCACCGAGCGGCTCAGGCCGCTGGGCGAGCCTACCCAGACGTGGCGGAAGCGGTCCTCGAGCAGGCAGCGGGGCACGCCCGTGTTGGAGGCCAGGCCGTGCGCCTGGTTGAAGCGGGTGATGTTGCCCTCGGGCGAGATGCGCAGCAGCTCGAAGTTCGAGGCCGTCCACACGCTGCCGTCGGCGGCCACGCCGATCGAGCGGAAGCTCACCCGCTCGGCGTAGGTGGGCAGCTCCTCCAGCCGCCCGTCGCGCAGCCGCTGGATGCCCGAGGAGGTGGCCAGGTACAGCGAGCCGTCGGCGGCCAGGTCCAAATCGTTGACCATCAGGGCCATCTCCACGGGCACAGAGAGGTCCTCGAAGCGGCCTTGGGCGGGGTCGAAGTGGTAGAGGTAGCCCCGGGTGCCGAAGGCCCCGCAGAAGAAGCCGCCCTGGCCGTCGGGCCGCAGGCAGTTGAAGAACACCTCGCCTCCCTGGGGCTGCGCCCGCCGCTGCGAGAGGTCGGGCGCGTAGCCGTGCAGGCCGCCGAAGTCCTTGAAGGCCACCCACAGCCAGCCGGCCGAGTCCACCCGGGCCGCGTTGGCGAAGCGGTTCATGTTGTCGAACAGCCGCTCGATGCGCCCGGCCGTGTCGCGCAGGTAGATGTTGCCCGCCTCGTCGATCAGCCAGAGCCCCTGCGGGCTGGGCTCGATCTGGGCGATGAAGCCCTCGGGCCAGACGGCCAGGGTGTCCAGCTCGTCGGTGCGCCCGTCGATGCTGAAGACCACCGAGCCCAGCGAGAAATAGACCTTGTCGCCGCTTTCCTTGATGCTCTGGACATAGTTGTACGAGCCCTTGGCCTCCAGGATGCCCTCGTCGAACAGGGCCGGGCGGAAGAAGGTGGGCTGCAGCAGCTTGATGCCGTTGTTGGTGGCCACCCAGAGGTTCTCGCCCTGGAGGAACAGGTCGTTGACGCTGGTGCTGGCCAGCAGCCGGAACGAGCGGGCCTCGCGGTCGGACTCGAAGACGCCCTCGTTCATCTCGCCCACGAACACCTTGCCCTGGGGGCCGCCCACGGCCTCGATGTAGGCCCCGCGGCGCAGCAGACGGGGCGGGCTGAGCCCCCCTTCCGGCCCCAGGAGGGTCTCGAAGAGGCCGTCGTTGGTGGCCAGCCAGAACCGCCCCGGCTCCACCTCCAGGATCGAGTTGAGGCCATGCCCGGCGATGCGCCAGTCCTGCGGCTCGAAGTGCCCGTTGCGGGGGTTGTACTTCCAGAGCTTGCCCAGGTGCGAGAACAGGAGCAGATCGCCATCCTGGGTCTCGCGCACGATGAACGAGAAGCCGAAGTGCCGGCTCACGTTCTCGATGCCCATGTCGAACCGCTGGAAGCTGTCGGGCGTGACGCGCACCACCGTGTGCGGCTCGCTGATCCAGTAGGCCCCGTCCGACGCCTGGAAGATGTCCTTGGGGTAGTGTACCTTCCGAGGCAGGATCTCCTGGGGGCGGTGCGATCCCTCCCACAGGGTCTCGAAGGCGAAGGAGTCGCCCTGCGGCCTGACCCGCTCGATGCCCAGGTCCTTGACCACCCACATCTGGCCGTCGGCCGTGCGGTAGAAGCGCTTGACGTAGTCGCCCGGGTTGGCGTTGGCGAAGAACTGCGAGCGCCTGCCGTCGAAGCGGATGACGCCCTCGTCGATGCCCAGCCAGATGTAGCCCATGGTGTCGATGGTGATGGCCTTGACCACGTCGGAGGCCAGGCCGCTGTTCACGTCGTAGCCCACCACGCGGTAGTGCTGGGCCACGGCGGCGGCCGGGCACAGCAGCGCCAGGAAGAGCAGTATCAGGGACGGGCTGGGTCGCATGGGGTGGTTCTTTCCAACTCAAACGTTTGAGAAATGGCAAAAATGCGCGCCAGGCATGGCGTTCAGAAAAGAGGAGGCTGGATGGCGTCCGGCGTCCTCTGGGGTTGGGCGATGGGCTCGACCTCGAAAAGCCGGGGATGGTCTTCCTCCCTTTTGCGGAGGATGGCCCCCATGACGGTCTCCCGGATGAAGGTGGCGCGGTTCTCCACGCCGTACTTCTTGCAGTGCGCCTCGAGGGCCGCCAGCTCCAGGTCATTGAATACCAGGGTGACGCGGTGTTTTCGGCGTAGTTTCTCCTTGTCGTCCAGCGGGTTGTTCTTCATGGCGGCTCGGCAAATGGTTTCCAAGGGCTCAAAATACGAATTTCTGGCAAGTTGCCGGTGGATTCCCCCGGCTCAAAAGTCATCTTGGCGGAGGGTCTTCTCCCAGAGGACCTCCCCCTGCTTGCCCTTGATGGCGATGGTCATGGAGCGGTCCAGGCGGGGGCCCTCGAAGCGGATCTGGGCGAAGTTCTTCTGCATGACCAGCGTCCCGGGCACGCGCAGGCTGTTGGCCTCCTCCTGCCCGAAGGTGCTCACGCCCGAGGTGAAGGGCGAGACCGTCAGGTCGTAGATGGCCGGGGCCTGCCCCTCGCCCTCGAGCTTGCTCAGCTCGGTGTGGTGCCGGTCGCCGGTCAGGAAGACGACCCCGGCCACGCGGTTGTCGCGGATGAAGTCGAGCAGCTCCTGGCGCTCCTGGCCGAATCCGTTGTTGGCGTAGGTCTCGAACTGGCCCGAGTCGTTGAGGACCTGCCCGCCGATGGCCACGATCTTGAAGGGCGCCCGGCTGCTGACCAGCGCTCCCTTGAGCCAGTCGAGCTGCTCGCGGCCCAGGAGGGTCTTGCCCTGGCCGGGCAGGTCGTTGGGGTCGCGGAACCAGCGGTTGTCGAGCAGGAAGAAGTCGATGTCCTGCCACTGGAAGTAGCTGGAGACGCCCTGGCCATCGCCCAGGCCGTAGGTGGGGTTGGCCCAGAAGAGCTGGAAGGCCTCCAGGGTCTCGCGCTTGAAGGTATAGGTGCGGTCGCTGTCGTTGGGGCCGTAGTCGTGGTCGTCCCAGATGGCGTAGTGGTGGCAGGCGCCCAGCAGGGGCTGCAGCTCGTCGGTGGCCCTGTCGTGCGTGTAGCGGGCCAGGATGCCCGAGCGCGAGTCCCAGTCGGCCTCCCGGAAATAGACGTTGTCGCCCAGCCAGAGCACCAGGTCGGGCGCGGCCTTGGCGGCGGCCTTGAAGATCTCGTAGTCGCCTCCGTAGGGGATGCCCGGGCGGTCGTAGGCCGCCTCGTTGACGTAGGCGCAACTGCCCGTCAGAAGCGTGAAGGCGGGCGGCTCGGTCCGGTACTCCCAGAGGGTCTGCGTCTGGAAGCGGGTGGGGTAGGGCCGGACGGCCTCCTGGCCATCGAGGTGGATCCGGTACTGGTAGGTCGTGCCCGGCTCGAGGCCCTGCGCCACCAGGTGGGCCGTGAAGGCGCTCTCCTGCTGGGTGTTGACCGTGTTGCTCCAGCCTTTCCGCTCCGGCTCGCCCTCGGGCCAGAACTGCATCCGCACCTCCGCGGCGCGGGTGGTCTGCAGCCATACCGTAACCTCGCGCATGGCCGAATGGCCCGGCATGGGCCCAGCGTTGATGAAGTCGGCCTGCGCGGCCAGCGGCCCGGCTCCCAGCAAAAGCAGCAGCAGGAAAAGGCCCGTCAGTTTCAATCTTTGGAACATCTTCTTATGGTTTGGATCCGTGGTCATCAACCCGGCGCGGAAAGTCTTCGCGGAAACCCTCTTGCCCGGTGGGGCTTCGGTGGCCGAGGAAATCGTTCCGCTTCGGGGCTTTATTTCTAACGAATGTTAAAGATAGTCCAAAAAAACGTGAAAGGCCAAGGGCAGACCGTTTTCGGGCCGCGTTGGGGGCCGTTTCCGATCAAAGCCCCGTCCCCCAGGGCCAAGCCAGTTGGCTTTCGAGGGCGTAGAGCGGCAGGCTGGTCAAAGGCGGGTGCTCCTCGAAGGGCGCCTGCGAGACCTTCAGCGCCAGGGGGCTCTGGTGCTTCTGGAGGAACATCGACAGGCTCTTGAGCTTGCCCCTGGGCCCCGACTTGACCTCCACGGGCACCACCCGGCCGTCCTTCTCGACCAGGTAGTCCACCTCGGCGCTGCTGCCCTTCTCCGTCCGGGCCCAGTAGAACAGGTGCTGGCGCTGGGTGGGCCAGGCATGGGCCAGGATCTCCTGCCCGACGAACTGCTCGGCCACGGCGCCCTTGTAGATGGCCGTGAAGTCGCTCTCGCGGGCCGTCTCGGAGTGGATGCCGCTCAGGGCGTGCAACAGGCCCACGTCCAGGAAGATGAGCTTGTAGTAGTCGTCGCTGGCGCCCGCCTCCAGGGGCAGGCCGGCGCCGCTGGTCAGCCGCACCTTGCTGACGATGCCCGCCTGCTCGAGCAGGCCCACGGCCTCCTTGAGGTCCCTGGACTTGATCTCGCGGTCCACCTGGGCATAGACGAACTTGCCCCCGACCTGCGCGGGCGTGGCGTTGAAGACCTTGCGCAGGTACTTGTGCCGCGACTCGCGCGCGTACTTGCCGAAGTCGCCCAGGAAGCTCTCGATCAGGGCGTGCTGCATCCGCTGGCACTTGAGCAGGTCGCCCTCCTCGGCGTAGCGCCTGACCACCGCCGGCATCCCCCCCAGCATGAGGTATTTGCGCAGCAGCTCCAGGAGCTTCTCGTGCAAGGTCTCCGGCAGGCTGGGCAGCTTCGCCGGGTCGGCCACGTGCCGCCGCAGCGCCTGGTGGCCCAGCGCGTCGAGGAACTCGCCGAACGACAGGGGCCGCAGGTACAGGAACTGCACCCGGCCCACGGGCATCCGGAAGTTGGCGTCGTTGAGCGCGAACTCCAGCAGCGAGCCGGCGCCCACCACGTGCAGCTCCGGCATCTCCTCATGGAAGTAGCGCAGCGCCATGATGGCCGGCGGGCATTCCTGGATCTCGTCCAGGAACAGCAGCGTCTGGCCCGGCCTGACGGCCTTGCCCGTGTAAAGGGCGATCTTCTCGATGATCTCGCGGGGCGCGTTGCTCGAAAACACCTCCTTGAGCTCCGGGTTCCGCTCGAAGTTGATCGTTACCCTCGACTGGAAATCGCTGTCGCCGAACTGGTTGAGGACGAAGGTCTTGCCAGTCTGCCGCGCGCCACGCAGCAGCAGCGGGCGCCTTCCGCTGTCCTCCTTCCATTGCCGCAAGGCCGCCAGTATGTCTCTTTTCATGCCTTTTCGTCTTTTGATTCCCAGGCAAAGATAGTTTTTTTGGTCAAAAGTAAGGGTTGTTGGTTCAAAATTTTGGCTAAAAGTTAGGGTTGTTGATTCAGATTTTTGGCCAAAAGTAAGGGTTGTTGATTCAGATTTTTGGCCAAAAATCAAGGTTGTTAATTCCAATTTTTTGGTCAAAAATGAAGGTTTATATCTGACACCAAGTTGCTATCCAACGTGACAGATTGCCTTGAAGACTCGCCCAACCCCGAAGGGGTGTAATGATTGTAGAAAGCGGAGCCAAACCCAACAACAGAACCCCGAAGGGGTGTAATTATACTCTTTGGGAGGAAGAGACAGATAATGCCACCCCTTCTGGTTTTTCCACCAACCCGAGCGCGGCAGGCTACAATAATTTCATCCCTTCGAAATTTGCCCAATTCGTACCATAAGCCTGCCTTTTCATCCGAATTCCGCAGGATAATGACGACTTGTGTTTGTTACCAACGAAAGCAATTTGATTTGATTCTTTGGTCAAAAGCAAGGGTTGTTGATTCAAAATTTTGGCTAAAAGTGAGGGTTGTTGATTCATATTTTTGGCCAAAAATCAGAGTTCTTGATTTGAATTTTTGGTTAAAAGTCAAGGGTGTTGATTTGAATTTTTGGTCAAAAATCAGGGTTGTTGATTCATATTTTTGGTCAAAAATAAGGGTTATTGATTTGGACTTTTGGCCAAAAGTCAGGGTTTTTGATTCATATTTTTGGCCAAAAGTCAGGGTTGTTGATTCAAAATTTTGGCCAAAAATCAGGATTGTTGATTTGATTTTTTGGACAAAAGTAGGGGTTGTTGATTCATATTTTTGGCCAAAAACAAGGGTTGTTGATTCAGATTTTTGGTCAAAAATCAGGGTTGTTTGCGTAAATTTTGGCCAAGGCAGGGGTGGGGCGATGGGCCGCGGGTCGTCTGCGGAACCGCATGGCGGGAGGCCCAGCCGAAAATGAGAAGGCCGGCCCCGCGAAGGGGACCGGCCTTTTGCGCTCGGTCGGTTGGACGACGGTGGAAGGGGCCGCGCTTAGCGGACCACCAGGGATTGGGTGACGCGCTTGCCAGGGGTCTGGATGCTGAGCAGGTAGGTTCCGGCGGGCACGCCCTCGAGGTTGATCTCGGCCTGCTGCTGGCCGATGCCCAGGGCGCCGACGTTCTGGCTGCGGACGAGCCTGCCGCTGATGTCGCGGAGGTCGAGGCTGACGTTGCCGGCCCGCTCGACGGCGAAGCGGACGGTGGCCAGGCCGTGGGCGGGGTTGGGGAAGAGGCTGGCCGCGGCGTCCTGGGCCTGCCCTACGGAAGCCAGGGTGCCGTTGGTGATGTGGATGTTGTCCACGATGAGGCCGGAGCCGGAGCTGGTGTTGTTGCGGAAGGCGATGCGGACGGTCTGTCCGG
Source organism: Bacteroidota bacterium (assembly GCA_020048645.1). Taxonomy (GTDB): domain Bacteria; phylum Bacteroidota; class Bacteroidia; order Bacteroidales; family UBA6013; genus UBA6013. The sequence goes on along the minus strand of JAIFMG010000013.1, from coordinate 32,511 downwards.
CGTAGGAGGCCAGGCTCTCGGAGTGGCTGGCGTAGCTGTCCACGGGGTCGGTCTGCTCGCCGTGGAGCTCGGGATCGACGGTCTTGATGGGCAGGTTCTGGTTGAAGCCGTCGAGGGTAGGCTCGCCTTCCTCGGTGGAAATCAGGACCATGTAGCTGTCGGGATAGTCGCCTGACGAGGTGGTGGACAGGGCGTCCCAGGCGATGGAGGGGTCGGAGCCCAGGGTGACGCGGGGCAGGATGAACCAGTCGTCGCAGGGTCCGGCGTCGTCCACGTACCAGGAGGTGCTGTAGGCGCACTTGCTGCTGGTGATGGAGCTCTCGATGAGGATCCAGGCGCTGTCGATGAGGTTGGCTTCCTCTTCTTGGCTGGGGATGAGCTCGTCGAGGTTCCAGAGCACGAAGTTCTCGGGCAGGACGCCTTGCTGGGACTCGAAGTCCTGCATGTAGTCGTTTTGGGCGTTGGCCGCCACGGAGGTCGCCAGAAGGCTGGCCAGGAAGTAGATTTTTTTCATCATACGATGGGTTTAGGGGGTGAATGAATGAAATCGCAAGGGCTAAGATAGCATTTCTCCTAGAAATCGGTGACGGTCGCGCCGAGGGCTTAGGCCTTGGGGGGATTGTCGGGCTTGCCAATTCTTTTAACTTTGGGGTCACATATCCCAAACGTTCCCAAAAAACCAATCAAAACGGCATGATGAAGATGAAATTGTTCTTGGGGCTGGTCCTGGCCTTGCTGCTGGCCCAAGGCGCTTTGGCGCAGACGCTGGTAACGGGCAAGGTTACCGACCCGACGGACTTCGGCATCCCTGGGGCGAACGTCCTGGTCAAGGGCCAGGCCGGGCGGGGCACCATCACGAACATGTACGGCGAGTTCAGCCTGGAGGTGGACGATGCCTCGGCCACGCTGGTGGTGAGCTTCATCGGCATGGAGACCCAGGAGGTCGCGCTGGAGGGGCGGGCCCGGGTGGACGTGGTCTTGCGCGAGGAGAGCAAGCTGCTGCAGGACGTGATCGTTACGGCCATCGGCATCAAGGAAGACGCGAAGGCCCTGGGCTACGCGGCCCAGCAGGTCGGCGGGCAGGAGCTGGCGGACTCGCGCGAGACCAACATCGTCAACGCCATCGGCTCGCGGGTGGCGGGCGTGGAGGTTACCAGCACCTCGGGCAGCCCGGGGGCATCGGCCAACATCGTCATCCGCGGCCGCACCTCGCTCTCGGGCAGCAACTCGCCGCTGTTCGTGGTGGACGGCGTGCCCATCGACAACAGCTTCGACGGCTCCAACTTCACGGACCAGTCGAACCGGGCCGTTGACCTGAACTCGAACGACGTGGAGTCGGTAACGGTGCTCAAGGGCCCGGCGGCCGCGGCGCTCTACGGCCTGCGGGCCGCCAACGGGGCCATCATTATCACCACCAAGCGCGGAAGCCAGGGCCAGGGCCGCGTCGAGCTGAACACCTCCTTCGGCCTCAGCCAGGTCAACAAGCTGCCCCAGATGCAGATGCGCTACGCCCAGGGCTCGGGCGGCGAGTACCAGGGGCCGCCCAGCAGCAACGCCACCTGGGGGCCGCTGCTTTCGGAGCTGCGCTACGACGGCGACGCCTCCTTCCCTTACGACCGCAACGGCCGCCTGGTGCCCGCCGACCATCCGGACGCCACCTCGGCCGTGGCCCAGGCCTACGACAACGCCAACAACTTCTTCGAGACCGGGCTGACCAGCAACACCCACTTCAGCCTCAGCGGCGGCAACGGCAGCTCCAGCTACTTCCTTTCGGCCGGATACCTCACCCAGCAGGGCATCATCCCCAACAGCACCTTCGAGCGGACCACCGTCAAGACCTCCGGAAGCACCGCCATCAACGAGAAGATCAGCGTCTCCGGGACGGCCACCTACTCCAACTCCGGCGGCGAGCGCGTACAGCGCGGCAGCAACCTCTCCGGGGTCATGCTCTCGCTCATGCGCACCCCGGCCTCCTTCGACATCCGCAACGGCCTCGACGACCCCGCCGCCGACTCCACCGCCTACATGTTCCCCGACGGCACGCAGCGCACCTTCGTGGCCTCCTACGACAACCCCTACTGGTCCGTCAACAAGAACCGCAGCCGCGACCGCGTCAACCGCCTCATCGGAAACGGCCAGGTCAACTACCAGGTAACACCCTGGCTCAGCGCCATGTACCGCCTGGGCATCGACTACTACTCGGAGGAGCGGAAGACCTACTGGGACAACAACTCCAACGAGTTCGGCACCGGGGTGCTCATCGACGACCAGTACAACTTCCGCAGCCTCAACTCCGACCTGCTCCTGACGGCCGAGCGGCAGCTTTCGCAGGACCTCAAGCTCACGGTCATGGCCGGGCACAACTTCCTGGCCGAGCGGGGATACAACACCTTCCAGGAGGGCGAGACCTTCATCCTGCCCAACTTCTACGACATCTCCAACGTCTCGACCCTGACCCTGGTGGACGACCGACTGAGCGAGTACCGCCTCATGGGGGCCTACTACAACCTCAAGCTGGCCTTCCGCAGCTACCTCTACCTGACCACCACCGGCCGCAACGACTGGTCGTCCACCCTGCGGCCCGGGGCCAACACCTTCTTCTATCCTTCGGTCAACCTCGGCTTCATCTTCACCGAGCCGCTCGGCATGGCCGACCATCCGGTGCTGGGCTACGGAAAGCTGCGCCTGTCCTACGCCCAAGTCGGCAACGACGCGCCCCGCTACAGCCTGCGCAACTACTACACCGCCGGGCAGCCCACCCAGGGGCAGCTCTCCTACCTGCCCAACGCCGCCATCGGCAACATCGACCTCCGCCCCGAGCGCACCTCGTCCATCGAGGCCGGCCTCGAGCTCCGCTTCTTCCAGAACCGCCTGGCCCTCGACCTGGGCGTTTACCAGGCCACTTCCATCGACCAGATCGTCGATGTGCCCATCGCCTTCTCCTCGGGCTTCTCCTCGGTGCTGACCAACGCCGGCGTGGTCCAGAACGTCGGCCTGGAGCTGATGTTCAACGCCACGCCCGTCGAGCGCGACAACTTCACCTGGGACATCACCTGGAACTTCGCCGCCAACGAGAACACCGTCGTGGAGCTCGCCGAGGGCATCACCGATTTCCGCTTCGAGTCCACCGGCCTGGCATCGACCTCCTCGCGGGCCATCGAGGGCGAGCCCTTCGGCGTCATCTTCGGTACCCGCTGGATGCGCGACCCCAGCGGACAGGTCATGATCGACGATCTCGGCTACCCGCTGATGGACACCATCCAGGGCATCGTGGGCGACCCCAACCCCGACTTCCTGACCAGCATCCGCAACAGCTTCGCCTACAAGGGCCTGAGCTTCAACTTCCTCTGGGATGTCCGCAAGGGCGGCGACGTCTTCAACGGGACCGTCGGCGTCATGAAGCGCCTAGGCACCCACGCCAGCACCGAGGACCGCGACCAGGAAGTCGTGGTCGAGGGCGTGCGCCGCTCCGACGGGCAGCCCAACCAGACGCCCATCCGCATGGACGAGGACTACTACGCCCGCTACCCCTTCGCCGGGGTGTCCGAGGCCGGAGTCGAGGACGGCTCGTGGCTGCGCCTGCGCGAGATAGGCCTGCGCTATAGCCTGCCCGCCCGCCTGCTCGAGGGCACGCCCATGCAGAGCCTGACCCTGGGCGCCACGGCCCGCAACGTCCTGCTGTTCACCCGCTACACGGGCATCGACCCCGAGACCAACCTCTCCGGGGCCAGCAACAGCTTCGGGCGCGACTACTTCAACACGCCCAACGTCCGCTCCGTGGAGTTCACCTTCCAAGTCGTCTTCTGAACCTGAAAAATCCGAGCATCCCCATGACAAAGACCAAGACCCTGCTGGCCGCGGCCGCCCTGCTCGCCGCGACGGCCTGCGAGATAACCGAGGTGAACGTCAACCCCAACTCGCCCGTTGACGTGCCCATGAGCACCCTGCTGCCGCCCGCCCAGCGCGCCATCGGCGAGTTCCTCGCGCAGGACGCCGCCATCATCAGCGGCGTGTTCGTCCAGCACTACAAGGGAACGCAGGTCCACGCCCTGCCCATCGAGAAGTACATCATCGACGACGCCTTCCTCATTGACCCCATCTGGGCCGACCTCTACACCGGGCCGCTCAACGTGCTCAGCCAGCTCGTGCGCAAGGCCGAGGACAACGGCTCGCCCCACTACGCCGGCCTGGCCCGCGTCCTGCTGGCCCACAGCCTGGCCACCGCCTCCGACCTCTGGGGAGACCTCCCCTTCGAGGACGCCTTCCAGGGCTCCGAGAACCTCAACCCCGCCTACCAGGCCCAGGAGCGCATCTATGAAATCGCCCAGCAGCAGCTCAGCCTGGCCCTCGACGAGCTGGCCGAGCCCCAGAGCGTCTTCTCGCCCGGGGCCGACGACGTCATCTACCAGGGCGACCTCGAGGCCTGGACGCGCGCCGCCCACTCCCTCAAGGCCCGCCTGCACCTCCACCTGACCCGCCGCGACCCCCAGGCCGCGCAAAGCGCCCTGGCCCACGCGGCCCTCGGATTCCGCGATTCGGACGACGACCTGCTCTACCAGTTCGGGTTCACCCCCGCCGAGCAGAACCCCTACTTCCTCTACTTCCAGAACACGCCCTACGTCAACGTGGACCCCGACTTCATCGCCAAGCTCGACGCCCTGGCCGACCCCCGCAAGAGCCGCATGCTCAAGATCACCTTCGGGAGCTACACCCTCGGCCCGGCCTTCGCCTCCCTGGCCTCGCCCGTGGCCCTCATGGGATACGACGAGCTCAAGTTCATCGAGGCCGAGGCGCGCCTGCGCACCGGCGACACCCCCGGCGCGCAGCAGGCCCTCCAGCAGGCCATCGTGGCCAGCGTCCTGAAAATCACCGACGGAGCCACCTCCGCCGCCGACGCCCAGGCCTTCGCCGAGCGCGTCGGAACCCTGCAAGGCGACCAGCAGGCCGACCTGGCCACCCTCATGCTCCAGAAGCACATCGCCCTGTTCACGCAAATCGAGGCCTGGACCGACTACCGCCGGACCGGGTTGCCCGCCCTCCAGCCCAACCCCGACGGCGACAACCCGCAGAACCCCGGCGGCGCCATTCCCCGGCGCCTGCCCTACCCGCAGAACGAGCGATTCTACAACGCCAGCTTCCCCGGAACCGGCACCAACATGCAGGAGCGCGTCTGGTGGGACCAGCCCTGACCCCAAGCCGCCCCGGCGCGGCTCCCCCCAAGCCTATGCCCGAGGGGGAGCCGCGCCGGGCAAGGCCGCAGTCCTGGCCCATAGCCTGCTGCTAGCCTCCGAAAGGGAGGCCTTCGGCAAGAAGCTGAGGTTCACCGGATTCGCGTGCCAGCCCAACACCTGGAAGGCGGCCATGATGCCAACCGCCAGCCTCGGCGAGCTGCTGGCCTACCTGGACAACGCCGCCGCCGCCGAAGCCCTGCCTGAAACGCCAAAGGCCGTGCGGATGACCGTCGCCCTCAAACGCCATTGGCTCGGCGACTAGATCAGCCAGCATGGGCGGACGAAAGGACAAGGAATCGGCCGCGCGGGGATAGGATAGGAAAGTAACATCAGGAAACCGTTATTTTACTTTCGCGGCTAAAAGTAACATAAGGATTTTCTTATTTTACTTTCGCGGCTAAAAGTAAAATAAGAATTTTCTAATTTTACTTTCGCAACCATGAATCCAAGATGATAGAACTCGAGCAATACAAAGCGGGACATTACCAGAAATCGTTGGGATACAGCTACTTCGTCCCTTCGGAAGTCAACGACGAATGGACCTGGCGCGACCCGTCGGTCAACAATCTGCTCGAAAAGGCTGCGGTGAAGCTGGGCGAGCTCAATTCGTTCGCCCGCCTGGTTCCGAACATCGACTTGTTCATCCAACTGCACGTTACCAAGGAGGCCGTCGTGTCGAGCCGCATCGAGGGCACCCAGACCAACATGGACGAGGCCCTGCTCCCTATCGACGACATCCTGCCCGAACGCCGCGACGATTGGCAAGAGGTCAACAACTACATCAGGGCGATGAATCATGCCATTGACGAATTGAAAAGGCTGCCCATTTCCTCGCGCTTGTTGCGAAAAACACATGAAATTCTCCTGGAAAGCGTGCGGGGCGAGCACAAGCAGCCTGGCGAATACCGCAACAGCCAAAACTGGATTGGCGGCAGTTCATTGTCGGACGCGGTTTTTATCCCGCCCATCCAGGCGCTGGTCAACCCGCTCATGGGCGACCTGGAGAAATTTCTGAACAACGACGAAATCAACGTGCCCGCGCTTATCCGCATCGCCATCGCCCATTACCAGTTCGAGACCATACACCCCTTCCTGGATGGAAACGGCAGGATTGGCCGATTGCTCATCACTTTGTTCTTGGTCTCACAAGGAATCTTGGACAAGCCTTTGCTCTATTTGTCCATCTATTTCGAAAAAAACAAAGCCTTGTATTACGACAATTTGAGCTTTGTTCGGAGCAAGAACCACATGACACAGTGGATAAAATATTTTCTGGTCGGGGTTGAGCAAGTGGCAACCCAGGCTGTAAAAACGCTTTCAGAAGTGCTCCTGCTCAAAGCCAACATCGAAAAAGAGATCACCACGACCTTCGGGCGCAGGAGCCATTCCGCCCTGACGCTTCTCAACTGGCTGTTGAAAGAACCTTTTGTGACGGTTGAAAAGGCCCGGGAAATCTGCGGGTTGAGCTACAAGGCGGCCAATGACTTGATCGGGGCATTGCAGGAGAAGCGTTATTTGAAAGAAATGACAGGCCAGGTGCGAAACCGCATTTTCCTTTTTGAGCCCTATTTGGCAGCCTTTGAAAATTGACGCCAAGGGCAGCGAACGCCTCCGATGGAAAATGGCGTTGTTGGATCCATTCCGCCGATCGCCTTTCCAGCCCGCGACCGCCAGCCTTTTCCGGTGCATCCGCCGCCGCGGCTTGATGGAAGGAAAGTAAAATAAGAAATCCGTTATGTTACTTTCGCGGCTGAAAGTAACATAAGAAAATTCTTATGTTACTTTCGAGGCCAAAAGTAAAATAAGAAATCGACGACTTGGCGGTGCGTCCTACGCTTCGAAGCCGTCCTGGTAGCGAGTGCCGGGTCTGTGCTCAGGCCCAAAGCCTGGACGGGGACGCGACGTTCCAGCTTTTCAAGTCCTCGTAAAGCCTTGTCTTTGTGAAGGATTGAAAGGTGTAGGCCGTCCTGAGGTGGGATTCGACATCCTCCCGCTTGACGCCTTTCCCTTGGCTGGAAAACACCATGGCGAGGGCGGAGCAGGAGTCATGTCCTTGGCAAAGCACCAAGAGCGAATGGGCAGAATCGCGCAATGCGTTCACCGCCTCGCGCAAGTCCTCGCTTGGCGGCACTTTCTTGTTGGGTGAGCGCTCCAATACCTCTTCTACACATTTCGCCTCGTCCATTGTACGGCCTGCGGCATCGAAAAACTTGCCAAGGCCAAGCTCGCTAAAATTCAACTCTGCGCTATTCAACTCATTGAACCAGCGCAAGTAAGCCAAGAACTGGATGGACTCAAGCACACTTTTGCGAAACCCATCGATCGCGCTGCAATCACCTTCGAGATATTCGTGGCAAACCGAACCGAGCGCCTCATCCGACGCCATCAACATCATCTCCATGTCGTGCTCATCCGTCAGGAATAAGACAGGAAGCGGGCTGGCTTGCCCATTCAGGTGCTTGAAGTCAGCGTCTCGGATGCCGATGACATTCCGGTATTCTTTGGACAACTCCGCAAGAAAAGATTCCAAAAATGTATTTCCACCCGTTGACTTCACGCTCGCCTTGGGAAGCAATTTTCGGAAGAGTTTGACATCAGATTCGCCCTCGACCAGCACGTAGGCTTTCCCACGCGATTGGGGGTGAATCAGCAGGTTTTTCAACTCAACGCGTCTACTCGCGGGGGTGATGTGATTTTTCATGCTTCCACCTGTGTTTCAAGGTTGACGGTCAGATCCCAATACTCGTTGATGATCTGCGGCGAATGGGTCGCGATCAGGACTTGAATCTGCTGGAGCCGTATGATTTCCATGATGTCATTCAGAAATTCATTCTGCCAAGCGATGTGCAGCGAAATCTCCGGCTCGTCGATCAGCACCAGGGTGTTGGGCTTTGTCTTGAAAATCAGCTCGTACAGCAACACGACCTCGTGCTGTTCGCCCGAGGACAAGTCTTTCAAATCCAAGGGCTTGTTCTTTTGGGTGAAAAATGAAAAGCCCCGATTGGGATCGATTTTCACGGACTTGAACAAGAGCCGGCGTTGGTTCATGATGTTCGTGAACAATTCCAACTTGGCCAGCAAATCATCAAAAACGCTAATTTTTTCTTCAGTGTTTTCCAAAAATAATGAGAGCACTTTCTCGCTTCCAGCCTCGTAGTTGTAGCCAGGTTCTGTCTTGTTGGAAACCAGGCCAAATTCATAAAGTCGTTCCTGTTTTTCCACCATTTTTTCAAAACGATCATGAAACTCGGCGTTGTCCATCCATCCTTTCTTTTCCAACAGCTTTTTGGGAAAGCTTCCGTCCAGTTTCTCGGAAATCTTGAGCGATTCGGCCTGCGCGTCTTTGATCGCGGCTTTCAAATCCTCCGCGTATTCCAAAATGCTAGGCGTGATGGCGGGGCTTTCGTCCTTGCTGCGCTGTACCGTTTGCCTTAGCAGCCTTTGCTCTTTGATAAGGTTGACATGGAGGTTTTCGAAGATTATATCCTTTTTTTTATTTTTGGTTTCATTTATTTCAAATAGAAGAGCGGTTATCGGATGATATCCAGCTAGGGCCCCACTGTCATAGTGCTTGCCAGTTTCCAAATCAATCGTTATTGAGTGAGCTTCGCAGTAGCGATGCAAGTCTTGAATATCGTGTGCGCTGGATTTAGCATCGATGGGCCAGAAGCCAAATGAAGAATCATGCTCCTTGCCATCTTCAAAGAATTCAATTACAATCACTTGATCGGTGGTTGGGAAATTAACAAGATTGTCATTGGGTTTTTGATCCTTGCTCTCAATTTTTTTGATGATGACCCCCATTCCCTTCTCACCACTCAAAAATATCTCAATTTGTTTGAAAATGAGCTTGGCGAAAAACGACAAGTTACCATTGAAAAAATTGTATAAAATATTGAGAATCATCGTTTTGCCATAGCCGTTGGGCCCAGTGAGGATGGTTACTCCTCCTTCTTTGTTGAGTGGGATCGTATAGTCGAACTGTTCAAAAAGGCCCGTGATTTTGATTTTGTCGATGATCATCGCTTTGTGCTTTATGTTGCTTTTGATGTTGTTTCAAGGTCCTAAGAACGTCGTTTTCAAATCCGCGAAGAGTACCACGGTGCGGCAGGCTGGGCATCTTCGCGCTAGAACCGCGCCAGCCGAACCGCGACAAGCTGCCGCCTAGCCCCTGCTTTCCCCCCGCAATTTACAACCTGCCCACCGAAACGGCAAAATTTCCGCGGACTTTTTTGTGGGTGCTTCCAGGCGGCTGCAAGGCAGGGCTTCGCGACGGAACGGCCTCGTTCGAGCAGATCCAAGCTCTGTGGATGGCGGACTCAGAAAATCTTTTCGATTGCCGCTTTGTTGAAATTGTTCGCATAGACCAGCATGAAGCTAGTATATTTGAAATACTTGTTCAGGTACGAGCAGACTTTGTCCATCGAAGCCTGGTACGAAATGGCATCCTTTCTGGAAAGGTTGACAATCAGCATCGTATCGGCAGTTATTTCCTTTGAAATGACCAGGAAGTCGTCCAGGTTGTCAAATTCGTTGAAGTTGACGTTCGCGATGGGCTTCTTCTGTTTTTGCAAATATTCGATGGCTTGCAGATTGGCGTAGATTTCAAACTTGTTTCCAGAAGTTATCGCGATTTGCATGATCCTCGAATACCAATCGTTGAACCCAAGCTCCAGTTCGGCATTCGCCGGAATGATCAGCACGAACTTTTTGATGGTGTTGATGGGCTGCAACGATTTGTGGATGTAGATTGTGCTGTCACTTCTCGCGAGCAGTTCGGTCGTCAGATTGCCGAAAAAGCTATCCATCAGCGACGATTTTTCGTGCAGGCCGATATAAAAGTGTCTGATGTTTTTTTCCTTGACCGTGTTGATGATTCCGGACGCGATGTCGCTGTCGTAACGGATCAGCGGATAAAGCTTGAAATCGGCGGAAGCGGCGAATTTTTCGGCATTTTTTACAAGGATGCTTGCCTTGTTGATCGCTTCGGGGCTTTCCTTGTCGGAGGTGATGATGTGCAGGCCGAAGATTTCCTTGTTTCGTTTCTTGTCGATGGTGGTGATGGCGAGCTGGATCAGGCTTTCCACGGTGGTTTCGTTGGCAAGCCCCACCAGGGTGTTTTCGCTTTCCAAACTTTCCTCCTGGGGCGAGTTCTTGAGGTCTTCCTTGGCGATGCTGAGAGCGGATTTCTGCGTGGCGAACGATGATATCGTGCAGGTTATCAGTATCATCACGATGGTTCCATTCAGGATGTTCTCGTCCAGCAACCGGATGGGCTCTCCCGAATCGGTTTGGCCCAAGATGATGTTGTAACCAATGAGCACGGCGGCCAATGTCGCCGCGGCCTGCGAGTTGCTCAGTCCGAAAATCAACATGCGCTGGTCTTTGGAAAAGTTAAAGGTTTTCTGGGTGAAATAGGCGGCCAAGTATTTGCCAGCCAAGGCGATGATGGTCATTGTCGCTGTTATGATCAAGGCTTCGTAACCGCTGAACAACACCTTGTAGTCGATCAACATGCCCACACCGATCAGGAAGAACGGGATGAAAAGCGCGTTCCCGACAAATTCGATCCTGTTCATCAGCGGGCTGGTGTGCGGAATCAGCCTGTTCAGCGCCAAGCCCGCAAGAAATGCCCCGATGATGGCCTCGATACCTGCCAACAGCGCCAAGAAGGAAGACAAAAAGACGATTCCCAGCACAAAGATGTACTGTGAAATGCTATCGCTGTTCTGCTTGAAGAACCAGCGGCTCAACACCGGAAAAACAAACAAGACGATGGAAGCGAACACGATGATCGATACGGTAAGCCGTATCCAGAAAGCCCCGTCGATTTCGCCAGTTGCGCTGCCTGCGATGATGGCCAAGACCAGCAGCGCCGCGGTGTCCGTGATCATCGTCCCGCCGACGGTCGTGTTCACGGCCAGGTTCTTGGAAATGCCCAACTTGCTGACCATCGGGTAGGTAAGCAGGGTGTGCGATGCGAACATGCTCGCTATCAACGTGGAAGAAATCAGGCTGTAATCCAAAAGGAAGTAAAACACGACGACCCCCAACACCATCGGGATGAAGAACGTGTAAGCGCCAAATCCTATGCTTTTGAACTTGTTCTTTTTAAATTCATTCAAGTCGATTTCAAGGCCCGCAAGAAACATGATGTACAACAAGCCTACCGTGCCGAAAAGCACGATGCTGGAGTTGCGTGCAAGCAAGTTCAGGCCGTTCGGTCCGATGATGACCCCTGCGATGATCAGTCCGATGATGGGTGGTATTTTTATCTTGTTTAGGATGATGGGCGCAAACAAGATGATAAACAGAATAATCACGAAAACCAAAACGGGATTTTCGAGCGGCAAAGTGAAATCGATGTGCATAAGACGGAAGTTTTTTGAGTTTTTTTAACATTGTGTTGGCATCGAGCCACTTTCGCAATTTACAATTAAGCTCCGATATAGACAAAGCATGGGCGCTTATTTCTGCTCGATGCAAGTTTTTCATCACCAAAGTTTTGAAATACAGGCTTGGGTGCCGTCAGGGAAGAAGCCTAACGGGCTTGGCGCCTTTGGCTTATCCTGCAAGGCGGCTCAATACAAAACCACCTTCCCCAAAGCGAGATGCCTTCGGGAAGGTGGCGGAGAGGGAGCACGGGCGGGGCCTCAGGCGTGCGCCGGGCTTAGGGCAGGATCGTCACCCGCTGGGGTTTGTCCCACTGTTTCAGCTCGTTGGTGTAGTAGAGGTAGGCCGACGAAGCCGGGGCCTCGAAGGAGCCAGGCACTTCGGCCTTGAGGTCGAGCACGATGTCGAGGCTCTGGCCGGGGGCCATGTCGCGGAGGTAGAAAAACAGGTTGTTGCCGCGGGTTTCGTAGTAGTCCACGACCTGTTTTTCTTGCAGCTCCTTGAGTTGCCAGGGCTGCGCGGCCAGTCCCGCGGGCAGTCCGACGATGGCCATGGTCGTGGGCAGGCCTTCCGAGCGGGTGTTGCGAAGGGTTGTGGTCAGCCTAACGGTCTGTCCTACCGTGATTTGGCTTCGGTCGAGCCGGGTGCTGACGCGGACGGCGCAATCTTCCTGGCTGTTGGGCTGGTTGGTGGTCCACTCGGCCGAAAGCGTGTAGGGCAGAGGGTTTTCGCAGCCTTTGAAGCGCAGCTCGATTTCCGCTTCCGGGTCGGCCAGGTGGCGTTCGAGGCCGTCGATCGCGATGGGCTGGTTGTGCCCGGCGGCGAAGGCCCGCTCTTCGACGAGCCTGCCCCCGACGAAAACCTGCAAGACGCCGCTTTCCTCGGTGCGTTTCGAGAAGCGGGCGAACTCCGTCAAAGCCTTGAGAGCCAGGATGGTTCCCTGCGTCGAACCGAAGTCGCCACTGCCGCCGCGGGCCGCGATCAGGAAATCGACTCCCTTGGCCAGCGGTTCCAGGGGCGCGTTCGGGCTTTTGAGCATGGCCATGACGGCCAGCGCGGTGGTCTCGACTTTCAGCGAGTGCCCGGTCGAGCGGGTTACGGAGTGGCTCGTTCCGTTGATTGAACCGTCAGGCTGCTGGGCGTCAAGCAGTTTGGCGAGCAGCGCCTGGCCCTCGCGACTGTTCCCGCGGCTGAACTGCGCGTTGGCCACCAGCGCCCAGAGGTAGGGGTCGGCGCTGGCCAAGGCCTGGGCGTGGCTGGCCGCCAACTCGGCGTCGAGCTGCTCGCTGCCGCTTTCGCAGAGGGCATATACGATGTAGGCGTTGGTGATTTCGGGGCTGGCGCCGCCGTAGGTATCCAAGGCCCTGGGGTTGCGTTCGAATCCGCCTTGCCCGTCGCGGCGGGCCAGCAGCCAGTTCTGCGTGCGCTCGATCATCGCCGGGTCCACGTAGTCCACAACACCGCTCATGTCGCTGAACTGCATCAGGCCGTAGGCTGTCAGGGCTTCGTGCCCCGGCGCGCCGCCGAACCACTCGTAGCCTTTTTCGGGAGTTTCGTACTGTGTCAGGCGTCCGTAGCCACTTTCCATGAGCCGCTCGGCGCGGGCGAGCACGACCGGATCGTCGGCCTCGGTCTCCTGCAAGTAGCGCATGACCAGCAGGTTGGGATAGCTCGATACGGAAGTTTGCTCGAAGCAGCCCGACGGTTCGCGCAAGATGGACTCGACACCCGCCAGCAGATCCGTGATGATGGACGGGAAGGCCACCAGCCGCACGGCCAGGCTGCCATCGAGCAAGCCCGAGAGGCGCAGGCGCAATTTCCGGCTCATCTCCTTGCCCGAGAAGGCGAACTGGGCCGGGAAGCCCCTGGGGATGGTGCGCATTTCCTGCCGGTAGGCGTCCGAAAGCCCATCGGCCTCGAAACCGATTTCGGCGAAGGCTGAATCTGTGGCCTGTTTTACCTCACATTTTGCGTAAAGCACCCTGTTTTCGCCAGCGGCGAGCTGTTGCCGCTCGGGCAAAGGACTGATAAGCCGCAGCGCGGGCGAGAGCTCCAGCTCCAGCTTGCCTTCGAGGCTGGCTGGGGTGTTGTTGGTCAGCGTGATAGGAATCCAAAGTTCATCGCCCACCACCAGCTCGGCCGGGGCCAGCGCCCGCAGCGCGAAGGGCAGTTGCGTGAAAAAGCGCTGCTCGCCGCGGCCGACCATGCCGGCGCCAAAGCCCTCGGCCGTTATCCGAAAAGAGGATACTTTGTCGTTGTTCAGGAAGCTCAACTCGGCCTTGCCATTGGCGCCTACCCGCAAATCTTGCTGCCAAAACACAGTGGTGCGGAAATCCGAACGCGGGCTTTCGGGCCGCCTGGGGGCAGGCTTGGGGAACTCCCGCGCCCGCTGGTAGAGCCGCTCGCTGGCCACTGGCCGCACGACGTTCGCGTCTTCTCTGCGCCGGTCTTCGACCCTGATCAGGTCATCCATGACAATGGCTTCCGCTTGGAGAACCTCGGGCATGGGCATTTCGCCAGCGGCGGCTTCGTCTCTGTCCTGCGCCAGCATGGGCGGTGGGGCCTGCACGGCGGGAACGCCAGCCATTGCGGGAACAGCGTTTCTAAACGCGCCATTTCCCCTTACAGGCGCGTCAAACCAAACAGCGCCAATTTCTTCTTCCATGACTTCCAAATCATTCAGCACGAAAGGCGCGGTGTTCTCGTAGCTCGTCAGCTCGAAGGTCCGCTCGCCATGATCGGGATGTCTGACCGTCAGGCTCGTAGGGTCGCGCAGGTCGATTCCTTCTAAGGCGAACCGGCCGTTGGCATCGGTCTTGAACTCTCGGTCGCCTACACGCAACAGAGCGCCGGCGGCAGGTTCGTCGCTGAACTCGTAGCCGACAATCTGCCCGGTGACGATGGCTTTTTCGGGAGCGAAGTCGGGGCTAAGGTCCACGCTGGCAAGCTCTTCCCAGCGGAAGCGCCTCCAGCCGGAGGTCATGAGCAGAAGGTCCAGGGCCTCGGGCGCCTTCTCTTCTTCGGGGTCGAAGTAGAAGTCGGGCTCGTAAACTTCCTCGCGCAGGTCGGCTTCCAGCATCATCCAGGATACCATGTGGCTGGAATGGTCGTCGGCGAAGGAAAGCAGTTGGTCGTCCACCACGGAAAGCGCCAGCGTCGCGGGCATGGGCACGCCGCGGTGGTCGCTCACGCGCACGCTCATGCGCACCTGCTCGCCGGGCAGGTACTGCTCCTTGTCGGTGGAAATGTCGACGCGGAGCTGCTGGTGCGGGTTGGCCATGACCAGCCGCTCGGCCCGCTCGACACCTCGGCTGTCAAACAAAGTGAATTGCGCGACGCCCATCGGGGCTTTTTCCCAGTCGATGTCCAATTCCAGGGTCTCGCCAGCGCGCAGTCCGATCGCGCGCTGGTAGAAGACCTGCCCGCGGACTTGCCCGACCAGTGTGAGCACCTCGGCCTGCGTGCTGCCCACCCGCATCCTGGTCAGGCCGTCGGGTGTGCGCGTGGCGGCGAGGGTGTAGCCTTGTGGCAGAGCCTCAGGCAGTTCCTGGCGGAGGTCGATGCCCATCGGGTGCGTCAGCACGGCGTGGTAGCGCTTGCCGGGGATCGGTTTCAGCGCAAAAGCGCCCATGCCCTGGTGGAAACTGCTGAAGCTCGCCTGCTCGATTCCGTCTTGGTCATAGACCTTGCCTGCGATGTCGGCTGGTTCTCCATGCGAGTCGAAAGCCCTGAATGCCAAGCGGTTGTTCATGCCTTCCACCATGTCGCCTCCTTCTGGGAAAAACTCTAGGCGGATGCCTTGGGTCAGGATGGGGATAGAGCGCGAGATGGATTCCCAGCGACCTTGGTAGAGCACCCGCACGTTGAGCAGGCCCTCGCTGGGCGCCGGATCTTCGGGAAGCTGGAAGCGCAAAAACATGATGCCTTCGGCGTCGCAGGCCGACTCGTCCGCGAAGAAGCGCTGGCCGTCAGCACTGGCCTCGAAGCTAAAGGAATGGTTGGCCAGTGGGCGGTTCTGGTTGTCTTCCAGGCGCAGTTCGGCCACCACTTCCTCCCCCGGCCCGTAAGCCTCGCGCTCGAAGTCGAGCCGCATCTTCAGGTTGGGCAAGATGGATTGCTGGACCTGGATTTGGCGGCTGAATCCATGCTCCTCACCCTCGTTCTTCTGCCAGCGTGTGTATGCCTTTAGCGTATAAATTCCGCCTGGGGCATCCGCCGCCAGCTCGAACTGCCCGGGCGCGCTGCCTTGTTCGACCAGCAGCAGCCGGCTCTGCGCCACCGATCCGTTGGGTGCCAGCAGCTCCACATGCACGATGCCGCTGGTTGTGCTGGGGCGCATGGTGCTGGCTTCCAGCAAGAAGGCGTTGAACCAGATGGTCTCGCCCGGCAGGTAGAAGGGCTTGTCGATCTGGAGGTAGGTGCGTTCTTCGGCACGCAGCTCCAGCACGCTTTCCAATTTAAGGAGCAGCGCGTCCACCACGGGGTTGCCCGCCTGCCGCCACGATTGTGCCCAGTTGAGGCTCAGGAGCCCCAGCGCCAGGCCCAGGCCCGTGAAAAGCCCAAGCCGCCGGGCGATTGTCGTTTTTCGTTTTGTTTTCATCGGAAAAGGAGGTTGGTTGGTTCTTTGGAAGTCATTCTTTCCCTCAAGATGCCGAGTCGCGCGCTTTTCCACACCCAGTACTGAAAAAATCTGCTGCACAGCCCGAAAGGCGAAATCCGGAGACTGGCCAGCAGGAAGAAATCGCAATTTTTTCGCGGCATGGTGGATTTGTTTAGGAAACTCCTTAGCTTTAAGTCAGAAACCAACCCATCCCCATTTATGCGAAGGAGAGACTTTTTAAGGAACAGCTTGGCCAGCCTACCCGCCTTTTGGCTCTTGCCCAGCCTTTTGGGCAGTTCTTGCAGCTCCGACTTGCGCGACCGGGCCGCGGAAAAAAGCGTGCTCGTGATTGGAGCGGGCATCTCGGGCCTGGCCGCTGCCCGCGAGTTGCGGGACATTGGCTTCAATGTCAAGGTGTTGGAAGGGCGCGATAGGGTGGGGGGGCGCCTGCGTGCCAACCGCGAACTGGGCGTGGCCTTCGACGAGGGGGCCAGTTGGATCCACGGTGTGCGCCGCAATCCGATCACCGAGCTGGCCGCCCAGGCAGGCATGAACAGCTTCTACACCAACGACGAAAGCATCGCCAGCTACGACCTCGGCGGCGTCAAACGCAGCACTGCCGACTATTTGCAGGCCGAAGAGGCTTTCTATGAGGTATTTGAGAGCCTGCACGAACAGGGCAGTCCCGACAAGAGCTTCGCCCAGCTTTTCGCCGAGCGCTACCCGCAATACGCCAACAACAGGCTTTGGAAGTTCTTCCTTTCGACCTACATCGCCTTCGACACGGGCGACCTCGACCTGCTTTCGTCGAAGCTCTACTACGAGGGCGAGGAGTTCGGCGGCGATGAGGAAATCGCCACCAACGGCTACGACACCATCGCCAAACATCTTGCCGAAGGTCTGGATGTGCTTCTTGAACAGCGAGTTACAAAAATCGACTACAGCCAAATTCCTGTCGTGGTTACGCACAACGGCGTGGAAAGCCCTTCCGATTTCGTGGTGCTGACCGTGCCGCTGGGCGTGCTCAAGAGCGGGGACATTTCCTTCGAGCCGGCCTTGCCCGACTGGAAAAGGACAGCTATCGAAAAAATAGGGATGAACTGTGTCAACAAGTTTTTGCTGGTTTGGGATGAGGCTTTTTGGGATGATGTTCAATACATCAGCTACACTCCCGAAGAGCCTGACCAGTACAACTACTTCGTGAATGTCAAGAAATTCCACCCGACGGTCAACGCCCTAATGACCTTCGCCTATGCCGAGCGCGCCCGCGAGACCGAGAACCAGACCGACGCGCAAGTGCTGGCCGACATCATGGCCCACCTGCGCGACATGTTCGGCCCCACGACGCCCGAACCCAGCAGGATGTTGCGAACGCGCTGGCTTTCAGACCCGTTCAGCTATGGCGGCTACTCCTTCACCGCCGTAGGCAGTAGCATGTCGCAGTTCGACGACCTGGCCCGCTCGCTGGACGATCGCCTGTTTTTCGCGGGCGAGCACACCCACCGCGAGTACTTTTCGACCGCCCACGGGGCCTACCTCAGCGGCGCCCGCGAGGCCGAGAAGATCATCCAGCAGATCGAGTGAGGCAGGCCGCTCGTCCATCCTTTGCGCTTTGCGAAATAAAACTACATTCGCGCCAATGAAGGGGAGCGAAATGCTGACAAATTCGAATTTTGACGGCCTAGCCATCCAAAAAAAGGGCATTTTGCTTCTAAAGGGCGATTGCTTGGGCGAAATCGTCAATTTTGTGCGTTCCTACATTGTGGAAGCATTCCTTTTCTGCGCTGGCGTTGCCTTTGCCGCCAATTCTTGCGATCCGACACTGTACGATGATTGGGAAGTCTGAAAAATCGAAGCACATGGAAACAAGACATGATACGACCACTGGCTTGGTGGATAGGCCCTTGCAGAATGGCGAGAAAGACCAGCTTTCGATGCAGCGCTTCGAAAAGGCACTCGGTGCATTTCTTACCTATGCCCGGGCGCCGCTTTCCGTGGCCTTGCAAGGCGAGTGGGGCAGTGGCAAGACCTCCTTGATGAACCGGCTTGAGGCCAGCCTTTGCGCGGGAGAAGGTTCGCAGTTTTATAGCGTTTGGATAAACACTTGGCACTATTCGCTCATCAGCGACAAAAACAATTTGCTGTCCCAAATCATCGAGGGCTTGATCGAGCAAGTGGTCAACCTTTCGCAGAAGCAGTATCCCGAAAAGCTCAAGCATCTGGCCCAGGAAGTTTACCGTGTCGGGGTTTCCCTCTTCTGGGGCCTTTCCAAGGCCGCCGTCAAAAGCGCCTTCGCCAAGGTCAGCGACGAGGCCGCCGACAAAGCCGATGAGGTTCTTTTTGGGCAAGAGCCTGAGCATGAGAATCTTGACCTGCTTCGCCGCAAACTGGAGGCCCTGGTCGAGGAATTGCTGGTCCGCAACCGGCAGAACGGCATCGCCAAGCGGGGCTTCATCTTTTTCGTGGACGACCTCGACCGCATCGAACCGAGCCAGGCCGTCCAAATCCTCGAAATGACCAAGAACATCTTCGACATTGAAAACTGCCTGTTCGTTCTGGCCATCGACTATGGCGTCGTGGTCAAAGGTCTTGAGGCCAAGTTTGGCCCCCAAAATCGACACAACGAAAGGGAATTCCGTTCTTTTTTCGACAAAATCATTCAACTGCCTTTCCAGATGCCCGTCAATACTTATGTCATTGACGAGTACCTCAAGCAACTGCTCACCGAAATTGGCTTCCTGACCGAGACCGACCAGAAGCCGGACTTGATCGAGGAAATCGTGCGGCTGACCTCCCTTTCCGTCGGCACCAACCCCCGGTCTATCAAGCGCTTGGCCAACACGATTTCCTTTGTGCAACTGCTCATCGGCAGCCAGCCCGACGACCAGCCCATCAAGCAACTGACCCCGAACGAGAAGCTGCTCATCTTCGGCCTTACCTGCTTGCAGATCTCTTATCCCGAAGTGTTCAACCTGCTCTCCGAAAATCCATTTTTGGAAAGTTGGACCTACGATTTTGCCAAGACGCTCCGCCTGGAGCTCTCGCCCGAGGCGCTCTCCTTCAGCAGCTCAAACCTTCCGGCGCACGAGCGTTGGGAGCAGATCATCGAGGCCTACTGCAAGCATACGCCCTACCTGACCAAAAACGCTCACAACATCCTCAGTTTGCTGCGCGAGATGAAGTCCATCGCCCAGTCCGACCGGGGCAGTCTGGCGATGGTTTTGCCGGAGCTGGTGGAGCTGCTGCATGTTACCAACGTCAAGAGCGACCAGCGGGCCAAGTTGGAAATCAACAATATACGCGTTTTATTTTCCCTCGACCAGCGCCTGCGCCCGCTGCTCGAGGCCAAGCTGCGGCCGCCTTTCTCGCAGGTGGAGCGCAAGGGCCGCATGATTGCCACCCTGCGCTACCAGTTCATATCCAAACATCCCAACGCCTGGGCGGGCATCAGTGCCTCTGTGGCCCACAACCACCTCTACCTCAAGGTCGGAAACCACTTGCACCTGGCCCGGATCGGCGAGCAAGAGACCGATGCCAAGGCCTGGCTGGAGCGAAATGGCAAGCTCGAGTTGTTCCAACAGGCCATTGCCAAGATCGACGATTTGCGCAACCATTATCCGAATTTCTTCTATTCCAACATTCCACAAATGGGTCTTCGCATCGAAAAGGGAGATTTGGTTTTCGAGCAGGCCTTCTTCCGGGTCAGTTCCAGCACCGCGCAGCTTTATTCCGAGAAGTACGTCGAGGAGCTGGCCAACTTCCTGTACGATTACACCCGCCTTGCCCTCGATGTGGCGGCCTGCAACTGGATGCCGACGTAGATCTTTGCCCGGTTGCGTCTGCGGGTGGGTTGTTTGGGTGTTTAGCACACCAGCCAAGGCCATTGGAAAGCAGTGGAGTGATTTTTTTTCGTCATGTTTGAATGCCCTTGTCCAGGCTGGCCAGCCATTCGGCGAGCGCGGCTTTGAGCAGTCCATCCGGCCCCGCTAGGCTGGGCGCGGGCGGCGGCGGGCCGTCGAGGCAGCGGGCCAGGTCAAGGCGCCTTTGCTCCTGCCAGTCGAAACCGGCAAATTTTGCCAGGTGGCGAGCCAGGTATTCCTGCTCGGTCTGGCCGGGTGTGGGCACCAGGCAGGCCCCCCGGCCCAGCGCGACCATGTCCATGACGCTCGAATAGCCCGAACGGCAAAGCACGCGGTCGGCTGAAGCGAGCGCGGCGGCCAGCGCTTCGCTGTTCAAGTGGTTGAAGACAAGTACATTGCCAGGAACTTCGAGCGACTGTTTCTCCAAGGGCAAGCCGCGGACCAGGGCGAAGCTACCGGGCAGTCGGGCCATTTGCCGCAACGCCTCGGCCTCGAGGAGCGAGCGCTGCGGCTCCAGGCCCGAAAGCAGCACCAGCAGGTCGGTTCGGGGAAGTGCCGCAGTGTTGGCGGGCGCGGCAAAGCGCGAAAGCGGCCCGACAAAGCGCAGCCGCGGGCGCAGCCGAGGGACCGCCCGCGCGAGCTCGCCCGAGAGCCGTCCGGCGTCGCCCTCCGGCCAGTCGGGCACCCAGATTTGGGCAAAATTTTGGGTCATCCGCGCGACGAGCTGGCGCAGAATCCACTGGCTTCCAGGCATCCAGTCGGGCGTTTGGATGTTGAGCTGGTGGGTGATGAACACGCTGGGCGGTCCGCCGGGCGCCCAGAGTCCGTAGCGGTTGTCGGACAGGATGCCTTGGACGCGCAGCCTTGGCAGCGCGCGCCGCAGCCAGTCGTGCTCGGCGCGGACGGTGTCGAGCAGGTGCGGAAGGGCCTTGGCGATGGGCCAGACCTGGCTTTGGCCGGAACCGTAGCGCAGTTGCAGGCGGGGCAGAGGCCAGATTTCTGCCTGCGGGAACGACTCGGCCAGCAGCGCCGCGGCCATGCCATTGGCGGCGAAGACGGGCTCGCAGCCTTGCGCCAGCAGCTCGCGCGCCACGGGAACCAGCCGGGTGGCATGGCCCAGCCCCCAGTCGAGCGGGCTCAGCAAGACGCGGCGCATCGGGCTCAGTGGGTTTCCACCCCAGGATTTTCGACCAGGAAGCGGTTCCAGTCGCCATGCTCGATGACGGGCAGGTGCTCGAAGCTCTCGCGCTTGCGGCCCAGGTAGATGAAGGTGTCGTAAGCCACCAGGAAGGCCCGTTTGTAGAGGGTCGGGACACCTTCGTAAATGTCTAGCTTCTTGAGGGTTGGACCATTGACTTCGTACATCTCGCCAATGACCTTGTTGTGGCTGGCGCCAGGCATGACTACGGGGAAAGGGCCATAGTCGAGCAGGCGGAAGCCTTTGATTTCCATTTTCTCGCGCAGCAGCACGGCCTCCTGGAGCAGGTGGTGCGCTGGCCGTCCCTGCATGAGGGTTCCATACGCGAAAATCTTGTATCGCTCAACTGTCTCTTTCGTTTCCATGCTCCAAAAATAATCACTTGCCGAGATTTTTGGGCAGCCTGTCGCGGGCGGGCCAGCGTTTCGGGGCTGATTCAGGACGGCGAGGATGCTGGAAATGGTTTCCCAATCATCTTATTTTTGACAAGTAAATCGTTTTCATCGGGCCAGAGTAGCGGTAATTTGCGAATTTCGCAGGGTCAAAATCGAAAGGATTGATGTTTGAACTCGCATCAAAAGGGTCGTAAGAGCTTCGCAAAAATGGCCGGTAAGAAATTGAGTGGTATTCCAACATCCGATTGGGCAACTGGTTCATCGGCAGTTCGTGGGCTGTCCTCGGATTGTACTGCGCGGAAAAATCGAAAAAAACTCTTGACATTCCGGGAGCGGAAGCCTCGAAATGTATGTATTCGGTGTTGGAATACAGGTAGAAGTATCCGTTTTCATCCGTAAAGGTGTTGGATGCGATGCTCCAATCCGGGCTCCAGCCTCTGATGACAGCGCCTTTGATGGGCTGTTGGGTGTCTTCCTCCAAGATCTGCCCTGTAAGAAGTATGTTTTGATAGCCGAGCATGTTGTAGTAATTGACAGGCCTTTCGCAATTGCTGCTTCGAGGGTAATTAGCGAGATTTTTGAATTCCCCAGCGACATCTTTTCGAGAATCGTTGGCGATGGGCAGGCCATTGTCATCAACGATTCTGCAATTCCTTCTGTGGATGCTCGTGAAGTCGTGCTCGAAATTTCCCCAGTCCACATCCTGGAACTGCCACCAACCGATGCCCATTCCACCGCAATCCTGGATCCGTTGGTTGACTTCCTGGAGGAAGTGCAATTGTTCTAAAAATGAGATGGAATCATTGTCAGCGGGCAAGGAGGTTTCGCCAATCATCCAGGGCTTGTCGATATACCTTGAGTACCAATAGATTTCGTTGAAAACGCGGAGCGGGTGGTAGCTGTGGAACGAGAGGAAATCAACAGGAAGGAGCTCCTGATCCCATTGGAACACCTCGATCGGCTCCGAAAAACCGAGGGTCATGAGCTGTCGCGGCGCGTAGGTGTCAACCCAGCTCCTCCAGCGCTCGACAAAGGCGACGATGTCCTGTTTTTCTCGTCTTCGGCTTGGCGGAATGTTGTAGTTGTCGAAATAGAGTGGCTCGTTGAAAAAATCATAGCTGAAGATGGTCGGTTCGTCCTGGTAGCGTTCGAGCATTTTCACCGTGAAAGTTTCGAGATCTTTCTGAAAGGGCGGGTTCAACAAAACCATGATTCGAAGGTTGTTTTTCTTTGCCAATTCGACAAATCGATCCATGCCCTCAAACACAATGTTTTCATTGCCCTCCAGGCCGACGTATCTTATGGCTCCGTCTTCGTTGATCGCTATCCTGACGCTGTCCTGGTCTGTCGCGATGAATTTGAAGACCAGTCTTACCGTGTTGAATCCCAAGCCTTGGATCAATTCCAAGTGTCCGTTCGTTATGTTGTTGATCTGCTCGATGCTATTTCCTTCAAAGGTGCTCGGGTCTTCGTAATGTTGGATGCCTACCAGAAAATGCTGTCCTTCAAACTCTCGTATTTCTACCATGTAGTTCAGCATGACAGAATAAAAGACACTGTCTTCCGAATAAAACTGCTTGTCCTTGATGTGGATGAAATCGTCTTGGGCTTGGGCTTTCGGGCAGGATGCAATGAGAATGACAAGCGATGCCGCAAGTAGGAATATTTGTTTCATGTGGGATAAGTTTTGGTTGATTGTTTGAGGAACAGGTGCCAGCGGTGCGGCCTAATCATTCGCCCAAAGGAAAGCCGCCTTCCGCGAAGGGCCAAAGCCCCAGCCGGAAGGCGGCGAATCGTGCTTGGGTGGGCTTAGCGGATGCGGCTGAGATGCCCGTTGTGGGTGGTCTGTCCTTGGGTGATGCGGTAGAAGATGGGGCCGTCGGGCAGGTGGCGGGCGTCCCAGTCCAGCGCGTTGCCGTCGGAGCTGAGGCGGTCGAGCAGGCGCCCGGTGGCGTCGAAGAGTTCGACCTCGAAGCCGCCGGCCGAGGGGTCAGGCAGGAGGAAGTGCAGCTCGTCGGTGAACGGGTTGGGCCAGACGCGGGCCGCCAGCGCGGTGGGCTCCTCGATGGCCACGACGCTCGAAGGCGGGAACATCACGTCGTCGAGCCAGGCGCCGTCTTGGCCCGAGGCCTGCGAGTAGTCCTTGACATACGACCAGCGGAAAGTGTGGTTTCCGGCGCTGACCGGGAACTGGACGCGGGTCCAGCCTTGTTCGCCCGACCATTGCTGCTGCTGTTGGCCGTCGATGAAAAAGCGCAGGTAGTCGTAGCCATTTTCGGATGAGACCTTGAAGTAGAAGCTGATGACCCCTTCGAGGGCGTTGAGCTCGTATTCTACGCTGGAGGTCTGGCTGTTGCTGATGCTGCCCGAGCGCAGCGACTGCACGGGCGAGTTGTAGGCGTCCTCGGCCAGAGACCAGCCCGCGTTATCGGCCGGTTTCCACTGCTCGTCCAGGTCGGCCACCTCGAAGTCCTGCACGAGCCCCGGAAAAACCGAGATGTCGATTTGTGTGCTGCCCGTGTGCAGTGTTCGGGTCTGCATCACGGGGTAGTAGCCGTCGGCCAAGACCGTAACCTGGTATTCGCCCGAGGGTACCTGCGTGAGGCTGAAGGCGCCTTGGTCGTTGGTCTGGGCGTTGAAACTGCCGCCTTCGCCCTCCAGTTTCACCGTCGCGCCGACCAGGCCCAGCTCGGTCTCGCCGTCGCGGATGTTGCCGCTGACGGTCAGGATGGCGTGGCGGATAAGCTGCACGTCGAGCTGGGTGAGCTGGTCGTGAGCCACTTGCACGTCCTCGATGGTCTTGCTGGCGAAGCCGGGGCAGGAGAAGCGCAGGTCGTAGGTGCCGGCGAAGATGGGCCGGTGGTAGTCGCCCACGTCGGGGTCGGTGTAGATGAAGGTGTTGTCCATGTCGTGGTTGAGCACCTCCACCTTGGCGCGCAGCGCTTCGCCATTGTCCTGGGCCGTTACCAGTCCGCCGACGCCGAACAGGGCCTGGCGGATGTAGCCGAGCATGGCGTCGCGGTTGTAGTTCCAGTGGGCCGGCATCTGCTCGCTGCCCAGGAGCTTGACCTCCGAGAGCTCGAAGGTGATTTCGCGGCAGTGGTGGAAGAAGTTCATGTAGTCCTGGCGTCCGCCTTGCACCGAGTACCAGGCGTATCCGTTGGTGATGCCGTTGTTGAATCCGGTCAGGTATCCGGTGCTGACGGCCTGCGCGGCGTCGGCGTACTGCCGCGAGACGCGTTGCAGCCAGTTGTCGTCGGGGTGCAGCCTCGACCAGGTGTCCCAGGGGTAGTTGATGACCTCGGCGCCGCTGTGCGAGTTGCCGCTCATGGTGAAGGTATGGGCCGCGGCGAAGTCCATCATGGCCTGTGTTTCAGGCTGGTAGGCGTTGCCGTCGGGGTGCTCGATGCCTTGCGGGTCGGGGAAGTTGCGGTTCAGGTCCACGCCGTTCTGGTTTTGGCGGGTGGACTGTGCCACGGTGTGGTTGCCGCCGTGGTAGGTGCCGTCGGGGTTGGCCAGCGGGTTGATCCAGATTTCCAGGCCGTCCACCATCTCGTTGACCAGCTCGTTCTGCCCGTACTCGTTGACCAGGTAGTGGGCCAGGTGGAGGTAGAGGTGCCCGCCGACGAGCTCGTCGCCGTGCATCTGGCCCGTGAAGAAGAACTCGGCCTCGTTCTCCTGCTGGTCGGGGTTGTCGCTGATTTTCAGGGCCAGAAGGTGCCGACCCTGCACCGTCGTGCCGATGGTCTCCAGGCGGCAGATGCTCGAGTGCTCCTGGGCCATTTGTTGCAGCATCTGGGTATAGACCTCGTAGGTGGGGTAGCGGTCCCAGTTGGCCATTTGTTCGACCGTGGTGGCCATGGTGATGGCCAGCGGGGCGCGGGTCGGGTCGGGCACGATCTGGAAATCGTAGCCCATGCGCCGCACCTGATCAAATTCGGCATCCGATTCGGAGTGCGCCAACAGCGTGTCGCCCGCGAAGTCCATGATGGTCGCGTGGCGCTCGATTTCCAGCCAGGCTTTCTTTTCCGGCACCACGATCCGGAAATAGACGCCGCCCATCTCGTGGGCCAGCAGGCTGTTCGACATCATGGCGCCGAGGGCCAGCAGCAAAAATAACTTCTTCATTTTGGGGGGATGATGAGTTGGGAAAGCGTTGGGGAGAGTTGTTCGATTGGGTGTGTTTACGCACTTGCGCGCTGCGAAGTTGGGTTAGCATGGGACAAAAGTGCGAATGTTTTCCCGCAAAATGAAAATCATTTTGGCGGGATGCTTTAGACGCTTCTGCAAACCAGCAGATTAGGCCAGCAGAAAACGTCGCCCGAAAGGCTCGCCCAGCAAGGCCATTCCGCGCGTGGGGCAGTAGAGCGCCAGCACCTTGGCCCCTTCGGGAAGCCGCTCCAAGACCGAGCGGTCGGTGGCCACCTGCGCCAGGGTCAGCGTCCGCCCCTCGAACTCGAAGCGGAATCGGATGCTGACGTTGGGGCTGCTCTTCCAGAACGCGAAGCTGTTGGAGCGCCCCAGCACCGTGGCCTCGACCGGCAGGCCGTTGGCGAAGGTGTCGCGCCGGGCCGCCCGCTGCCGCCGCCCGTGCCAGAGCAGGCCCAGGCCCACGGCCATGAAAACGCCCATGCTCAGCGCCGCCCCGCCCAGCGGCACCCGGGCGTCGCCCACGAAGAGCAGCATGGCCAGCGGCACCAGCGGCCCCAGCAGGAAGAAGTAGCCGAAGCCCAGGTAGGCGCCCAGGCCCTGGGTCAGGTCAAGTTCGGAGCGCGTGGGCAAGTTGCGCGGCCCGCGGGGCAGGAGGGTCATAGAGGGAAGCGGCATGGCATCGGATCGTTAGGGATTTCGAGGCCACAAGATAGCCATTTCGCCCCAAAATCCAGGCCTTTGGCCCCCAAGCCTTTTTCTTATCTTTGTGCAGATTCAAAACATCCCGCCCCATGCACCACGTCCACCTCTGCCACGAGTTCCAACTGGAGACCGAAAACCTGTCTAACGTCCGCAAAAAAGTCGCCGAACTGCCCTCGGTTGACAGCCTTCGGCGAATGTCCACCGTAACGCCTTACACCGGCGGGATTTTCGTCTATCGAAACGGCACGCCCAAGGGGCTGACCCTCTTGCAGGAATACCCCAATCTGGAGGTGGATGGCCAGACCTACCGCGTGCTTTTCGCCCGGGCCTTCTTGACCGGGCCTCGCCTGGGGCCCATGTGGCAGCGGCACAAAAAGCTCATCAAAAACGGAACCTGGGCCGACAACTACCCCCTCGCGCCCGACGAAATCGAAGATTGCAAGGAGGAGATTCGCGAGAGCAACCGCGAAGTGGTTTTGCCCAAACCCGAACTGCCCGAAAGCAAAACGCGTTGGCTAAAGGATTTCAAACTTCTGGTGGGCTACTATGTTTTTGAATCCGAGGAATGGGTGCGCTACGCGCAGGAGAAAAATGCCAAGGACGGTTTGCGGGATGCGGATCTGAACGCCTTTCGGAGGGTCATCGACAATATCGTGCAACGCAAATCCAAAGGGCAGCCCTTGGGAGATAGCGGCGTGTTGTTGTGGGAGGATTCGACTTATGATGTTGCCATTTTTTATAATGAAGAAAAAAAGAATGATGGTTCTTTATCATTCAATTATTTTCTTCAGGGAGGTGCCAGCCGTAACAGCCAAAAGGATCGGCTCGAAGAATTGAAAAAGTGCTTCACTTCCAAAATAGATAAAAGGAAACCATTACGCGCCTATCCCGCATGGGCCTTGCGTGATGAAAGTCTCTGGTCCAATATCCAGAGGGGCAGCGAGTTGAGCAACCTTTCGCTCATGCCTGAGCAGATTGATTTTTTGACAAAAGGGTTTCGCTTCCCGAAATACATTGATGCCCAGGCGGGAAGCGGAAAATCAACAATGTTGTATTATATTTTTGCAAATCTTTATTATTACCATTGTGCTGGTGAAATGGATGGCCCTGTCGTATTTTTGATGGAGAATGATGAGTTGCTTGAGCAATCTCGCAAAATGGTTGGCAGTATGCTTCGGACAAATCCCGAGTTTGATGGACTTTCTGTTCGAGAGTTGGACGCTCTCAAGGACCATTTCTTTACGTTTGCTTCTTTCATGCGCAACCAGCTCAACCCAGAGGAGCTTGAGAATTTTCCAATGGATAAATATCTTGATTATCCCAAATTCAGATATTTATACAACCGGGAAACCAAAAAGGCTAGTGGGTTTTCTTCTCATAGCCCTGAAGAAGCCTGGTTTGTCATCAATACTCTTTTTCGGGGCTACGGTTACAAAGAGATGAATGCCAGTAATTATGAAATTTTCACTCGCAAGATTCGTCTTGTTTCAAGGGAGAAGATGGAAGAACTGCAAACCTTTGTGAAACCTTGGTACGACAGGCTGTTGCAGGAGGATCGCTTCTGGGATAAAACCACCATCATCCGAATACTCAGCGAGCAGGACAGAAAACTGACTAAGTACGAGGCTATCGTGTGTGACGAGGCACAGGATTTTTCTCGGCAAGAACTGCTTTTTTTGATTTCCATGTCATCATTCAATGGCCACGACCTTTCTAAGGTTGACCAGATTCCTTTGGTTTTTGCTGGAGACCCCAATCAGACCGTCAACCCGACGGGCTTTACGGCCGAGCATTTGAAGTCAATGCTCTTTGTTGTTCTCAGCGAACTGGGATTCAGGAATCTGGGTAAAGATTATATCTTTTCACCAGAATACAATTATCGCTCGCCACAACCTGTTGTGGATTTTGCCAATAAGGTTCAGTTGTGGCGAATCAAAGAATTTGGTTTTAGTTCCGCGCGAAAGCAAGATCCAGGACGTCCAACACGCAATGAACGCGACATCAACTTCTTCTTCCCCTTTTCAAACTTTGAGGAAGACCCGCTGTTAGCTGCTGACTTTATCACCAAGATTCAGAATAAGAACATCATCATCCCCGAGGAGCTTTCTCCCGCAGACCGCAAGAAAAGGATGGACGAAGGCCCGCTCAAAGGCTTGACCTTCGAGGTCAAAACCCCCATGGAGGTCAAGGGCGCTGAATACGAGCAGGTCGTGTTGTATGACTTCGGTCGCTACTACATGGAGGAGATAGACAATCAGAGTGGTGGAAATGATGAATTGAAGTTTCGCAGGCACTTTTTTTTCAACAAGTTGTATGTTTCCATCACCCGAAGCAAGCAAGAAATCATTATTCTGGACAGCAAAGAAAGCTGGGAAGGCTTCTGGCTGAAATTAGACGATGTCGTCGATTTGAGTTGGAATCTCAAGCCGATGAAAGAAATCCTGCGCCGAGGTACCGAGTTGATAAATCTTTTGGCAGAAGTTGATGAAGAGACAGGTATTCGCAATGCTCAAACAGACTTCGAGCGGGGCAAGTTCTCGCGCAACCCCATCCTGCTCGAGGCCGCGGCCCGCCAGTTCCGGCGCTTTGACCGCGAAACAGAGGCCTTGGAAGCCAGCGCGTTGGCCTACGAGCTGCTCGAAAAGTACGATGAAGCCATCGCCACCTACGAGAAGATCAAGGACCTCGAGCTCGCCAGGCCCAAGATCATCGCCTGCGCGCTCCGACTGAAGCAACCGTCCGAAATGCTCGAACGGAAAATTGGGATGCCGAAGAACCACTACGAAATGGCCGCATGGGCGGTCTCGCAATGGCTGCAAGACAAGAAGATGGAGGCCCAGCGCTGGCTTCAAATACAAGAGGCTCTTCCGAAACTGGTCGAAATCGTCGAGGCCAAACCTTGGCGCGGAGATTTGCTCAAGAAGCTGGTTGAGGCTGAAAGCCACGACGATTGGAACAGGGGCCAAATCTTGGAGCGCCTGATCCAGCCCGGCGACGATTACCGGATTTGGGACGGCTACGCGCGACTGCACTTCCGCCTCAGCAACTGGAAGCAGGCCGCAGAAGCCTGGGAAATGGCCCAAGCCTCGGCCGACTCAAAACACGCAGAAGCGGCCTACGACGAGAGCCGCGACTACCTGCGCTGCCAGGTGCTCGCCTGCCGCGCCAGCCGCGACTTCGACGCGGTCTGGCATTGGCTCTTTCGCTTCTGGCTCAGCGAATCGACTCCCGAGGAGCGCGGCTTCCTCAACGAGCAGATGGAATGGTTTCAGAAGCAGGATCGCCAAGCCAACTTGCTGTTCGAGCAATGGTTTCGCTTGGTATTCGGCATGTTTCACGGTCAAATCAGCACCCAGGCGGTGCAAGAATATGGACAGGTCGAAACATTGCGGAACAATCAAGAGGAAGAGCTGGTTCTGATCGAGTGGGAAGCGGAAGCACTGGCCAAGCAAGGTTGGGCCGAAATCGGCTATACCTTCCTGCTGGAGCGATGGGCCAAAAAACACCACAGAAAGTACGGCGACCTTCAAGAATTGAACCTTGCCTTCCAGTCCATCGCTGCCCGCCACGCCTTCAACGCGACGCCCTTCACCCAAGCCGAGCTGGCCCGCCTGCCCGATGTGCCCAAGCCCCTGAGCATGGATCCGCCGCCGCATTTCTCCCATCTCGAAATCCGCCGATTCAAGAAGTTCGACCACTTGGAAATCAAGGATATAGGCCAGTTCAACCTGCTGGTCGGCGACAACAACGTCGGCAAGACCTCCCTGCTCGAAGCGCTTTGCGTTTCCGCCGAGCCTGCCGAGCCGCTCTACCAGTGGCTCTTCGCCTGGCGCTTCCGCAACAGCGCGCTGCCGGGCGGGCCGGAGGAGTTTTTCGAGGATTTCTGGCGCGATGGCCTGCTCAAGGACCCCAAGACCAAAGAGCGCCTTTCGTTGGAGTTCATTGTCAAGGAGTTCCGCCGACAATGGACCGTCAAGATCAAGGCCCCCGAGTTCTCCAAGTTCAGCGACGACCAATCCGGGGCCTTGTTTGAGTTTGGCGTCAAGAAGCAGGAATGGAAATTCGAGGACTCGCGGAGCAAGGTGGGCAAGAGCAGCCCTCTGACCTGCCCGCTGGTGCCCTTCGCCGTCGTCCGCGAGCCGGGCGAGGCCGAGGCCTACCTCGAGCTCGTGGACCTGTCCCGCTCCGAGCGCGAGGAGTTCGTCGAGCACATGAAAACTTTCGTTCCCAAAATCCAGCGTATCTCCCTGAGCACCAGCCAGAACCGGATCTACATCGAAGAAAGCGGACAGGACATGGCCGCCCCGCTGACCCGCTACGGCCAAGGCGCCTACAAGCTCTTCCGCATCCTCCTGCAAATGAAGCTGCACCAAGGCAAGCGCCTGATGATCGACGAGATCGACACCGGCATCCACTACACCCGCTTCAAGGAGTTTTGGAAGATCATCCTGCGCAAGGCCCAACAGTACCAAATCCAGCTATTCGCCAGCACCCACAACTGGGAATGCCTCGAATACTTCAACGAAGCCCTCAACGAACTGCGCGACGAGGAAATCGACCTGACGGAAAAATCGAGGGTGATACAGATTCACCACCACAGCAATGGCAAAGTCAAGGCATACACCCACGTTTTTGAACAGTTCAACGCGTTGATCGAAGACAATTTCGTCAGCCTGAGGGGAGGTGAGCTATGAGCAAGATTATGATTGTTGTGGAAGGGCTGGATGACCTCTATTTTCTGGCTGCGCTCTTGAGGGGTAATTTTCCAACCCAGCAAGAGCTTGAAAAACACATACCCAAAAAAGACAAGGAAAAGGAAGAAGAAAAGGGTAATGATGTAGAGAAAAAAATGAAAACAATCATTAAACTGCCAAATAGTAGTTTGGCACTCCTAAATGCGGATGGCAAAGATGGACTGGGAGATTTTAAAACAACTTTCCCTTTACTTTTAGAAGAGGGGTTTAAGTTCTTATTCGTCTTCGATGCCGATGGCAATGCCGATCAGGCAAGGCAAAACATCAAGAAGCAACTGGAAATCGAAAAGTCAAGCTACGACATTTTTCTTTTCCCTGACGACGAAAACAGTGGTGATTTGGAAAGCCTGCTGCTTCGAATCGCGAAGCCAGAGAAAATCCAGTCGGTTCAAGACTGTCACGAGAAATTCCACACCTGTCTAAAGGCCATCAATGAAGAAAAGTTCGGGAATCTCGAAAGCGACAAACGCAAAAAAACCGTGTACTCATACGTTCTACAACACACCAGTAAAAACAAAGCCACCCGCCGCGACCTGTGGAATGGGGACCTTTGGGATTTTGAAAATGAAGCGCTCAAGCCGCTCCGCGAGTTTCTCATTCAGAATCTGGGAAGCAATGATTCAGGCTACTAAATTTTTGAAAATGAAAGGATGAAAATAAATTCGCACGCATTGGCCGCCTCGACGCGGTAGCCTGCCAGCCGAGCTCGTGAACTTCTTCCAAGCACGATGTTTCCAGCAGTTTTCTTGAGCAACCCACAAAAACGGAAAAGATGATACCGATATTTGTAGATCAGCAACTGTTCATAGACGCCATAAAAGCGGAAAACCATGAGCAAATCTTTTACCTTCTGAATCATTATGGTAAATATCGCTTGGTCGAGTCGAACTCTCCGGTGATTCGCAAGGCTCTTGCTATGGCTGTCGTCTTTTCCAAAGGTGAGGACAATTTGCGTTTTGCCAACCAGTATGCGGAGCTTTGCTATCGGAATGGGACATACGATGAGCTGATTGAAATGGAAGACAAGATCCCCAGGGATGAAAAGAAAGCTGGTCAAGCCTGGGTGTTTTTGACTGCCGCCTTTTATCAAAAGAGAAAGTCCGCCAAGATCAGCG
Source organism: Bacteroidota bacterium (assembly GCA_020048645.1). Taxonomy (GTDB): domain Bacteria; phylum Bacteroidota; class Bacteroidia; order Bacteroidales; family UBA6013; genus UBA6013. Next base: position 111 of record JAIFMG010000013.1, on the reverse strand, counting down.
ATGCGTTGCGCTGGGCTCGCACATAAGTAAGGATTCAAAATTAGCTTAGTCTAAATGGGGAGAATTTGATGACGAGGTTTGTCCCCACGTTGGCAAGGCAACGGTTGGCGG